>JBFYWT010000002.1:0-35524 GCA_041310895.1 Desulfobacteraceae bacterium | reverse complement strand
CCCATCGCCTATCCGCCACCATGGCGCCGAAGATGAGTTGCAGGGAGCTGTTGCAGGCGATGCCCCTCGGCTTCGATCCCGCCGCGGCCGACGGACTCGAGGCGGTGATCCAATTCGACGTAACCGGCGCAGAGACCTTTCAAGCACATCTGAGGATCGCGAAAGGGGTTTGCAGCTACCATGACGATCCGGCCGCTGCGCCTGCCATCGTGATCCACACTCCCGCGGAGGTGTGGCAGGGAATTGCGGCGGGGACGATCGACGGCCAGCAGGCCTACATGACCGGCAAATACAGGGTCGAGGGGGACCTATCGCTGCTGCTCAGATTGCAATCCCTGTTCCCGGGTTGACGGACACCGATCCTCACACATCCCCTCCTCCAGGAATAAGGGAAAGCGGCGATGAGTGAGGGGGCCGACCGCCGTCCGCGTGACGGGCGATAATGGTCAACCGCAGGCGGCCTGCTGGACTTCCAGGCAGCTCCCCTTCACGAAACGGAAGCGGATGTCCTCACGCCGTGTGAGGTCGTCGGTCAGAACCCAGCGCCGTCCTCGAAACGATAGACCTGAAAGGTGTCCGGGTCGAACATGTACCGACTGTCTTCGGCACGAAAAAACTGAACGCTCATATCCCACCGGAAGAAACCCCTGCATGCTCGGAAAAAGCGCGAGGATGGACCTGTGCGGCGGACACCGGTCGAAGGAAGGAAGGAAGCGACTGCGGCAGGGTACCTGAAAAAAACACCGGCCCGGCAGCCAGGTCGGGCGGCATTACCCCGAACCCCGGTCCGCTTCAGCGGGATAGGCGTCAGCACCGACCGCCACCGCCGGATCCGGGCCTGGAGCCGAGTTGTTAAAAACGTTTTTTAGAACGCGGCCCCGTCGCAGCAGAGCCGCGGATACGGGTCGATCAGCCTCTCGTAGCATCCGATGCAAAGGACCCCATTGCCGCTGCGTACCAGATCGGCGCTGGATTTGAAGGTCCGCAGGCAGTGCGAACAGGTGCAGGCATCGGTCTTTTCCTTGGAGAGGCCAGCGTCGGTTTTGCAGCACGAATCGAGTCTCATAACGTTACCCTTTTCACACACGTCGGTGGATTTACTGGTGGCAAGTAATTCAATCTGCGTGCCATGCGCTCAATCCCTGGGCGAAAACCTGAATACATATAGTTTACAATTTGTTATCGACCAGCCGGGACCCACCCCACCCGCCGGAGCCAATCAAAATACCAACAGAAATGTTAAAATCAATCTGAATTAAAAACAAATATGTATTTTTTTAGTCTGCACGGCGGGCGCACAGCGGTATGGACACCAGCTCGCGTTCTGGACTATACGGGAGCTCATGACGCTTGAACGACAAGTGGCCCTGATGAGGCAGGACGCCCCGGCACTGTCCGTCCTACCGACCGCCGGGATCGTGCTGGTGTCGCTTTATATCGCCGCCCAGATGCTCTCGGATGTCGGCAGCCTGAAGATCGCCCTGCTCGCAGGATTCAGCATCGATGCGGGGACCTTCATCTACCCGCTCACCTTCACCCTGCGGGACCTGGTGCACAAACGGCTGGGCATCGCGGCCGCGCGCACGGTGGTCGTGACCGCGGCCGGGGTCAACCTCTTCATGGCCCTGTTTCTCCAGCTGGCGGCCCGGATGCCCGAAGACCCCGCCTGGGGCTTGGGCCGGGAGTTCGCAGCGGTGTTGGGGCCGGTGTGGCGCATCGTTCTCGCCAGCATCGTGGCCGAAGTGGTGAGTGAACTGATCGACACCGAGGTCTACCGCATCTGGGTGGCCCGGGTGACGGAACGCTTTCAATGGTTACGGGTACTCACCAGCAACGCGATCAGCATCCCGGTCGACAGCCTGATCTTCTGCTGGGGGGCCTTCGCATTCATCCTGCCACCCGACGTCGTCTGGTCGATCTTCGCCGCCAACGTGATCATCAAAGGGGTGGTGACGCTGGCCAGCCTGCCGGCCATCTACCTCGTCAAAGAACCCTCAGCCCAAAGGAGGCCGTCATGACCGTCAACGCCACATGGTACAGCCACGCCTGTTTTCTTTTCGAAAGTCCGAAGGCCAGGCTCCTGGTCGATCCCTTCCTCACCGGAAACCCGCTCGCCCCCGTCAAAGCCGACACGGTGGCGGCAGACTACATCCTGGTATCCCACGGCCACGGGGACCACGTGGGCGACACGGTGTCGATCGCCCGACGCACCGGCGCCACGGTGATATCAAACTTCGAGATCCAGAACTGGATGGTCGCCCAGGGAGTCAAAAACGTCCACCCCCAGCACATCGGCGGCGGCTTCGACTATCCCTGGGGAAGGGTCAAGCTGACCCTCGCCCTCCACGGCTCCGCCCTGCCGGACGGCTCCTACGGCGGGAACCCCTGCGGGTTCCTCTTCTACATCGAAGGCAAGAAGATCTACCACGCCTGTGACACGGGACTCTTCGGGGACATGCGGCTGATCGGCGAGGAGGGGATCGATCTGGCGATCCTGCCCATCGGCGACAACTTCACCATGGGGCCGGAGGATGCCCTGCGGGCGGTCAAACTGATCGCACCCAAACGCGTGGTGCCCATCCACTACAACACCTTCGACGTCATCAAGCAGGACCCGAACGCATGGGCCGCCCGGGTGGAAAAAGAGACCGGGGCCCGCGTGGCGGTGATGAAACCAGGCGAGACCATCGACGTGTGAAATGCACGGGGCCTGACGACGCAGGCCCCGTGCATTTTAGTTGGCCCCTCGGACCGAGGGGGATCAGATCCGTCAGCCCGAGGGTTTGCAGGCAGGGGCCTTGAAACCACCCGAGCCGCTGGGGATCCCCTGAGGCCGAACGCACCCGGCGGACATGAGCTTCTGCACATCGGCGCAGCCGCACTTGGGGCAGGCGGGCGCAGAGGAGTCAGAGGAGAAGACCAACTCCTCGAAACAATGGCAGCAGGCCTTGCACTCGTATTCGTAAATCGGCATGGGTCAACCTCTGATGTACGGAGTAGGGTGTTCCGCGCAGAATGATAATTTCGATCGCCCCCGCGTCAACCCAGCGGCTGGGGCTCGCCTTCGGTGCAGGCGCTAATCAACCTTCCATCCCGTGACCGTCCCGACGTACTCATCCGGGCAGGTGCGCAGCAGCCAGCGCGCCTGCAGCGCCGCCTCGCCAAAGCCGATGTGAAACTCCTCGGCGGCCGACGGCCCGACCGCATCCTGCCAGGCGCACACCGCTTCGAACGGCACCGGGCTGTCGATCAAGACCCCGTCCAGATCGCCCAGCTCCGCGAGCTCTTGCAGTGAGGGCAGCCTCCGCCCCTGCCACCAGTAAACCTGGCGCTGCATGTCGCCCCGGAAGCGCGCCCGCCGATCGGCGGACACCAGCGTGAAGAGGACCGCCCGGTTTCCGGGCTGCGGGAACAGATACCGCAGATCCCCGTCCAGAAAGTGCGGGCGGCGCAGGTTCAACACGTTCAGGAACTCCGAAGTCCGGGGAAGCTCAGCCGGCTCGAAAAAGACCACTTCGAAGGGCGTAAAAGGGTTTTCGGCGGTGGTGGTCCGAAGGGTCCGCACAAGGTGCCCGAAATCCCGCAATCCCGGTCCCACCAGCACCTGGTAGGGCTGGGTGAGCCGGCGCGCCAGGCGGCGGATCTCCTCCTCCGGCCGCACACGGTTCAGCACCAGCTTGGCTACACATTCGATCTCCCCCAGGCGCACCCTGAGGTCGGCAGCCTTGCGAAAATCACGGCCGGCCCCCTGCCGCCAGCACACCTCCAGATCGGGCAGCGGGAAGAACACCGTGTCCAGGCGGGTTTCGGCATAATCGTAGGCCAGGAGAAAGTCCTCCGGGGAAAAAGATGGGGTGGCAGTGACCGTGTAGGGCGGGTGGGCCTCGCAGCGCAGGCCCAGCTCGCGGCGACGGCGCCGGAAGCGGGTGCCGGGCAGGACCGCAAGCGGAAATATCTGCACGTCCTCCGATAAATCGTGAGCGGCCACGAAATCCACGCTGCGCATGAACCCGGCGAGGTCATCGCCCGGCAGTCCGATGATGAGGTCGATGCTGGGGGTGATCCGCCGCCGCTTGAGGCGCTCGACCCCCCGGAGAAACCGGTCCAGGCGGGTCGGCCGGCTCATGATCTTGAGCGCCTGGGGATTGGTGCTCTGCAGGCCGATTTCGAACCAGGTGAAACCGGCTGCCGCCAGCAGGTCGGCCAGGCCCTCGTCAATCGCCTCGGCCCGGATTTCGCTGATGAAGCGAAGAGACTTTTCCGCGTTGAGCCGGGCGATCGCAGCCAGCAATTCGCGGAGGTCCGGCCGCGAATTAAGAGAGGGGTCCAGCAGGTAGACCTCCCCCACATCGTGCGCCATCGCCCAGCGGACGGCTTCAAGCAGGTTTTCCGGCGCCGCGGTGGCCAGCCCGTGCCGGGACTTGTTGTAGTAGCAGAAGCCGCAGCGGTAAGGGCATCCGCGCTGGGTTTCGAGCAGCATCAAATGCTCGACGGCCGGCTCAAGCAGAGCGTCCATATATGGGCTGCGTGCGCGGCGGAAGATCTCCGCGGCGCTCTCGACGGCATGCCCCTGTGCCCAAAAACCGGGCTCCGTCAGCAGCCGGCGAAACACCTGCTCCCCCTCGCCGAAGACACGAAAGTCCACATGCGGGGAGCGCACCAGGGGGTTGTCAGGGGTGACCTCGGGGCCGCCGAAAACAATACGGGCCGAGGGAAGCACCGCCTTCAGTTGCTCGGCCGCGTAGAGACTTCTCTCGATGTTCCAGCTGAACACACTGAAACCTATCACATCGGGGCGTGCGGCGCGGATGAGAGCAGCAAGGGCGGCATCCCCGAGGTAGGACACCTGGCTCTCGGGCAGGATCTCGATCGCCACGCCGGGCAGCTCCCGCGCCGCCTGCTTCAGACAGGCGGCCCCCAGGGGGATGTTGCCGGTCCTTCGGGCGAAGTTCTGGCGGGGGATCGGCAGCTGGGTCAGCAGTACGCGCGTCATGAGCATCCTTACCCGTGTGATTACGTGTTTTCAAACCGCGTGCGATGCACGCGGTTTCACGTGCAACGAGTGACGCACTAGCGTGCTTTTGCCTTTTCGGCTTACGGCCGAAAATCCAAGCCACCCGCTTTGCGGGTGGTCGTTGACTCAGCAAGTGGCCCGCCTCCGGGCCGCCTTCAACACGGAAGCATACTGCGACAGGATGTCATGAAAATCAACACGAACTGCCAGACCACGGCGATCCCAAAACAAACCAGCGCGAAGGTGAAAAGGCGCTGGGTCTGGAAACGGCTTCCGCGGATGACGCTGTTGCGGACCAGGACGAAAATGATCACCGCCGCGCTGGTGATCGCGTACTTGACGAGGGTGAAGACGGTGGGGCCTTTACCGAGGAAATAGTTCATGACGGGGTTGATCTCGGTGGCGCCGTGTTCGATCAGATTGAGGGTCAGAAAGGCATCGGTGAGGCTCAGAAGCAGGATACCGACAATGACCGCGAACAGCCCGGTGGGGTAGTGGTCCAGAATGACGATCTGCCAGCGGTCCTCGGCGCGGCGTACCCCACGCCGTCGGCCGCCGAAGAAAACATATCGCAGGGCGGGGAAGGCGCTTTGCCGGCGCTCGACCGGGGAGCGTTTTTCACCGGCGGCATCCAGGCTATCCCTGTTCTTGAGGCTCGCCGCCGCTGTGTTGTTTCGAACTGGAGCCATTCGCATCCTAACCGGTGGCGATTATGCCGGCACGGCGATTAACGCCTCATGGCGCGGCGCGTTAGTGTCAAGCAGGTTAGTCCTTGTGGGAGTGGCTCCCAGCCACGATTCGGCCCGGGCGAGATGCCGCTGCCACATGAAGTAGACCCGACTGACCGGGAAGTTTCGAAGAGTTCTCGATTGAGTAACTATCGGCCGCTTCGGCCAAAACTTGACTCTCATCAACGCCCCCCACCCGCGGTGTGTTGACAACGGCCGGGCCCTCCGCTACGACTGGCCGTGGAGGCTGGCCATGAAGATCATCGGGGTGGAAAAGCTGACCGACGCGCCGTGGTTGAATCTGTTTCGGGCCACCTACCGCCTCAAGGACCCTAAACCGCGCTCATGGACCCTCGCCACCCGCCGCCCGTCGCCGCGCTGCGCGACCGGCCGGTTCGAATCCCCGGATGCCGTGATCATCGCGGCGTACCACCGCAGCCGCAAGAAGCTGGTGGTCATCCGCGAATTCCGGGTGACCCTTGCGGGCGACGAATACGGGTTTCCGGCAGGACTCGTGGACGCCGGCGAGAGCATCGAACAGGCGGCCCGCCGGGAGCTCAGGGAAGAAACCGGACTTTCGGTGGCCCGCGTTCTGGACACCAGCCCGCCTCTTTATTCATCCGCCGGCATGACCGATGAATCGGTCTGCATGGTCTTTGTCGAATGCGACGGCGAACCCGGCCTCGGGTCGCAGGAGCCCACGGAGCAGATCGCGGTGATGTTCGTCTCGCCCGAGGAGGCAAAGCGCCTTTGCAGCGACCCATCATTAAAATTCGATGCGCGTGCCTGGCTTGTGATCTCGCATTTTGCAGTCACAGGGCGTATCGCATGACCTCAGACTATTAGGGGATTGCAGGCCCTGCGTGTCCGGTAATATCCCCCGCACTCCTTCGAGGCGTTTCAGTCCAACGTTAAAGGGGTGCCGCAATGGATTTCTGACAGGGGCGGCAGGGAGATTCAGGAATCGGCCCCTGCGGTCGTCGCAAACGGGTTCAGCCTTTTGGCGGCGCCGGCGGCAGCTCGTCGCATTCAAAGCGCCGCCCGCAGCCGCCGCAAACGAGCACCTGCCCCGCATCGGCCCGGGTCCGGGGGACACTCAGCGGGCGCCGGCATTCAGGGCATTTGAAATCCACTCCGGGGCATGTTGTCTCTGGCGTTTCTTTCACTGGCCCTCCGTCTTATCGTTAAATGTTTATTTTTAACTATACACTAAGGCAGCCAACCCATGACGTCCACGGACGACTATTATTCCGTTCTGGGTGTTTCCGCCCAGGCCACGGCGAAGGAGATCAAGGAGGCTTACCGGCGCATGGCCTTCGCGCATCACCCCGACCGCAACCGCGACAACCCCGCGGCGGTCGAGGCCATGAAGCGTGTGAATGAAGCCTACGCCGTTTTATCCAACCCGGCCCAGCGCCGGGAGTACGATGCGCTGCGGATGCAGTTCGGCTCCACCGCCCAGTCGCGCTACCGTAGCCACCGCACCGAGCGGGACATCTTCAGCGGGTCGGACATCAACGCCGTGTTCGAGGAGATGGCCCGGGCCTTCGGCGTCCGGGGGGTGGATGAGATATTCCGGGACGTCTACGGCCAATCCTACCAGGGGTTCGAGTTCAAGCGCCCCGGCATCAAGGTCCGGGTGTTCGGCTTCGGCCGTCCCATGCGGCCTAGCGGCCTCGGGGCCCCGGCGGCAGGACTTTTTGCAGGCATCGCGCGGCGGGCGCTGCAGGGTTTCGGCCGAGGCCGGCTGCCCGCCGACGGCGCCGACATCCACGATCGCATCACGCTCCCGGCCGCTCTCGCCGCAAGCGGGGGCCCCTATGCCTATTTCCGGCGGCAAGGCTCCAGAAAGCTGATCGTCCGCATCCCTCCCGGCGTCCGCGCAGGCCAGCGTATCCGACTGACCGGCATGGGTGAGACCGGCCGCCGCGGCGGGCGCGACGGAAATCTCTTTCTGGAGGTCCGAATCCGCAAACCGCTTATCCAGCAGGTGGCGGAGCTCGCGGCTCACGGCTGGAGCAAGGTCAAGGACGGCCTTTCCCGCTTGACGGGTTGAAGGAAATTCTATACGGTGTTGTCCGCCCCAGGCTGGAATTCAGCGAATTTCACTCAACGGAGTCTTTTCATGAAGCTTTCCACCCGCAGCCGCTACGGCACGCGCCTGATTTTGGATATGGCTCAGAACTACGGTAAAGGCCCGATCCAGCTCGGTGAAATCGCCCGGCGCCAAGCGATCTCTCTGAAATACCTCGAGCAGATCATTCGCCCTCTCAAGCGCGCCGCCTACATTCAAAGCTTTCGCGGATCGAAGGGGGGGCACATCTTAGCCCGCCCCCCCGAGAAGATTACGGTTGGAGAGATCGTGGCGTTGTTGGAGGGCGGTGCTTTTTTCACCGGGTGCTCAAAAAATTTCGATCACTGCAAGCGCATCGACGCGTGCGTCACGCGCTTCGTGTGGATGGAAGCCTCCCGCGCGATGTTTTCGCGTCTCAATCAGATCACCTTTGAGGACTTGCTCAAGAGCGGGGTCAGCGCTGAAAAAGAAGTGTGCGAATGAAACGCATGAACCACTGACCCCGATGCCCGGCCCATTTCCCTGAGCTTGTGGGAAGAGCAAGGGGGAAGGGGTTCGCGTCGATGCGGGTACCCATCGCGTGGTAAAAATTAAGGGGCGGGGTCCAAGCGGACGCCCGCCCCTTGAGGAGAGGAGGAGAGAACAAACCACTTTACAGTGGCAGTGCGGCCTGGACAATCTCAAAAGGAGGTTAAAAAGATTGCCCAGGGTTGGATGCCGCTATTCAGATCCGCGGCAATAGTGAAGAGACAACGGCAAACGAAACGTTACACAGAGCCGCTCCTCCGCCATCCGTCTCCCACCGGGTTCCTCGCCGATTTACACCCAGCAGGTTGAAGAGGGCGGGGTAAAAGGCCCTCAACCGCCCTACCGATCCTATGAAAGCGGGATTCCGTGTCGATGAACGCTACCGCTCGCTGCTGCACAAGGCGGCACGGCGGGGCTGCCCGGAATGGGTCTTCACCACCAGTGCGCTGATCGAAAGCATGGGGTCCGACGCGGCGGGGTGGTTTGAAGCCCGCACGGCTGCGATCGTCTATGCCGAGTGTTGGCCGCTCGGCGCCGAGCTGCTGTTCACCAAAGGGATCCACAGCAAAGTCGCCGCACTCATCCGGTTGGCGGTCCATCAGAAAAACCGGGACGCCACCGGTCTGGGGTTGCTCGCCTATGCGCTGGACAAAGGGGACACCACCTTACTGGACGGGCGTTCCGACGAAAAGCCGCTGCGCTGGCTGGCCCGGGCGATACGGCACCCGGCCGGGTTCTGGAACTGGGCCGCGGAGCATGAGGCCGGCCGAGATCAAAAGGCCTTGATCGATAACGCGTTTCGCTTTCGGGACTCGGGCCGGCCGCATGACCGCGCGGTCGCCATGGCAGCGGCCTACCTTGCCCTTACCACACGTCCCCCCGCCGTTCAGCCGGCCCCGCCCCTTGAAGAGGGGTTCCCGTTCTGGGTGGTGTTCGACCGGCATACCGCCGAGGGCAAGCGCGCGCTGAAAGACGTCGCCCGTGACCTGCACATCCCCCTGCACCAGCTGGAATGGTCCCTTTTCTACTACGAGGGCTCCGTCGCCAACGCCGAGGCGGAATCCCTTTGGTGGCGGGCTTACTGCCGCTGGCATTTCCGACGGGTCGGCCTCCTGCCGGAGGAGACCTACCTGCTGTGGGAGCCGGCACGGGATCAGCTCATCCAGGCTTTGGCGCAAGAGGGCCAACTCCTCCAAAACGAGCTCTACCGCTGGAAACTGGCGCATCCGGATGCGATCGAAGCCTTGAAACGCCGGGTGGACCTGTTCAACGCCGCTCTCAAGAATGCCCAAGGGGGCCAGCCCGCCCTCTTCTGACCTCCTGCGAGAGGAGTTCCTTACTTTCGCCGGGGCGGGTCCGGGGCGGGAGCGGACGGAAGGGGGTTCTCGGGCTCGCCGGTCGCGGAAGGCGCTTTTCCGCTCCGGGCGGCGGATTTCGCATCACGCGGCTTGGGGCGGGACGGGTCGCCGGGAGCCGGCTTGGTACCCGGGTGCGGGGGGGTGCCGGGCCGGGGCCGGTGGCCGGGTCGCTCGTAATAGAGGTTGTTGTTGTCGCGGTAGACCCCGCGGTAAAGATCGCGGGGGCCGGAGCGGCCGGAATGGCGCTGGATGATCAGTCCGGACCCGCAGCTGCCGAACCGGAAAAAATAGTCATCGTCGCAATTCTCATCCTGCTCGGCCGCCTGCCGTGACTCGTCCAGCAGGCGCTCGGCCTCCTGCAGTTTGAACTGCGCTTCACGCTCGCGGGCGGCAAGGGCGGCCTGGCGCTCCTCGATCGTCCGCTTTTCGAACTCCTGCCGCACCCGGCGGTCCTCTTCCTGGCGGCGGCGGTCCGATTCCGCGTCATAGGGCGCCTCTTCGATCGTCTCGATGACGATGACCCCGGGCGGGGGCGGCTGGTTGGAAAAATGAACCACCCCGTCGGCGCCTTTCCACCGGTAGATGTCGCCGAAAGAGGGTGTGGCAAGGGCAAGGAGCGCGATCAGGCCGGCAATCCAATGGCTGAGTTTCATTTGCGTCTATCCCCGCACGTGCGAGTCTCTTGGCATCTCATTGTGATATGACGAAAAGAGAGCCCCTCCGGATTACACGCCTTGTGAAAATTTCCGGCCGGCCTTACTCCGCATACCTGTCGCCTTCGGCACGGACAATCTCCCAGGCCTCTTCCGCCGTTTCGACAAAACTGAAAAGCGATAGGTCCGCCGCTGAGATGGTGCCCTCGTCCACCAATGCCTGAAAATCGATCACCCGCTCCCAGAACTGCCGGCCGAAGAGCAACACGGGAATTCTGCGGATTTTACCGGTCTGGATCAAGGTCAGGGTTTCAAAAAGCTCATCCAGGGTGCCGAACCCGCCGGGAAAGGCCACCAGGCACTTGGCGCGCATCAGCAGGTGCATCTTCCGGATCGCAAAGTAGTGAAACTGGAAGTTGAGCTCCGGAGTGATGTAGGGGTTGGGGTACTGCTCGTGAGGCAGCACAATGTTCATGCCGATGCTCAGCCCCCCCGCCTCGTGAGCACCGCGATTGGCCGCTTCCATGACGCCCGGTCCACCACCGGTCGTCACCACCTGGTGGCGGTTGTCCGAGTGGCGGCCGATCAGGTACCCCAGCCGGCGTGCCTCCTCGTAGTAGCGACTGCCCGAAAGTGCTCGTTCGGCCTGCTTCAATTTCAGCTGCAGGTCGGGGTTGCCTTCGTCCCGGCTCAATTCGGCGCGCGCCTCCTTCATCCGGGCGGCAGCCGCCGGCGGTTCGAGGAAGCGCGCGCTGCCGAAGACTACCACCGCGGACTCGACGCCTTTTTCTTGGAGGGCCAGCTCGGGTTTCAGCAACTCCAACTGCAGCCTCACGGGGCGGAGCTCGTCTTTGAGCAGGAAATCCGGGTCCTGAAACGCAAGCCGGTAGCTGGTCGAGAGCAAGTAGTCCGCCTCGGCCTTCAGCCCGGCATGACGGGCATCTTCCGCGGCGGAAGGAAAAATACATTTGCGGGGGGACTTTTTAGGCATCGGCCATCCTCTGCGCGGGGGAGCACATCAGGTTGAAAGACAGTGTACCAAATCGGCAGGCAATGATGCAACCGCGGGAAAAAAAGAAAACTTCCCGTGATGCCGTTTTTTCCTGACGATGCAATCCTCCAGTCAGCAGTGGTTGAGAGAGCTCGTCGGGGAAGATGCACGCGCATCCGAGAAGTTTGAGGTCTATTGTTACAAGTTTCATGCCACCCGCATCGAAAATATTTTTTAATATCGCATACAATAGGTTATGGCCAAAACCGCTTCTTGGCACAAGCACGTGGTGACACCTTTTGTCACCGGCCTGTCCAAAAAATGTCACTGGGCCGAAGCCGGTTTGAATAACACCCACCGGAATGCTACTCTGGCGGCATGGAATTCGAGTTCGCCACCGCGCATCGGATCGTGTTCGGCGTGGGCGCCGCCCGAAAAATCGGCAGCGAGGTTGCCCAGCTGGGGCGGCGCGCGCTGGTCCTGACCGGCACCCGGCCGGAACGCGCAGCGGGCCTCCGCCGCTGCCTGGACCAGCACCACGTCACCTGCCGTCTGTTTCCGGTAAGCGGCGAGCCGACCACGGCGCTCGTGCAAGCCGGGATCGAATTCGCGCGGGATTCCGGCTGCGAGGTGATCGTAGGCATCGGGGGCGGCAGCGTCATTGACGCGGGCAAAGCGATCGCCGCCCTGATGACCAACGGGGGGGATTTGCTGGAGTACCTCGAAGTCATCGGCCGGGCCCGGCCGCTCGAGCGCCCCGGCGCTCCCTTCGTGGCAGTGCCCACGACGGCCGGCACCGGCGCGGAGGTGACCCGCAACGCCGTTCTGGGGTCGCCGGCGCACCGTCTCAAGGTCAGCCTGCGCAGCCCCTTCCTGCTCCCCCGGCTGGCACTGGTGGACCCGGAGTTGACCTATTCCATGCCCCCGGCGCTCACGGCCGCAACGGGCCTGGATGCCCTGACCCAGCTCCTGGAAGCCTACGTCAGCCGCAACGCCAATCCGCTGACGGACGGATTCTGCCGCGAGGGACTCTGCCGGGCGGGCCGCTCTCTGGCCGCCGCCGTCGCCGACGGCGGCAACCCTTCGGCGCGTGAAGACATGTGCGTTGCGAGTCTATGCGGGGGGCTTGCCCTCGCCAACGCCCGACTGGGGGCCGTGCATGGCATCGCCGGACCTTTCGGGGGTATGTTCCCGGCAGCTCCCCATGGCGCGGTGTGCGGCCGACTGCTGCCCTTCGTGACGGCGGCCAACATCGCGATCGTGAAGACCCGCCAACCCGGCTCAGCCCTGCTCCGGCGCTTCGACGAAGCCGCCCGGCTGTTGACCGATGCCGAAACCGCCCGCGCCGAGGAGGGCGCCGCCTGGCTCCGGGACCTGTGCCACCGGCTGGCGCTGCCGCCCCTGGCCGCTTACGGCTTTGGCCCCGAGCATCTCTCCGAGCTGGCCTCCAAGTCGCTTGCGGCCAGCAGCATGCGCGGCAACCCCGTCGACCTGACCCCCGCCGACGTCAAGTCGATCATCGACCAGGCCCGGTGACGCCGCTCCCGGTTGAAATCAGCCGATTTCGTATCTATGGTACCTCTGCTTAGTGGTTTAAATCCGACGATACGGGCTTGGTCATGAACGTGCGTTGCAGCCTCATCATCGCTCTTGTTGCATTCCTGTCGACGACCCCTTCCGTCGCGGCCGATCCGGGACTGACCCGCCTGGTCAAAAAAATCCAGCCGGCGGTGGTAACGCTGGTCGCTTACGACGTGCAGAACCACATCTCCGGAATCGGGACCGGGTTTTTCGTCAGCCCCCGCGGCCATCTGGTCACCAACTTCCATGTGCTTGGCGGCAACTACGCGGCCAGCGTCCGCACCCACAAGGGCAAGCTCTACCCCGTCAAGGCCGTTGTGGCCGAGAACAAAGCCGCCGACCTGCTGAAGCTCCAGGTGGACATTCCGGCGGATGAGGTGGCGTGGATTCCCGTGAGCGGCCGGCTCCCGGAAATCGCCGAGCGGGTCGTCGTGGTGGGCAGCCCCATGGGGCTGGAGCAGACCGTCAGCGAGGGCATCGTCTCCTCGCTGCGCGAGATCCCCGTCATCGGCCCGGTGTTTCAGATGTCGGCTCCGATCTCCCCCGGCTCCAGCGGAAGCCCCGTACTCAGCGCCAAGGGCCAGGTGCTCGGCATCGCCACTTTCCAGTTCGTTCAAGGACAGAACCTCAACTTCGCGGTGACGGCCCGGCAGATCATGGCCTTGAAGGCCTTCGCCGAGCCCATGTCGGTATCGGAGTGGACCTTCGCCCACCTCGGCAGCAAACCGCGGGTGGCCGAGGAGCTGTGCCGGAAGGGATTTCGGTTTTCGATCGAAGGGGAAGACCGGCTGGCGCTGGAGCATTTCCTCAAGGCGACGCAAGCGGATCCGACCGACGCCGAGGCGTGGAGCGGTTTGGGTTCGTGTTACGCCGGTCTGGACAGTACGGAGGAGGCCCTTGCCGCCTTCCGGCAGGCCGTGCAGGCCAACCCCGGGGACGAAGTGTCCCGCTTCCGCCTGGCGAACTTCTACAGCCGGATCGGCCGCTACGATGAGGCTATCGCCGGCTACCGTGAGGCACTGGCCATCAATCCTCTGTTTGAAGCCGCCTATTTCAACCTGGGACTCGTCTGCGTGGAGGTCGGCCGGTATGCCGAAGGAAAGGACGCCTTCGAAGCCGTGATCCGGATCAATCCGGAAGCGGGCCCCGCCCACTACAACGCCGGCTTGGCCTACATCCGGTTGGGGCGGTTCAAGGAGGCGATCGAAGCGCAGAAAATCGTGATCCGGATCAACCCGGGCTATGCCCCGGCCTATCACGCCATAGGCGCCGCCTTGAACAAACTGGGCCGGCCCCGGGACGAGATCGAGGCCTATCGCGAGGCGATCCGCGTGGACCCGGACTTCGCCCCCGCCCATCACGCCATGGGAACCGCGATGCTGAATCGAGGGGATACGCCCGGAGCGCTGGATCAGTACAGGATTCTGCAAAAACTAGACGAGGGCATGGCCCGCAACCTTTTCGACCAGATCTACCCGAACCATGACGACACCGCCCCTTCTAAGAGAGCTGCCCCGCAACGCAAACCATAACTGCTTCGGCTGCAGCCCGGCCAATCCCGCCGGCCTGCGCATGCGTTTTTTTACCGACGGCCGCGCCGTCTACTCCCAGGTGGCGGTGCCGGAGCACCTGTGCGGCTGGAGCCACATCGTCCACGGCGGGGTCCTTACGACGATCCTCGACGAGATCATGAGCTGGGCGGCCATCTTCCTGCTCAAACGCATCGCCCTCACGCGCCGCATCAACGTCGATTTCATCAAACCGGCGAAGGTCGGCCAGGCGCTGCGAGCCGAGGGTCGCGTGAGCCGGACCGACGGCAAAAACGACGCCGTCACCGAGGCCGTTCTGATCGATGCCGCCGGCGAGGTCTGTGCCCGCGCAACCGCCGCCTTCAAAATCTTCTCCCCGGCCGTCGCCCGGCGCCTGGGCATCGCCGGCGAGGATTCCATCCGTTGGTTTGAAGCGGTATTCAAGGCCGAGAAATGATGAACGCACCCGACTCCGGCCGGCCGCGTTGGCTGCGTCCCCGGGAGCCTGTGCTGAACGAGGGGGTCGACGTGATTTCCCTCGCTGCCGCCGGATGCCGGTTTCGACCGGAAAAGCCCTTGGCGGGCTCATCGGCACGCTATTTTATTTTGGGCCTCGATCGCGATCGGCAACGGCAGGAGAACCTCTTCAATCTCACGGCGGATGCACTCCAGTTCCTCCAGAAACCGCCCCCGCCTCTCCTCGAGGAACTGGCGTGCCAGCTCCCGGTAGTAGTCCACTCCGCTCAGCAGGTTGGCTTTAAAGGTGTTGAAGTAGCCCTGGGGTCGGCGGGAGAGCCCGATCGAAAAGCGGGACACCTCCTTGCGCAGATGCTCCACGTAAAGCCGGATCTCCTCGACGAACATGTGCGGCCGGTCGCTCGTGGCCAGCAGGCTGAACCGGCCGTAAATGTGGCCGACCATCTCTTCCAGGGAAGCGAGCCGGGAGAAGTTCACGATGTTGGGCCCGCAACAGACAGCCGGAGTGGCGTCGTCGTCGAGGTGGTAGTTGAGCGCCACCCCCCCCGCCAAGTCGTTGCAGAGGCAGGACTTGGCGAGCACGCTCTCCCTCAGGGTGGACTCCTGCTCGGCCGAAAGCCCCTCCTTGGGCAGTTGGCCGAGCTTGCGCCGAATGTAGGTGCGGGCGGCGATGCAAAGCGGTATCTCGCTGAAATCGGTGTTGAAGGCGGCATAGCCTTTCGGGCAAGGGCTTCCGGGGCGGCCGTCGGTGGCCAGCCGGCGACGCTTCTCCTCGCTGGCCGAGGTCCGCAGGTTCCAGAAGGGAACCCCCAGGGGGGAGCTGTCGCTGAGATAGACGTCTCCGGGCTGGACATGGAGCAGCTTCTCGATCTGCGCCCGATCCACGTTGGTTGCCTCGGGAACGAGCAGAAACGGCGTGCCCCAGCCGGTGCCGTTCAACTGGTAGTACCGCACCAGGAAATCGTTCTCCTCCGCCGTTCCGATGCCGCCCTGCACCGTGATCCGGGTTTCGCCCGGCGCCCAGGATACCGGCCGGCCCTGGGCGTCGAGCGCCTTGAGGTAGCTCTCCCGCAAGGTGCCGGTCAGCTCGGTGCGCCGCTGCTTGAACTCCTCGAGCACCGGCCCGAGCAGGTGTCCGTCGGTGGCGAAGGCGTGCCCGCCGCAGTTGAGCCCCGACTCGATCCGGAACTCGGAGATCCACAGCCCGCGCTTGGCCAAAAACTTGCCCTGAACCTCGGCCGAATGGAAATCGCTGACTTTCAGGATGATGGTCTTGATGATATGGCCGTTCGCATCGGGGAAGAAGTCCTCGAAGGTCGCGGCATACCTGTAAAGCCGCTGGTTGATCCCGGCTGAAAAGACGATGGCGGATTTCAGAGTGCTGCGGGCAAAACCCCGCAGGGCCGCCAGCGCGTGGGAGAATTCCGGGGCGAGCTTGTGCCCGTTGCGAAACGTGTCGCCGTCGAGCTTGGTCATGATGTTGACGTCGATGCTCCCCGGCACGGCCAGGGGCCGCAGCTCCGCCTGCAGGCGCGCCCGCTCCGAACCGCGGGCCGCCAGCATCCGATCGTAGGCCGCCTTCAGCTCACCGTTGGGCAGCATGCGGAAGTAGCGGGTGATCTCAGTGCCCTCCTCGAACGGCGCTGCCTGCAGCTCCGCCACCTGCCGCCGCACCCGCCGGTCCACCAGGTCCAGATAGGCGGTGATGCGCCGGGCGCGGCAGTCCTCCTCATCCTCGGCGATGGGCTCGAAGGGCTCGCCCAGCCGGTCGCAGTGAAATTTTCGCACCTGCTCGATGAGAATGTCGTCCACGAGAGAGATGACGGAGGAGATCCCGTAGCGGGCGACCTTCAGGGGGGTGTCGATGGTGAACCCCGTGCCCATGACGGGGATATGGAATGTGTGCGGTTGATGCAGCATGTCCGGCCTCGCGTTCGTAGTGCCGTTCGGTTCAAGAGCGTCTGTTTTCGGCCGGTCGGGCACGATGGCCCTCGGCCCGTTCGGCGTGCGTTAAACAGCAATTTTATAATGCTATCACATCCGAGACCAAACTCCCAGACCCATTATCGAACGAACCAGGATTTGATGGGCGGCCACGTTGGTAGTATACTGAAACGGATGTAAGGCTGAGTCTTTTCGCAAACTAACTGATAGGAGGATTCATGATGAAGGCGCGTTCTCTAATGGTCATCGGCGTGGCAGGACTGGTCGTGGCCATCGCGGCAGGGGCGCTTGCCGCTGCGGGCAAAATCACGGTGGAGGAGATGGTCTTCGCCACCGGGGTCGACGCCCGGATGCCGGTGGGAGTCGCCGGGGAATTCGACGCGGCCACATCCCGGGTGGTGTGCTGGACCAAAATCGCAGCCCAATCCCCCCCCGTCACCGTACGCCACGTGTGGCACCGGGAAGGGAAGAGGCTCCTGGAAGTGCCGCTGACCGTGAACTACCCCGCGGGACGCTACTGGAGCATCAAGAACGTCACCTCGGGTGAATGGCGGGTGGACGTTGTGAATGAGGCGGGCGAGGTGCTGGGGTCAAAAGCGTTCGTCGTGAAACCCTAACCGGTTCTTGGAAGCGCTGCACGCTGCCTACGGCAGCGGTTCGTCAGCAAGTAAGTTCAGCTTTTGTGGGAGTGGCTTCCAGCCACGATGATCGCGGCAGGATGCCGCTCCCACAGAAAAAAAGCCTAACTTACCTGGAAGGCATGCCGCCGGGCGCCGTAGCGGATAATGCCGCCCCCATCTCCCGCACGGTGCGCACCTGCCGGCTCACCTCGGTGACCGGCTCGCCCGCCGCGGGCGGCAGCGCGCGCCCCATGCGGTGGGCCGCACGCGCGGCGACCCGGTCGGGATCGAGCCGGCGCCGGATGAGCACCTGGAGCAGGCAGAAGCTGAGGGCGAGTGCGATGCCGATCAGCCAGAAGGCGTGCACGAAAAAACCGCCGCTGAGATAGTCTCCCCGGAAAAAACTCACCACCGTCACCCACCCCACGTATCCGATCAGGCCGGCCGGCGGGGCGTTCAACAAGGATTGAAGCCAGAATCCGCCAAGGCGCCGGGGAATTTCGGAGACCTCGTCCGCGAGGGCCCGTGACCACAAGGATGCCAACGGCCCGGAAATCGCCGCCACATAGGCGCCGGCCGTTTCCACCCCGCGCACCGCGGGATCGAAACGGCTCCGCACCAGCATCTCCGCGGCATCCGCCCAGCGCCGGAGCAAGGCCAGGCGGAAGCCGTCGAGCGCTGCGTCCAACCGGCCGGGGTCGGGCATCTCCGGCCCAACACTTTCGTCCAACGGCACCGGGCCGGAGCCGGCAAAGGAGGGCTTCCGGCGGGAGCGGGGCCGGCTGAGGCGCAGGAAAGAGGCGATCCCACTGCCGACGCCGAGGAACCGCGCCCAGAGGGCCACCACCCACCCGACCGGCCCCACCCAGCGCTGGGCAAGCTGCTGGTAGACCGCCGCCCCCAGTCCCGGCGGGAGCCGGAGGTTGCCGCCGCGCAGTGCCTCCAGGGCCGCGGCCGCGGCATCGGCCCAGGCCTGGTCCAGACGGCGCTCGGCCTCCTCCAGGGTGTCGCGATCGGCGGCGAGCTCGTGCCGAATCTCCTCGCGCACCACCGCATGCAGGCGGCCGGCGTTCTCGACCCGGCGGTCAACCGCAAACCCGCTTCGGCCCATCTCGCCGAACACGATCCGGGTGAGATCGACGAACTGGTCGAACCCGTGGCGCGGCCCCGCTGCCGCATCCCAGGCCGGGTCGTGCAGGTGGCGGCGGGCGCTGACGCACAGCGCCCGGTCGACGGCCCCGCCCCAGGCGGCGTGAAGGTAGTCGCGAAAGTCCGGCAGGATCCTCTCGCGCAGCTCGGTTTCATCCAGCCGGTCGCACTTGTTGAGCACCACCACCAGGGACTCGCCGTCGAAGCGCCCGACGATCGGGCCCAGGATGTCCGCATGGTCCCGACGCTTGGGGTTCTCGGCGTCGAACACGCAGATCAAAACATCCGAGTGGGCCACGACGCGCTCCAGCATCGGCAGGTGGCGCCGGTTCGCCGTGCTGTCGGTGTCCGGCGTATCGATCAGGCACACCCCGGGCGGCAGCCGCCCGTCCTCAATCGTCTGAAGATCGAGCGCATCGGCGCCGAGCTCCCGGCCGAGTTCCACGGCATCCTCGCCGCCGCGGCCCAGGACCACCACCTTCTGGGTCGTCGGTCGATCGTGCCCCGCCGGGGAGATCGCTGCCCCCCCCGCGAGGGCGTTCACCAGGGTCGATTTCCCGGAGCCGGAAGGGCCGATGACCGTCACCACCAGGCTGCGGTCGATCCGCCGGGCGATGCGATCGATCATCGCCAGGGCCTCCGCACACTGCCGGCTGAGCCCGGCGGCGGGCAGCCACAAGGGGAGGCCTTCCAACCCGGCCTTGAAACGCGCGAGCTCGGCCGTGAGCCCTTCCATCCGCCCCAGGGCCTTCAGGGCAGCCGCCTGTCGTTCCAGCGTTCTCATCGGGTCCTCACGGGGGCGGTGCGGGCGAGCGCCTGGGAGAGGGAATCGGAAAGGCGGCCAGCGGCGGCCGCGGCCTCCTCGGCCGCGCGCAGGATATCCCCGGAGAGCGCCTCCTCGAAGAGCGCCTGCACGGCGGCGGACTTGCCCTGGAGCCAGGTCCGGGCCAGCGGGCCGAGCATTGCCTGGAGCTGTTTGCGGTCGGCCTTTTTCATGCCGCGCGTGACCGGGATGGCCACGAGCGCGTAGAGGTCCTTCATGCCGAAGAGCCCGGCCAGCTTGACCTTGATCGTGGCCCCCCCCACCGGGTCGCCGGTGGACAGAACGTAGGTCACGGCCAGCGTGGCGGGCAGAACGTTCAGGGCCGCCCAGAAGGTCTGGCTGATCTTGGCCCAGGCGCCCATCCGGCGGCGGAAGTGGTCGGCGAGCCGGCGCAGCTCCTCGTCCATATCGCGGCCGATCCGGCCGATCTCCTCCCGGCGGCTCAGAATCCGCTGCAGCACCGCGTCGAAGTCCCTCTGCCGCAGCCGCACCTGGGCCGGGAGGACGGCCGGGTGCGCCGCCACCGACACCGCCGGGACCGCAGGGTCGCGCCGCTCCGGAAGGGCGGCGGAGGGTTCATAGACCGCGGGCGCCGGGGCCGCCGCCGGCAGCACGAGATGCGGGCTGAGCAGGTAGTGATTCAGGGCGGTCGCCGCCGCCACAAGGTTCTCCTCGAGCTTGCGGGCGAACTGATCCTCCGGCGCCGGGGCGGGCGGCGCGCCGGAGAGCTTTTCCCGGGCCCAGCCGGCGGCCCCCAGCACGGCCCGCACGGGCAGCTCGATCAGGCTTCCGGTGCGCCGCATGAGTCTCACCGCCGGCGGGTCGGTATCGGCCCAGATCGTGGCGAAGCGCCGCACCACCCGGTCCATCGGGAAAAAGCTCAGGGCCTCCTGGAGGCAAAGCGCCTGCGCCGCCCGCAAGGCGCCGAGATAGCGGTGGAGATCCTCCAGGGAGCGGTGGGCGCGGCCGGCCAATTCGTCAGCCTTCCCCAGCACATCCGCCACGACGCTCGCATGCAGATCAAGCCTGAGCTGCGCCAGGTCGAGACTCTCGAGGGCCGCGGCCAGCGTCGGATCCCCCTCCCGCGCCGGGCGCAGCGCCATAAAGGCCTCGCCGGCGGCCACCCGGTTGTCCTCGTCGGCCCGGTAGATGCCAAGGACGCTCTTGCCGGCCTCGGCACCGTAGATGTGGCCCGCCACCGTCATGGCGTGAGCGACCACCTCCTCTTCCGTGAACCCCGGGTAGACGCGATAGACCAAAAAGCACTTGCGCCGACCGATGCCGGTCAACATCTCGGCGATGAAATCGGTGTTGTCGCGGTTGTTGTAATTGGAGTTGGTAAAGACATAGATCAGGACGTCGGCCGCATCGAGGGCCCCGCGCGCGCTCTCGCGGTTGGCGTAGCGGCCCCCGGCCCCCGTGTCGAAGTCGGGCGTGTCCATGAGCACGACGCGCCCCGCGGTGGCAACGAAGAGCGGCCCACCCGGGTCGAGCAGCTCGTCGGGGCGCTCGAGGGCGGCTGCCGGCATGCCGAAGGGGTCGAGCAGGGCGGTCACCAGGTCCGCGCGGCCCTCCAGGGATGCGGGAAGGGAGAAGAGCACGCGGCGGTTCATCCCCGCCCGGCCCCCGGTGGGCGAGCGGCGGGCGCCGATCAGGGAGTTGAAGAGAGTGGACTTGCCCGATGAGCCCCCGCCGCAGACGGCCGCCACCAGCGGGAACCCCGGGTCGAAGCGGGCGAGCAGGCGGGTGTCGATGGCCTTGGCCCAGGGCCCGATCTCCCCGGCGGCATCGAACTGGAGGAGCTCGGCCAGCCGCGGCAGCTCCTCCCGGATCCGCTTCAGACTCTCGTGGAACTCCTTCCGCACGCGCACTCCCCGATAAACGCAAGGGGGCGCCACAGCCCCCGTCGCAATTCTCATCGCCCGCGGCACCATACCATATCGGCGAAAGCCCGGCAAACCGCACGCGGAAGGTTGCCGTCGCGGCCGCATCTGTGCTACGGAGGAACCGGCACCCTGCAAGCGACCCGCACCTCAGGAGGAGTCGACCATGAAGGCCGCTGCCCTCACGTTAGGCTTGTGGCTGGCATGCGCCCTGCCGGCACCGGCCGCCGATGCCTACAACATCGCCGCCTGGCTCTCCTCGCGCCTGACGCCGCAGGACGCGCCCGCGCTCCCGTCCACCGCAGACACCTTCCGGGTGGAGACCGCGGCCGAAGGGCTCCAAAGCCCCTGGGCCGTGGTGCCCGCACCGGACGGCCGGCTCTTCATCACCGAACGGCCGGGGCGGCTGCGCGTGGTGGAGCACGGGGTGCTAAGGCCCGCGCCGGTGCCGGGGGTCCCCCCGGTCGCCTACCGCGGCCAGGGCGGGCTCCTGGACATGACCCTGCACCCGGACTACGAGAAGAACCGGCAGCTCTACCTCGCCTACACCGTTGATAACGAGCTGGGCATGATGACCCGGGTGGCGCGCTTCGAAGAGACCCCGGAGGGGTTGAAACTCCTGCAGGTGGTTTTCCCCGGTTTTCCCGGCAGCGACAAGCCCAAGCATTTCGGCTGCCGCATCCGCTTCGGCGCCGACCGCAAGCTCTACTTAACCCTCGGCGAGCGCGGCGAGGGACGCCGCGCCCAGGACCTCATGGATTTAAACGGCAAGACCCTGCGCCTGAACGAGGACGGCACGGTGCCGCCCGACAACCCGTTTTCCGGCCGCGCCGATGCCCGGCCCGAAATATTTTCCTACGGCAACCGCAACTCCCAGGGCATGACCGTCCAGCCCGGGACCGGGTGGATCTTCCAGACCGAGCACGGTCCCTCCTGGAACGACGCCCCCGGGGGCGGGGACGAGATCAACCTCATCGTCGCCGGCGGCAACTACGGCTGGCCCCTGGTCCACCACCGCGCCACCCGCGAGGGCACCCTCCCGCCCCTGGCCGAGTACACCCCGGCCATCGCCCCTGCCGGGTGCACATTTTACAACGGGGAGCGCTTCCCGGCCTGGGCCGGAGATTTCTTCTTCACCAACCTGGTCGGCAAAAAACTCGTGCGCCTCAGGCTCGACGGACCCAGGGTGGTCGGGCAGGAATTCCTCCTGGAGAACGCCTACGGCCGGCTGCGGGACGTGGCCCAGGGGGCCGACGGGCTGCTTTTCGTGATCACCTCCGACACCGACGCTTACGGGCCCGGCCGCCCCGGCGGGGACCGGCTGCTGCGGCTCGTGCCGCGCCCATGAGGAGCTCCCGTGGACTTCACGCCCCTGTTTAAACCCGCTTCCCTGGCCGTGGTCGGGGTGTCGCTCGCAAACGACCGGCACCCGGCCAACGTCATCTACAACAAGATCCACCTGCGCTACCCGGTCAAGGCCTTTGCGGTGAACCCGCGCGGCGGGGTCTTCAAGCGCGAGCCGGTCTACCGGAGCGTCGGCGAAATCCCCGGCCCGGTCGACCTGGCCGTGATTGCCGTGCGCGCCGAGCTCGTCCCGGAGACCCTCGCGGAGTGCATCCAGTGCGGGGTGGGCGGTGCCGTGATCGTTTCCGGCGGGTTCGCCGAAGTCGGCCGCGCGGACCTGCAGGATAAAATCACCGCCCTGGCGCGCGCGGCGGACTTCCCCTTCATCGGCCCCAACTGCCTGGGCATTTACGCGCCCGGGCTCTTCGACACCTTTTTCCTGCCGGGCGAGCGCCTGGTCCGTCCCAGCCCCGGCGGCGTCGGGTTCGTCAGCCAGAGCGGGGGCGTCCTGGTGGACCAGATGGTTAAATTCACCGAGCAGGGCCTGGGCCTGTCGCTCGCCGTCAGCATCGGCAACAAGGCCCTGATCCGCGAGACCGACCTGCTGCGCCACCTCGCCCAGGACCCGCAGACCCGCGTGATCGCCTTTTATCTCGAAGGTTTCGGCCGCAACGAGGGCCGGAGCTTCGTGGAGCTGGCCGCCGCGACTGCCAAACCGGTGGTCGTCCTCAAGGCCGGCAAGACTGAGGCGGGCGGCCGCGCGGTGAGCAGCCACACCGCCTCCCTCGCCGGCGACTACCGGGTCTTTTCCAACGTCCTCGCCCAGCACGGAATCGCCGAGGCACGCAGCGAGTTCGAGCTGACCTGCTTCTGCGAGTCCCTCAGCCACTACCCGCGCAGCATCGAGGGCAACGTCGGCGTCATCACGGTGAGCGGCGGCCACGGCGCCCTCGCCTCGGACATCTGCAGCGACCTGGGCCTGCGCCTGCCGCGGCTGTCGGCGGCGGTCCAGGAAGAGATGCGCTCCGGCCTCTCGCCCAGCATCCGCGACATCGCCTCACTGGAAAACCCGGTCGACCTCACGGGCAGCTCCACGGACGAGGATTTCGAGGCCGCCGTCGGCGCCCTGGGGCGGGCGCCGGAAGTGGATTGCCTGCTGCTTCTGCTCCTGCCCTACTCGCCCGGGATCAGCTCCGATCTCGGCGCCCGGTTGAGCTACGTGCACCAGCAGACCGGCAAGCCGCTCGTGGCCTACGTGCCCCACGTCGAGAAATACCGGATCCTGATCGAGGGCTTCGAATTGAACAACGTACCGGTCGCCTCCTCGATCGACGGGGCGGCCTTCATGGTGGAAGCCATGCGGAGGTGCAGGCCATGCTCGCTGCCGACGCACTGAACATCATCGCCGCCGGTCGCGCGGACGGCTGGGTGCTGGAACCCGAGGCCCTGCGCCTGCTGGCGGCGGCCGGGGTGCCGGTGCCGCGGTTCGCCTGGGCCAAAACCGCGGAAGCGGCGGCCGCCGCCGCCGCCAGCATCGGCTATCCGGTGGTGGCCAAGGTGGTCTCGGCGCAGATCGTGCACAAGTCCGAGGTCCGAGGGGTCGCCCCCGGGATCGCCGCTGCCGGCGAACTGGCGGCCGCCTGGGAGCGCTTCAGCCGCCTGCCGGGCTTCGCCGGGGTCCTCGTCGCCGAAATGCTCGCCGGGCACGAGCTCATCGTCGGCGCCAAGCTCGACTTCCAGTTCGGCCCGGTGATCCTGATGGGGATCGGCGGCACCGCGGTCGAGGTCTACAAGGACACGGTCACGCGCATGGCCCCGCTCACGGCGCGCGACGTGCCGGCGATGCTGGGCTGTCTGCGCGGCAGCCGCCTGCTGACCGGCCACCGCGGGGGCGAGGCCGTCAACGTCGCGAAGCTGACCGAGCTCGTGCTCGCGTTTTCCGCCCTGGTCATGGACCTCGGCGAGCGGATCGACTCCATCGACCTGAATCCGGTCTTCTGCTCGTCGGAGCGCTGCGTCGTGGCCGACGCCCGCATCCTGCTGCCGCCCCGGTCCTGAGCATGCCGCCGGAGCCGCCCTCGAAGCCGGCCGCCTCCCTCTGGCCCTACCTCATCCTGAGCGCCGCCCCCCTGTGCTGGGCGGGGAACATCGTGCTGGCGCGCGGGGTCACGGACCTCATCCCGCCGGTGGCCTTCGCCTTCTGGCGCTGGAGCCTCGCCTTCGTGCTGATCCTGCCCTTCACCCTGCGCCAGATAGCCGCAGACCGCCACGCGATCGCCCGCGGCTGGAAAATGCTCCTGCTCCTCTCGCTCCTGGGAATCTCGACCTTCAACACCCTGCTCTACACCGCAGTCCACACCACCACCGCCATCAACGGCGCCCTGATCCAATCCACCATGCCGGCGGTGATCGTGCTCTTGAGCCTCATGCTCTACCGGGAAAGGGCCGCGGCCCGCCAGATGGCCGGGGTGGTGGTCTGCCTCCTGGGCGCGGTTCTGATTGTTCTGCGGGGCGAGCTCAAAACCCTTCTCGC
Organism: Desulfobacteraceae bacterium; assembly: GCA_041310895.1. Taxonomy (GTDB): domain Bacteria; phylum Desulfobacterota; class Desulfobacteria; order Desulfobacterales; family SpSt-501; genus SpSt-501. The sequence goes on along the minus strand of JBFYWT010000002.1, from coordinate 10,295 downwards.
CATGTCGTTCGTACAGGGCGACCTGCTCATGATCATCGCCGTCGCGGCCTACGGGCTCTATTCCGTCCTGCTGCGCCGGCGGCCGCCCATCCACCCCCTGAGCCTGCTGGCGGCCACGTTTTTCCTGGGGGCGGCCGGCCTGCTGCCGCTCTATCTGATCGAGCGCGCCGCCCTCGGGCCCTTCACCCTCTCTTGCGACATCGTGCTGAGCATCCTGTATGTCGCCCTCTTCCCCTCCATCGTCGCCTATTTCTGCTGGAACAAAGGGGTCGATCTCCTCGGCCCCAACCGTGCCGGGCTCTTCATCAACCTGATTCCCGCTTTCGCCTCCCTGCTGTCGGTCCCCCTGCTCGGCGAGTCGATCGAGCTGTTTCATTTAGGTGGCATGGGGCTCATTTTGGGCGGGATGCTCCTCTTCTACTTGACCCCGATAAAAACAACCGGGGCCCGGTGATTCTTCCACCAAACTGAAAACCGAGCTGTCTTCGGTGCCGGTTACCAGGCGCCTTGGCAAGCGTGTCCGGGTGAATTAGATTCCACCAACGCTGTTCAACCTTTCAAAGAAGGAGCTGACCATGAAACGAGCCATGCTATCATTGGCGGCCGCCTTGACCGCCGTCTGCCTGCCGGCGCTCGCCGCAGCCCAGTTCTCACTCGCCCCACTACCCTACGCCGCCGTTGCGCTCGAGCCGCACATCGACCGGATGACCATGGAAATCCACCACGGCCGGCACCACGCCGCCTATGTCAACAACCTGAACGCGCAGGTGAAGAACTTCCCCGGTCTCGCCGGGCTGTCGCTCGAAGACCTGCAGGGGCGGATCTCCACGTTCAACGCGGCCGTGCGCAACAACGGCGGCGGGCATTACAACCACGATTTGTTCTGGAAGCTGATGGCACCCGAAGGACAGCGCGGCAAACCGAGTGCCGCCGTGGCAGCCGCCATCAACGCCGCCTTCGGTTCATTGGACGAGATGCGCAAACGCTTCGACGCGGCCGCCCTCGGCCGCTTTGGCTCCGGCTGGGCGTGGGTGATCGTCACGCCGGACAAGAAACTGGCCGTCACCTCAACGCCGAATCAGGACAACCCCCTGATGGACCTGCCCGACATCCAACGCGGTACCCCGATTCTCGCACTCGATGTCTGGGAGCACGCCTACTACCTTAAATACCAGAACAAACGTGCGGAATATGTCACCAACTGGTGGAACGTCGTGAACTGGAATGAGGTGAACAAGCGTTTCGATGCGGTTGTCAAATGACCGAACGCCGGAGCGGCCGACAGGCTTTTTCCTTTTCGGTGATCGCCGAACGTCACCTGGCGTCCGATGGACTGCAGGAGAGGGGATTTGAACCAGCTGGCATCCATTTACCGAGCCTCGCGCCGGCTATCGGCGATCCCATCGTGGGGCGGACATTAGCCCAACATCAATTTTGGTAGAAGCAGCGAAATGCCAGGGAAAAGGATGAGTAGAACCAAGACGACCACATCGCAGAGCACGAACGGCCAAATCCCTCTGTAAATCTCTTCGATGGTCGCCTCGTCGCCGGCCACTCCTTTCAGCGCAAACACGTTGAGCCCGACCGGCGGGGTGACCGCCGCGATTTCAACGAGCTTCATGAAAATGACGCCGAACCAGATGGGGTCGTAGCCCAGCTTGACGATGATGGGGTAGACGATGGGCAAGGTCAGGGCACAGATGCCGGTCGGGATAATGATCATGCCCAGAACGAACCAAAGGGCGATGATGGCAATTAGAATTACAAACCCCGGCACATTCAGTCCCAGGACGAACTCAGTCAGGGCGACCGGAATGCGGGTGATGGCCAGCACACGGGTGAAGAACAACGCCCCCACGATGATGAAAAATACCATGGAGGTGGTTTCCGCCGATTCGCGCAGCGCCTCCCGCACAAACCGGGATTCACGCAGCTTGCCGAACACCATGCCGAACAGGAGCGTGGCGGCGGCGCCCGCGGCGCCTGCCTCCGTGGGGGTGAAGAGACCGCTGTAAATGCCGCCCAGGACCAGGGCCGCCAGAACCGCGACAGGCCAGGTACGCACCAGCGCCAGCGCCCGCTCGCGCGCGCTGGCGCGGGACGCACCGGGAATCCCGGGCGCCAGTTTGGGGTTCATCCGTACCCGGAGGATGATCGACAAGGAGTAAATCACCGCCGTGATCAGCCCTGGAATGATGCCTGCAATGAACAGCTTGCCGACCGACTGCTCGGTGAAAATGGCATAGATGATGAAAAGCGTGGAGGGCGGTATCATGGCCGCAAACGTCCCTGCTGCGGCGATGGTACCCAGGGCGAAGGCCTTGTCGTAGTTGTGCCGCTTCATCTCAGGCAGCGCCAGTCGGCCGAAAATCGCGGACGCCGCCAAGGAAGATCCGGACACGGCCCCGAAGGCCGCACAGCCGAAGCAGGTGGTGATCCCCAAAGAGCCCGGCAGGCCGGACGCGGCGGTATGAATCCCGTCGTAGACCCTCTGGGCGAATCCGCCGTTCGAACCGAAGGCGCCCATCAGGACGAACAGCGGAAGCGCCGTGAAACTCGGGGAGGCGATGGAATAGTACATAGTCTGGCCCAGCAACGAGAGGGCTGCGTTCGCACCCAGCAACACGGCTGTGGCGACGAATCCCACCAGGATGAAATTGACAGCGATGTGCAGGCTGAGCGCCAGCAGCAGGAACAACGCCATGACCGCATAAATCCCAACGGTGACCGGGTCCATTCGTATCGCCTCCCGTCGCAGAACCGGACAAAGGACGTTTTAAGGCTCAGTGGAGTTGTTTGAACGCGCTCGCTGCAGCTCCTCGATGGCATTGAACAGAATCTGGAACCAATAGAAGATGCATCCGGCAAGAATGACGAATTTCACAGGCCATACTGGCAGGGGAACGGTCCCGGCCACCGCTTCATCGGAGGTGAAGGAGGACACGGCATTGACGGCGACCGCCCAGACGACCAGCGCTCCGGTGAGCAGCGCGAGGAGATAGACGGCCCCTTCGATCAGCGGCCTTACCCGGGCCGGAAGCCGGGAGATTACCGCCGCGACCCTGACGTGTCCCCGTTTTTTTTCAGTCTGCGCTATTCCCAAATAGACCACAGCCACCATGGCGAAGACAGCCAACTCACTGACACCGTGAACCGGTCGGGACAAACCCCGGCCGAAAATATCGATCATCAGGAGCAGCATGATGACGATCAGCAGCCAGCCGCTGATCTCGGATGACAGCTGGCTGATTTTAGACAGCATCGCTTTCATTTCGCCGGCCCTTCCGATTAGGCGGGGGGGGAGGGAGGCGAGGGGTCACTCGGTAAGGCCTCCTTCCCCGACCCGGGTGCTATTTCTTTTCGCGCGCGATCGCCTCGTCGATGAGGCTTTTCATCTTGCCCAGAAGTGCGGCCGCCTCTTTGTTGCCCGCCGCCTCGGACTCTTTCTGCCATTCACGCTGCAACTCGTCGACCACCGGCATGGAGACCCATTTGGCGATATCCTCGGCGGAAGCAGCCGTTATGGTGCACCCCATGCTTTTCTGCTCGGCTGCAATGCGGTTCCACTCGTCTTCGAACAGCTGCTCGTAACGTTTGGCCGCCGCTTCGCCGGCCTTAAGGATCTGAGTCTGTACCGCCGGGGGTAGAGAGCTCCATTTGGCGGTGTTGATGGTGTATATGAACGGGACCCCGATCCACAGTTCCCGGCAGGTGTAAATGTGTTTGCCCACCTCATCCAGCTTGGTGCGGTGGATACCATCGATGTTGGTATAGACTCCCTCGATGGTGCCGGTTTGCAGCGCCATGTACGTGTCGCCCCACGGGATGGAAACCGGGATGGCGGCGGCGCCCTTCAGCTGTCCCAGCCACCACCGGCTAGCCGCCCGGATGCGCTTGCCGCTGAAATCGGAGAATCGGGTAAAGGGTTTGGTCGAGGTCACCGCCACGGGGAGGACGGCCGTGGTGTAGATCGGCTTCAGCTTGAATCGTTCCAGTTCAGCCTTCAGCGCCGGAATCTCTTCGAAGCTCCTGGCATACAACCAGTACATATTGGTGAACTTTCTCGGCCCCTGAGGGAAAAGGGCGAATGCGCCGGTGTTCAACAGCTCCTTGGGGTAGTAGTTCGGGTTGATGTAGCCGATATCCACGATGCCGTCGCGAACGCCGGACAGAATCTCTTTTTCTTTCAACAGGGACTCGCCCCAGTGCACCTGGATTTTGACCTGTCCATTGGTGTGCTTTTCGACCTCTTCGACGAATACCGTGACGCCGTTGCCCCGCAAGCCGGTCGGCGCGGTCGAGTCGGCCAGGGTCAAGGTGATCTGCTTGGCGAGCACACCGCCGGCCGGTGCGACCAGCAGCATCAGCGCCATGCTGGCAACCAACCACTTCCATCGATTCGATTGTTGCGGCATCTTAACACCTCCTTGGGGTTTTACGGTTGTCGAAAGAGCTATGCCCGGTGGGGGGCAGGAGTTCTCCTTCGGTTCAGAAACGGGTGTCCGGCCTATGGCCCCGGAACCAGCACATGACCCGAAAACACATCTTCAAAGGGCTGTCCCTTTTTCAGAACCGGCTCTCCGTTGATAAACACCCAATCCAATCCGGCGGGTGCCTGCGTGGGATGGTCGTAATCGGCGCGATCGATGAACTCGTTGGGGTCGAATATCACTAGGTCGGCAAAACGGCCATCTGCCAGAATTCCGCGGTTGCTGATCCTCATGATCTCGGCCGGCCAGGAGGTCATTTTCCGGATTGCTTCTTCCAGCGGGAAAAGCCCTTTGGCCGCGTGAAACCGTCCGATAATTCGAGGAAACGTACCGTAGGCGCGGGGATGCGGATGATCCCCCAGGACTCCGTCACTGCCGACTGAATGCAGCCGATGCTTCATGGCCAATTCGACGTCCTGAGACGACATGGCATGATAAATGGCGATCACCCTCAGCTGGGCTTCGCACAGAATCCGGTAGACCGTCTCCGCCGGTGGAACCCGCCACGCATCGGCGATGGCGCCGATGTCCTTGCCAGCCAGGGCTCGGCCCTCTCCCACCGGCACGGATGCGATCCGGATGGACGCGGGCCCGCCGCGGTTATCAATAGCCTCCTTGATGCCGGCCAGAACCTCACGACGCACGGCGGGATCTGCGACACGATGCCGGAAACCCTCCCAACCGCCTTCCATGGCCCACCCGGGCAGAAGAAGCGCGAGAGTCGTGCTGGACGCATCGTAGGGGTATTGATCAAACGACACCCGGACACCCTCTTGCAGCGCCCGGTCCAATCGTTCCAACACCTGAGCCATTTTGCCCCAGTTGCGCCTTCCCATGCATTTGAGATGGGAGATATGCACCCGGCAGCCGCTCAACCGACCGACCGTGATCATCTCCTCCAGCGCGCCCATCAAACCGTCCTGCTCGTCGCGGATATGAGCGACCAGAATGCGGTCGTAACGGCTGACCGTTTCACCCAGAGCAACGATTTCCGGTGTGTTCGAATAGCTGCTCGGAGGATAGATCAAGCCCACGGACAATCCGTAGGACCCCTGATCGAAGCTCTGTGCCAAGAGGGCTTGCATCCTGCGCAGCTCCTCGGGCGATGCGGCGGCCATCTTGTACCCCACGACCGCCAGGCGCAGGTTGCAGTGGCCCGTCAGCGTCACGGCATTGGTCTGAATCCCGACATGCGTGAGGGCGGAAAGAAACCCTTTCATATCCCAGGCGCGCCACTCCCGCTTCAGCTTCCCCGCGAGCGGCTCGATGATGTCGGCCATGTGAGTCATGGATTCCGGGGTCAGGGGCGCCGCCGAAATCCCGTCCTGCCCGATGACCTCGGTGGTCACGCCTTGCGCGATTTTGTGGGCAAGCGGTCGGCCGTTGGCCAGCAGGAGATCGGAATGGCTGTGCATGTCGATGAAGCCGGGGGCAAGCACCTTGCCGGCGGCATCGATAGTGACTCTTGCCTCCCGGTTTTCGATTCGGCCGATTTGATGAATACGGGCGCCTCGAATCGCAAGATCTCCTGAAAAGGGGAGGCTTCCCGATCCGTCAACCAGAATGGCGTTTTTGATGAGGTAATCGGTCATGTGGCCCTTCTTGACATGCGGCTCGTTTTCGAAGGTAGTTTGCTCATGTTGATATTGACCTGTTGGCTCGAAAAAATTTCGAATTGCCGGTAGTATTCCTCGAGCCGTTCATATCGCTCACGGACATAATCCCCCATGCTTTGAGTCAACCGGGCCAGCAGGGAATTGATCAGCGCAAACCCCGCCGTGTAGGAATCAAAGATGGAGACCCCCTTGCTTTCGACGACAAACTGCAGGTCGGCCAGTTTGCTGCTGGGGGATAGGACCGAATCACCGATGACGATGATTTTTCCCCCGATGCGCCGGAAGATCCTGGCAAGCTCGAAATTAACCTGGGGATAACGCCTGAAATCAAAGGCGATGAGAACATCATCCGGTTTGACGTTGATGATGACGTCCGCAATCATCGACTGGTCCGTTTTAACATGGATCACTCGAGGATGAAGCGTGTGCATCTGAACGTAGAGGTAAAATGAGAGCGCGAACATTTTGCGCTCGCCAATGATGTAGATCGCAGAACGGTTTCCTGAAAGCAGGTCGACAAACGATTCCACTTTCTGCCTGGAAACAGCCTGATAGGTCTGCTGAAGGTTGGCGAGATCAAGTTTCCAGGCTCTATCGGAGAGGTCCTCTGCCCTGCCCGCCTCTTCGTCTTGCCGGTGGTAGCGATCCAACGGCGAGTTGCGGAGGAAATCCAGTTCGTTTCTGAATTCTTCCTGGGCCTCGCGGATGCTGGCAAACCCCACTTTGGGAAAAAACCGGGTGATCGTGGATACGTTAAGCCCGATCTTGCCGGACATTTCCGTGGCGGTTTCCAGCATGCCCCCCGGATAGGCATGAATCAGATACTCAGCTATTTTCCGATCACTGGGCGTGAAGTTGGTTTCGTTGTTTCGAAGGCGGGCAATGAATTTCTCTTTAGGGGTCATGGCAATGATTTTTGCAAAATTTTAGTAATGCGAAACATTTTGCATTTTTTCAAACTGCTGTCAAGCGGTTTTTGGGGTTTACCAGGCCGCAGGTGGAGACAATCACAGTCGCGTTCATGGCTGGCGCCATTCAAAGTACGGGGGTGAGGGGGCACGTCGGTGGAAGCTCCTTTGCGCCGGAGCACCTGCAACCCGGCACCTTTTCCATTAATTATGGATCGCCATCACCGTCTACGTGCTGGAGGCCATCGTAAAGAAGAAGATGAAACTGGAGCAGAGCCTCTACACAATTTTACAGAATTTAAGTGTCGCCTTATTTGAGAAAACGCCCTTAGATCGGGCGCTCGCAAGCACTGCCTGCATAGATCAGAATCGCTCAACCTCTAACCAACTGCAATTATTTGATTAACGTTGGGACAACAGTGAAATAGGGTATCCCCTAATACCGCCCGGAATCCAGTGGATTTTTGGATGCCGGATCAATTCCGGCATGACGGTACTATTTCGGGAAAAGTAGTAACTCGGAGGCGCTATGGCTTTTAAGACCCTGTCGGCGTAAGCCGGTGCCGCTATCGTCGGAAGGGCTGGATCCAGCCTAACCCGTCTTCGGTCATTGCGGCGGGCTTGTACTCGCACCCGATCCACCCCTTGTAGCCGGCCGCGTCGATGGCCTTGAAGAGGTAGGGGTAGTTGATCTCTCCGGTTCCGGGCTCGCTCCTGCCGGGGTTGTCGGCGATCTGGATGTGCGCGATCTTGTCGAGGTTTGCCTGGATGGTCTTGGTCAGGTTCCCCTCCATGATCTGCATGTGGTAGACGTCGTACTGCACATACACGCTGGCGTGGCCGACCTCCTTGATGAGGGATAGCACGTCCGCTGTGCGCACCAGGTAAAAACCCGGTACGTCCTTGTCGTTCAATGCTTCCACCAGCAGCCGGATGCCTTCTTTCTCAAGGGCGGCGGCGGCAAAACGCAGGTTGGATACAAGAGTCTTGCGCACCTTGTCCGCGGGCACGCCCGCAGGGGTGAGCCCCGCCAGGCAGTTGACCTGGGGGCACTTCAAGGCCTTGGCGTATTCTATGGCCTTGCCCACCCCCTCTTGAAACTCGGTTTCACGGCCCGGCAGGCAGGCAATGCCCCGCTCGCCCTTGTTCCAGTCGCCGGCGGGTAGATTGTGTAGCGCCTGGCTCAGGCCGAAGGCGTCGAGTTTCTCCACCAGCTGCTCCTTTTTCCAGGCATATGGAAACAGGTACTCGACGCCCTTGAAACCGGCCTTGGCGGCTTTTTCAAATCGGTCGAGAAAGTCCACTTCATTGAACAGCATCGTCAGGTTCGCGCAAAACTTTGGCATCGTCGATTCTCCTTTTCAGTACCTACGGGCTATTTCAAAAGCCCCATAGTCGTAGATGCCCGCCACAAGGCGGGGAGCCACGTTGCCGAAGACGGTCCCCGGCATGGCCACCAGCAGGACCGCCACCACGTAAGAGAGGGTCTTGTCCATGACCCGGCTGACCAAGGGGAGCGTTTGGCCGCGTTGCCGCTCGGTTTCAGGCGCCATACGGTGCTCTCCAGACTGCAGGCCGTCGATCCCATGCAGATGAATCAACCGCCTGCAGCCGATCCAAGGTTAGAGATGGCTGCGAACCTGTTGCGCGGCCAGCTTCTCGTAGAACTGGATGATCCCGCCGTGGTCGTCCTTCTGCTTGCCGTCGACCCGCAGGGCCTGCATGATCTCCATGACCGTGCCGGTCAACGGGATCGGGACTCCCAAGGCGTGAGCGGTGTCCAGGGCGTTCTGCAGGTCCTTGATGTGCAGCTCGATGCGGAAGCCCGGCTTGTAGTTGCCCTTGAGCACCATGGGCGCCTTGGCGTTGAGCACCGTGCTGCCGGCGAGCCCGCCCTTGATGGCGTCAAAAACCTTGCCGGGGTCGACCCCTGCCTTGGCTGCCAGCACAAAGGCCTCGGACATGGCCGCGATGTTGAGGGCCACGATGATCTGATTGGCCAGCTTGGTCACGTTGCCGCTGCCGATCTCACCGCAGAGCACGGCCGAGGCACCCATCTTGAGCAGGATCGGTTTGACCTTCTCGAAGATCGCGGCCTTGCCGCCGACCATTATGGCAAGCGAGCCGTCGATGGCCTTGGGTTCGCCGCCGGAGACCGGCGCATCGAGCATCTCGACTCCATTCTTCATTAGTTCGGCGGCCACTTCCTGCGCCACCAGGGGCGCGATGGAGCTCATGTCCACCACGATGCTGCCCTTGCGGGCGCCTTCGATCACGCCGTTTTTGCCCAGCACGGCCTCTTTGACATGCGGCGAGTTGGGGAGCATGGTGATGATGACATCCCCCTGCGCCGCCACCTCCTTGGGCGAAGACCCGGCCTTGGCCCCGGCTTTGACGACCTCCTCCACCGGTGCTGCAACAATGTCGTAAACCACCAGCTCATAGCCGGCCTTCAACAGGTTCTTGGCCATGGGCTTGCCCATGATTCCCAGTCCGACAAATCCGATCTTCATCTCTCTTTACCTCCGGTGTTTAGTGTTTGGGTGTCTTGCTTTTTCCTGTCAGCTCCTGCTCCGAGGTTCCTTGCTGTGTGCGCAAGATCGCGTCGGCGACGGTCTGGGCCGTCAAACCGAAACGGCCATCGAAAACCCTTAAGTCGGAGTTGGTTGATATACTACATCCCCCCAACCGGTCAAGACGCAACCGCTTTCAAACGAACCATTGATTGAATTACACCACGTTCTGTATTAGTCAGGTAATCAGGCATGACTGAGCAAGGCGACGCATACACGGAGCAGTCGCTCATACGGTCAAAAAGAGATGAGGCCGCTCACTGAAAAAAAGGAACGTCATCGTGATCACCAACACCTCCATCGCCAAGTCCATGGAAATTCAACTCGGTACCCTTTTCGCCGAGTTGCCGCCGATGCCGGATTTCGTTGCCGGCATCCGCCGGGCTCCGACCCGGCATTTCAACCTGTCCCCAAAAGACACCGAGCTCGCCCTCAAGAACGCCCTGCGCTACATCCCCGAGAAGTGGCATCCGAGGCTGGCGCCGGAGTTCCTGGAGGAGCTGACGACGCGCGGGCGGATCTATGGCTACCGCTTCCGGCCGGCCGACCCGATCAAGGGCAGGCCGGTCGACGACTACGAGGGCCGATGCATCGAGGGCAAGGCCTTCCAGGTGATGATCGAGAACAACCTCGACTTCGACGTGGCCCTCTACCCCTACGAACTGGTGACCTACGGCGAGACCGGCCAGGTCTGCCAGAACTGGATGC
>JBFYWT010000225.1:0-9407 GCA_041310895.1 Desulfobacteraceae bacterium | reverse complement strand
AGGTCGGCACGACCAACCGCACCCACCTGCGCGACTACGAGGGGGCCATCGACGCCGAGACCGCCCTGCTGCTGAAGGTGCACTGGAGCACCTACAGCATCAGCGGGTTCACGGCCCAGGTGCCGCTCAAGGAGCTGGTTGTGCTGGGCGCCCGGCACGGCCTGCCGGTGATGGAGGACCTCGGCAGCGGCACCTTCGTCGATTTCTCCAAGTACGGCCTGTTGAAAGAGCCGACGGTCCAGGAGTCGGTCGCGAGCGGCGCGGACGTAGTCACCTTCAGCGGGGACAAGCTTCTGGGCGGACCCCAGGCCGGGATCATCGTCGGCCGCCGCGCCATGGTCGAGAGCATCCGCAAGAACCCCATCAACCGGGCCCTGCGCATCGACAAGCTCACCCTCGCGGCGCTCGAGGGCACGCTGCGCCTCTACCGGGACGAGGCGCGCGCGGTAAAAGCCATCCCCACCCTGCGCATGCTGAACGAACCGGAAGAGGCCATCGCCGCCCGCGCCGGGGAGTTGGCCGACCGGCTATCGTCGCTCGCCGACTCCCGGCTGACGGTCGACGCCGCCCGGCTCCCCTCGAAGGCCGGCGGGGGCTCCCTGCCCCTCCTCGATCTGCCGAGCCGCTGCCTGAAGCTGCGCGTCGCCGGGCTCTCGGCCAATGCCCTGGAGCTCCGCCTGCGCCGGAACGACCCACCCATCATCGGCCGCATCGAGGACGAGGCCTACGTCATGGACCTGCGCACGATCCAGGAGGATGAACCCGCGATCATCGCGGCGGCCCTGGCCTCACTCCTGAGCACGATCTGAACGATGAAGAGCCGCAAGCGCAAAATTGCCCGCACAAAAGGCTCCCGCGACCACTTCCTGATCTCCCGCACCGATGCCCGCGGGTTCGATGAAACGTCGCGGCCGGGGGTCGAGGCGACCCGCGAGCTGCTGCGTGCCGCCTATCCGGACCTGCTCTGGGGCACCGGCCTGCGGGGCGCCTGCACCCGGCGGCTGAAGTCCGCCGCGCGCTTCGCCGCGCTCGCCCTGCGGCTGGATCCCTGCCCCGAGGGGCAGGCGGCCGGCGCCGACCCGGAGGCGCTGCTGGAAGCGGCCCGCGGCCTGGAACGGCTTTGCGCCAAAGCGGCGGGGTTCTGGGGGGCCGAGGAGCAGGGGCTGCTGGCCGGGCTCCTGCCGCAGGCCGGCGCGGAGGAGGCGCTTGCCGCCGCACGCTCCCTGCAGGAGACATTTCGCACCCGCACCGGACGGACGCTGACGGCCGGGGTCGCCCTCCACCCCACCCTCAACTATGCCGTGCACGAGGCATTGGAAAACGCCCGCAAGGCGGTGGACCACGCGGTTTTTTTCGGCCCCGGGGCACGGGTCGTCTTCGACGCGGTCAGCCTGAACATCAGCGGCGACCGGTTCTTCGAGCGCGGCGACACCGAGGCCGCGCTCCTGGAGTTCCGCCGGGCGCTCGCGCTGGATCCCGCCAACCTCAACGTGCACAACAGCCTGGGGGTCTGCCATGCCGTGCGCGGGGAGTACGAGCAGGCGCTGAGCGCACTCGAGGCGGCCGCGCGGATCGACGATCGGGACTACATGGCCGCCTACAACATCGGGCTCGTGCACCGGCTGCTGAACCAGCAGGAGACGGCCCTCGAATGCCTGCAGCGTGCCGCCGCCCTGCGCGCCGACGTCTTCGAGATCCTTTTCCAGACCGGAACGCTCGAGCTCGAGCTCGGCCGGCCGCAGGCGGCGCGCGAACGGCTCGAGCGGGCGGCGCGCCTGCGATCGAAATCCGGCGGGGTCTACCGCTACCTCGGCGACTGCTACGACGCGCTCGCCCTTACGGAAAAAGCGATGGGCGCCTACAAAAAGGCGCTCCAGTTCAACCCGCAGGACCCGGCCGCTCTCTCCGCGCTGGGGTGGCTTTTTGACGGCAAAGGCGAAAACCCCGAGATTGCGCTCGTTTTCTGCCGTGAAAGCGTGGCCCTTGCACCGGGAAACGCCCTGTTCCGGCATCGCCTGGGCCGACTGCTTCTTAAGAACAACCGGTCCGAGGAGGCCCTGTGCGAATTCGAAGCCGCCGTGGGCCTCGGCGTCGACGCCGCCGAAGAGATACGCCTGGCGCGGGCGCAAATGGAGATGCCCCCCTGAGGCCGACCCCGATGAGCGACCCCGCGCGCGGCCATAGACCATCCACCCCCGTCCCGGGAGCATGATCCTATGACGCCTGAACCCGAACCGCTCGACCTGAGCCGGGTCACGACCGAGCCCCTGGCCCGGCACCCGCGCAAGGTGGGAATCGCAGCCGCCGCACGCCCCTGGGCCCGCGGCGGCGCGCTGGCCGATTTTTTGAACAAGCTGCCCGATATCCTGGCCGCATCCGACCTCCGGGCGGTGATCGCCGCCGTGGCCGGGGCGGCCGCGGGCGAAAAGCCGGTCATTTTCGCCATGGGCGCCCATGTCATCAAGGTGGGGTTGAGCCCGGTCGTGATCGACTTGATGGAGCGCCGCGTGGTCACCGGGGTCGCCATGAACGGGGCCGGGATCATCCACGACGTGGAGATCGCCATGGCCGGGAGCACCTCGGAGGAGGTCGGTCCGGCTCTCGACGAGGGCCGCTTCGGAATGGCGGCGGAGACGACCGGCTTTTTGAACCAGGTGCTCGCCGCAGCGGCGGATGCGGCCGCGGGTCTGGGCCGGCGGGTCGGGGAGGCCGTTCTGGCAGCGGATTTCCCCCATGCCGACCTGAGCATCCTGGCTGCCGGGGCGCGCCTTGGCATTCCGGTCACCGTGCATGTGGCCATCGGCACCGACATTCTCCACAGGCCCCCGGGCTTCGACGCCGCTAAGGCCGGCGCCGCCTCGCACCTGGATTTCCGGCTGCTGGCCGCGCAGGTCGCCCGCCTTGAAGGCGGGGTCTTCATCAACGCCGGCTCGGCCGTGATCCTGCCGGAGGTGTTTCTTAAGGCCGTCGGCCTGGCGCGCAACCTAGGCTTTCGCCTGGATGCCTTCACCACGGTGAACCTGGACTTTGTCCGGCACTACCGGCCGATGATGAACGTGGTCTCCCGGCCCACGGCCCGCGGCGGCCGGGGGATCAATCTCGTCGGCCACCACGAAATCATGCTGCCCCTCATCGCCGCAGGCATCATCGAGGCGCTCGCGGAGGCTCGCGGCTGAGGACCGCACCCGGAACGAACCGGTCGATCCCCTCTCCGACACCGGCCCGGTATTCTGGTTTTTGCTTTCCTTTGCGGCCGGGCCGCGTCGCTATTGACAAATGGTTGTTTTTTGAATTTAAGCCGTTATCTTGCGCGTTGGGTGCACGGGTGCGGGACGGGTCGGCATCCGCCGCGTTCCGCCTTCCGCGCCGATGGAAGCGTCGAGCGCCCAGCGCTTTAAGGAGGCAGTAAAAGCATGCCCATCTACGAGTTTCATTGTGAAAAATGCGGCAAAAATTTCGAGTGCCTGGTGATCGGCAGCGACAAGCCCGAGTGCACGCTCTGCCACAGCCGCAAGGTGCGCAAGCTCATGTCCGCCTGCGGCTTCGTCAGCAAGGGCGGCGGCGGCCAGACCGTCAAGCAGGCCGCCGGCTCCTCCTGCGGCGGCTGCCACGCCGCAAGCTGCGCCGGGTGCAAGCACTGATGCCGGAGCCGGTTGTCATCGGGACCCGGGGCAGCCCCCTCGCCCTGTGGCAGGCCGAATGGGTACGCGCCGCCCTTAAGCGACATTTCCCCGCAACCCCCGTCGAGTTGAAAATCATCAAGACCCAGGGCGATAAGATCCTCGATGTGCCGCTCGCCAAGGTCGGCGGCAAGGGGCTCTTCGTAAAGGAGATCGAGGAGGCCCTGCAGGACGGGCGGGTGGACCTTGCGGTGCACAGCATGAAGGACATGCCGGCCGAGCTGCCGGAGGGGCTCGCCATCGGCGCCGTTCCCGAGCGGGAAGACCCTTCAGACGTTATGATCTCGCGCAACGGCCGCCCGCTCATGGCGCTTTCGCCCGGAAGCCGCATCGGCACGAGCAGTCTGCGCCGGGCGGCGCAGCTTTTGCATCACCGCCCCGATCTTGAGATCGCGCCCCTGCGGGGAAACCTCGACACCCGCCTGCGCAAGCTCGACACCGAGGCTCTGGACGCCGTGGTGCTGGCCGCCGCCGGGGTGCGGCGGCTCGGCCTCGCCCAACGCATCAGCGAGTACCTGGATACGGAGGTGATGCTCCCGGCCGTCGGCCAGGGCGCCTTGTGTATCGAGATCCGGCGGGCGGACGCCCGCATCGGGCCCATGGCCGCCGTTCTCGACCACCTGGAGACCCGCACGGCAGTGACCGGCGAGCGGGCCTTTCTGCGGCGCCTGGAAGGCGGCTGCCAGGTGCCGATCGCGGGCTACGGCACCGTCGCATCGGGCCGGTTTCGACTGGCCGGCCTGGTGGCCGAGGTCGACGGCAGCGCCCTGATCCGCCACCGCCTCTGCGGACCAGCCGACACGGCGGCGGCGCTCGGCATCGAGCTGGCCGAGGTGCTCCTCAGCCGGGGGGCGGACCGTCTCCTCTCAAAACTCACACCCACCGTTTCGTGACATGAAAACGCCGATCGTCTATCTGGTTGGAGCCGGCCCCGGAGATCCCGGGCTCATCACCGTCAAGGGCCTGGAGTGCATCGCAAGGGCCGAGGTCCTGATCTATGACTACCTCGCCTCCCCGGCCCTCCTGCGGCACGCCGCGCCCGGCGCCGAGCTGATATACGTGGGGAAAAAGGGCGGGGAGCACACCCTGCCCCAGGAGGAGATCAACGCCCTCATCGTGCGCAAGGCGCGCGAGGGCAAAGTGGTCACGCGCCTGAAGGGCGGAGACCCCTTCGTTTTCGGCCGCGGGGGGGAGGAGGCGGAAGTCCTCGTCGAGGCCGGGATCGCCTTCGAGGTCGTGCCCGGGGTGACCTCGGCCGTGGCGGCCCCGGCCTACGCCGGCATCCCCCTCAGCCACCGGCGGCTCACGGCGACGATCGCCTTCGTCACCGGCCACGAGGACCCGACCAAGGAGGCCTCGACCATCGACTGGGCGGCCCTGGCCCGGGGCATCGGGACCCTGGTCTTCTTCATGGGGGTGAAGAATCTGCCGCACATCGTGCGCGAGCTCACGGCGAACGGCCGTCCGCCCGAGACCCCGGTCGCCCTCGTGCGCTGGGGCACCACCCCCGCTCAGGTCACGGTGAGCGGCACGCTGGCCGACATCGCTGAAAGGGTCCGGGAAGCCGGCCTCACGGCGCCAGCCATCATCGTCGTGGGCGAGGTCGTCTCCCTCCGGGAGCGCCTCAACTGGTTCGAGCGCCGCCCGCTCCTCGGCCGGCGCATCATCGTGACCCGCTCGCGCGAGCAGGCCAGCGATCTCGTGCGGGCGCTGGCGGACCTGGGCGCGGAGTGCCTGGAATTCCCCACGATTGAAGTGGCCCCCCCGGATGATATCGGCCTGCTCGACAGCGCCCTTGCGGAAATCGCCGGTTTTGACTGGGTCGTCTTCACCAGCGTCAACGGGGTGAGCGCCTTCTTCGAGCGCCTCTTCCATCTCGGCCGGGACGTGCGGCGGCTGGGACACATCAAAACCGCAGCCATCGGCCCGGCCACCGCCGCGCGCCTGAAAGCCTTCGGGCTGGCGAGCGACCTCGTCCCCGAAACCTACGTCGCCGAAGCGGTCGTCGCCGCCTTCGGCCGGCACGATCTCCGCGGCCGGCGCATTCTCTTGCCGCGCGCCCAGGAGGCGCGACCGGTTCTGCCGGATGCGCTCGCCGCCATGGGGGCCGTTGTCCGCGAGGTGCCCGCCTACAAAACCCATCAGGCCGCGGCCGACATCAGGCAGCTGATCGCACACCTGGAGAGCCGCAGCGTCGATCTTGTCACCTTCACGAGTTCCTCGACGGTCAAAAACTTCAAGGCCCTGCTGCCCGCCGAGCGCTTGGCAGAGCTTGTCGCCGGCCTGCCGGCCGCCTGCATCGGGCCGGTCACGGCCGACACCGCCCGGCAGTCGGGGTTTGCGGTCGCAACCGTCGCCGCGGAGTACACCATTCCCGGTCTCTGCGCCGCCATCCAGGCCTATTTCGAGCGGCTCAAGGCACGTAGCGCTTGAAGCGTTTTTGCGGCGGGGATGCACCCACAGGAAGGCATCAGCCTGAATAGCCCTGAAATCATCCTGTGGCGCTTGATCGGACCACCTCGACCCATGCTAATCCCCCTCCCCTGCCCCCTCCCGCCAGGGGAGGGGAAATAGGGGTCAGGGTTAAATCGGGCGTCGCCGGGAGTCACCGGAGTTGAAATGGGGCCGCACCTGGTGTAGAGATGGCAAAGCGTGACCGCCACGCAACGTGAAGGGAGGCATCGGATGGACATCGCTCAGCAGGAAAAAAACGGGGTCGTCTGCATCAAGCTCACCGGGCGCCTGGATGCCGATTCAGCGCCCGCCGCCGAGGCGACCGTCAAGGAGTTGATGCAGCAGGGGAAGACCCGACTGCTCTTCGATCTGAGCGAGCTCGATTACATCAGCAGCGCCGGCCTGCGAGTCATCCTGCTGACCGTCAAGGGGCTTCAGGTCCCAAAGGGCAAGGTGGTCCTCTGTGCGCTCAGGCCTTACGTGCGCGAGATCTTCGATGTGAGCAACTTCTCCTCGATCATCCCCATTACCGACACCGTCGAGGCCGGTCTGCAACTGTTCTGACGCCCGGCCCCGTGGGATCCGAAGATGACCCAGCAACCGCCCACCCGCCTGATCGACCCCTGCAACCGCCACCTGAACTACCTGCGGGTTTCGATCACGGATCGCTGCAACCTGGCCTGCGCCTATTGTCTGCCTCAGGATGCGGTTCCGCGGCTGGCCCACGAAAACATTCTGCGCTACGAGGAAACCCTGCGGATCGTAAGCGTCGGCGCGCAGCTGGGCATCACCAAGGTGCGGGTCACGGGCGGGGAACCTCTGGTGCGCAAGGGCGTTTACGACTTCCTCGCCCGGCTTCGAAAAATGCCCGATCTGCACGACATTTCCCTCACCACCAACGGCGTTCTGCTCAAGGAAAACCTCGAACGCATCCGCGCCGCCGGCATCACGCGCCTCAACATCAGCCTGGACACCCTCCGGCCCGGGCGCTACCGGTCGATCACCGGCATGGATTTCTTCGACCGGGTCTGGGAAGGAATTCTCGCAGCGCAGGCCGCTGGCTTCCACCCCATCAAGCTCAATGCCGTAGCGATCGAGGGCGTCAATGACGATGAGCTGGTAGACCTCGCGCGCCTCTCCCTCGAGTACCCGTTCCATGTGCGCTTCATCGAATTCATGCCGATCGGCCGGTCGCAGTTCGCCGGAAAGCCGACGCTCCTGGTCCCCGAGATCATGCAGCGTCTCGCCGCGCTGGGCCCTCTTATCCCCGTGCCGCGCTCCGAACACGACGGCCCGGCCCGCCGCTACCGCCTCGAGGGCGCCCGCGGAGAGATCGGCTTCATCTCGGCCATCAGCCGCCATTTCTGCGACCGCTGCAACCGCCTGCGGCTCACCGCCAGCGGGCAGCTGCGACCCTGCCTGCTCTCCGATGTCCAGGTCGACCTCAAAGGCCCGATCCGCCGGGGCTGCAGCAACGAGGAGCTCTCGGAGCTTTTCTTCCAGGCGATCCAGCACAAGCCCACGAGCCACAACCTCTCGGTCGGGGAGCCGGCGCACGTGTGCTGCCGGATGCGCTCGATCGGCGGATGATGGTGCCGCCGGAGCCCCACGCTCGGCGTTGCGCTGCGTGCCGCGGTCGCTGCGGCGTACCAGACGTACGCCTCGCGCCGCGATACTTGCGCGCCCCATCCGCTATTAACGCCGATCGCGGCTCGCCTATTTCCTCTCAACCCTTTGAACCCTAAACCGCCTGATCATGGAGGACCGCATGCAGATTCTGGTCGAGCCCATTGAAAACCCGAACCAACTCAACCTCATCCTGGGACAGTCGCATTTCATCAAGACTGTGGAGGACCTGCACGAAGCCTTGGTCGCGACCGTGCCCGGAGCCAAGTTCGGGCTGGCCTTCTGTGAAGCCTCGGACGTCTGCCTCGTGCGCCACAGCGGCACCGACCCGGAACTGGTGGCCCTGGCCGGGAAAAACGCCCTTACCCTCGCCGCCGGCCACTGCTTCATCATCTTCATGAAGGAGATGTATCCGATCAACGTATTGAGCACCATTCGCAACGTGCCCGAAGTCTGCCGGATCTTCTGCGCCACCGCCAACCCGGTGCAGGTGGTGATCGCCGAGACCGAGCAGGGCCGCGGGATCCTCGGGGTGATCGACGGTTTCAAATCCAAAGGGATCGAAACCGAAGCCGACATTCAGAAACGCAAAGGGCTCCTGCGCGCGATCGGCTACAAACAATAGGGGTGGCGCCGCCCGGCATGTCCCTTAACCCCCTGAGTCAACGACCACCCCCAATTGGGGTGGTTTGGATTTTCGGCCGTAGGCCGAAAAGACAAAAGCACGTTCGTGCGTCACTCGTTGCACGTCAAACCGCGTGCTTGGCACGCGGTTTGAAAACACGTAAACGTTTTTCTTGACAAAGTATGGGGGAGATTTTATAGCTATTATATGGCTAAATTGTATTCACCTTGTAGCCATAATACCACCCTCCCCGGCATAATTGGAACATTAGAGAGGTAGAGATGAGGTACGCAGAGACAGGGTTCAATCTGGAGATCGATCTGACCCGCGGCAACATCGAGCGGGTGGAAACCGACCCGCGGGACACCGAGCTCTATTTAGGCGGGTTGGGCACCAATGCCAAGCTCCTCTGGGAGCGGGTCCCACCCGAAGTCGAGCCGTTTTCGCCGGAGAACCTGCTGATATTCAGCGCCGGACTCCTGTGCGGCACACCGGCGACCGGCTGCAACCGCACCATCGTCTCCACCATCTCGCCTCAGACCCAGTTGCTGGCTTTTTCGATGATGGGAGGTTTCTGGGCGCCCGAGCTGAAGTATGCCGGCTACGACAAGGTGGTTCTGCGCGGCAAGTCTCCCGAGCTGGTCTATATCTGGATCCACAATGACAAGGTGGAGATACGCGATGCCGCTCATCTGCGAGGCAAAGGCGCGATTGAGACGGCCGAGCTGATCCGCCGGGAGTTGAAGGAGCCCAAGGCCCAGGTGGCGGCCATCGGTCTGGCCGGCGAGAACCGGGTCTACTTCGCCTCGATCGAGCAGGGCCGCTCCAGCGCCAGCCGGGGCGGCATCGGGGCGGTGATGGGGGACAAGGGAGTCAAGGCGATCGTCGTGCGCGGGACCAAGGATGTCCATCTCGCCCGCCCGGCGGAATACATCGAACTGTGCACCGAGGTCCTGAACTACATCAAGCACCGCGAACAGCACCCGATTCCCGGGGTCATGCCGATTCTGGCCGGGCTCGGG
>JBFYWT010000184.1:0-3856 GCA_041310895.1 Desulfobacteraceae bacterium | reverse complement strand
CTGAAAAAGAGCTACGAGAAGCCGAGCGAGTTCCGCCGGCGCAAGCAGCGCGAAGCGCACCGAAGAGAACGAATCGCCGCGGCCCGGGCCGCACGCCGGCGCTAACCTCCGCGGCGAACATTTCCAAACCCGGTGGCGGCCGCCACCGGGTTTTTTTTATGGCCGATGCCGCACGCACGCACGCACGAGGACTGCCTGAGGACGATGTTCGCCCTGAGGCGATTCGGGATCAAGCTGGAGCTCGCCACCATGCGGCGCATGCTCGCCGGGCTGGGACACCCCGAGCGCCGCTTCCGCTCCATCCACATCGCCGGGACCAACGGCAAGGGCTCGGTCGCATCCACCCTGGCCGCCATCCTCCGGCGCGCCGGCTACCGCGTGGGCCTCTACACCTCTCCGCACCTGGTGCGGTTCAACGAGCGCATCACGATCGACGGTCAAGAGATATCCGAAGCCGACATCGTGCGGCTCTACCGCCGGGTCGCACGGGTCGCCGCCGGCGGCCGTGAGCCGACCTTCTTCGAGTTCACCACCGCGATGGCATTGGACGAGTTCGCCCGCCGCCGGGTGACGTGGGCCGTCATCGAGACCGGAATGGGCGGCCGCCTGGACGCCACCAACGTGATCCGGCCCGAGTTGAGCGTGATCACGAACATCTCCCGCGAGCACCGTGAATACCTCGGCGCCACCATCCCGCGGATCGCCTACGAAAAAGCCGGCATCATCAAGCGTGCCCGGCCGGTCGTGACCGGGATTCGGCAGGCCGCCGCGATCGACGTGGTCCTCAAGCGGGCCGCGGCTCTCGCGGCCCCGCTCTACCGGCGGGGCCGGGAGTTTTCGACCCGCCGCGAGCCCGGGGGTACCTTCACCTACCGGGGCATGGCCCACGTCTGGAATGGGCTTGCCACCGCGCTGGAGGGCGCCCACCAGCGCGAGAACGCCGCCCTCGTGCTCGCGGCCTGCGAGCTCCTGATGGCGCGGGATCCGAACCTCACGTTCGACCACGTCCGCGAAGGCCTGCGTGAGGTCCGCTGGCCGGGCCGACTCGAGCGGGTCAGCGAAACGCCCCTTGTCATTTTCGATGGGGCCCACAACCTGGACGCCGCCCGGCAGCTTGCGCGCTACCTCAGCGCTAATTTTTCAGACCGGCCGATAACACTGGTCGTAGGAATTCTGGACGACAAACCCTATCGCGCCATGCTGAAGCTCCTCGCCCCCCGCGCCGTGCGGGTCATCGCGACCCAGGCCGCGATCAACCGCGCGCTGCCGGCCGCGCGCATCGCGGCGGCCGCGCGCCCGCTGGCGCCTCAGGTGATTGAAATCCCCGACGTGGCGCAGGCGCTGACGCACGCGCTCACCACCGCGACGCCCGACGGCCTGACCCTCGTGGCGGGCTCCCTTTACGTGGTCGGAGAGGCCAAGGCGGCCGTCGCCGCGGGAGTGGTCCGCGTTAAGCCCTTGACTTGAGAGCGCCGATCCACTACACAAGGCAGCGTTGCTGAGCGCCCGTAGCTCAGGGGATAGAGCGTCAGCCTCCGGAGCTGAAAGCCGCTGGTTCAAGTCCAGCCGGGCGCACCATACAACTAGAGGACTTAGATGGACGTCTAAGTCCTTTTTTCATTCCGTGGCCAGCGGCACCCCTGGCGGCGGAAGGAGGCACGGTTGTCCGCCCGAAACCAGGAATTCCTCGCAGGGGCCCGGGACACGCTGCCGCTGTTGCTGGGGGCCTTCCCGTTCGGCATGATCTATGGGGCGCTGGCGGTCACATCGGGCCTATCCCCGGCCGCGACGGGGGCCATGTCGGCCCTGGTTTTTGCGGGGTCCTCCCAGTTCATCGCCGTGGGGCTTGTGGCCGCGCACACCCCGGTGGCGATCATCGTCCTCACGACCTTCATCGTCAACCTACGCCACATGCTCTACAGCGCAACTCTCCTGCCCCATCTGAAACACCTGCCCCAGCGCTGGCGGGTGCCGCTCGCGTTCTGGCTGACCGACGAGACCTTCGCCGTCGCCGTGCGCCGCTTTACGCGCGAGGACCCGACCGGCTGCGCGCACTGGTACCAGCTCGGCTCCTCCATCGCCATGTACCTGAACTGGCAGCTCTGGACCATATTGGGCATGATCGTGGGGGATCGGATTCCCGACGCCTCGAGCTGGGGCCTGGATGTGGCCATGCCGGTCACCTTCATCGGGATGCTCATCCCCTTCGTAAAAACGGTCCCGATGGCGGTCTGCGTCCTGACGTCGGGAGCGATCGCCCTCCTTGCGCTGGGCCTGCCCTACAAACTGGGAATTCTGGTGGCCGCCGTCGCCGGGATCGCCGCCGGGATCGCCGCCGAGCACGCCCGCACCAAGGCGAAGGAGGTGCGCCTGTAATGACGCTGGCGGAGGGGTTTATGATTTTAGGTATGATGGGGGTGACCTTCGGGGTGCGCTACTTCCTCTTCGCCCTGGCGGAGCGCCTCCGCATGGCGCCCTGGATCGAGGCCTCGCTCAAGTTCATCCCGCCCGCGGTGCTGAGCGCCATCATTCTTCCCGCGGTGCTCCTGCCGCGGGGGCAGTGGGAACTCTCGCTCGCCAACCCTTACCTGGTGGCGGCCGCCGTCACGACCGCGGCGGGGATATTGACTCGCAATCTGCTGGCGACGATCGCAATCGGCCTCTCTGCTTTTTTTGCCTTCCGGCTGATCGCCCTTACGTTTTGACCCCGGCGCAGGCGATTCGAAGCGCGCGCGGGCGGATCTCAAGCTCGATGGGGGTGGTTCCGATCAGCTCCCCCTCGGCCTCCACCCAGGCCGCCGGTGCGGCCGACAGGGCGGCGCTGCGCGCCAGCCGGCTGCGCACCTTGGGGTGGCCGAGATGCCGTCCGCTGTATATCTTCGGAAACAGACGCAGGAGCTCGAGCCGGCCCATCCGCTCTCCCCACACCAGCTGGAATCGCCCCGCATCAAGACGCCCGTCCGGGGTAATCCGCATGCCGCCCCCGAAGCTCGTCCCGATCCCGGCGGCAAAGAGGAGCGCCTCGGTCGCAACTGCTTCGCCGTCGACCGTGCCCGTGACGGTACAGCCCCCGGCCCGCAGCATCTCCCGCAGGGTGGCGAACAGGTAGGGCAGCCGCCCTCTCAATTTCAGGCGCTGGGAATTAAGCCGCTGAATGACGGCGGCGTCGAAACCAAACCCCAGCACGTTCAGAAAAACCCGGGGATACGGTCGGCCGTCCATCCCGCTCAGGCGGCAGGCACCGACGTCCACGGACGCGCAGGGCCCGGCCAGCGCCGTTGCTAGCTTCTCCCGCAGCGACACCCCCAAGCGGAAATTGCGCCCGTAGTCACATCCCGTCCCGACCGGCACGATGCCCACACTCGGAAGCACCCCTTCTGCTTCCCGCCACAACCCGTTGATGACCTCGAAGAGGGTCCCGTCGCCGCCGACCACGACCACCCGCTCGACGCCTTCCCGCCGGGCCTTTGCCGCCAGGTGCTCCGCGTGCCGGGGGCCTGCCGTCCACCAAACCGGCGTCGGTGGAGGGCCCTCGCCCAGCGCCGCCGCAAGCCCGGCCAGCTTCCGAAACGCCCGCCCCCCTCCGGCGGCGGGGTTTACGATGGCAACGGTATGCATGCCCCCCTGATGACCCGTGGGGTGTGTCCGCAGTGAAAAAAAAGACTAAACGGAAGTGTTGATGGCATCGATCAGCTGCCGCAGCCGGGCAAAATCCTGCTTGTTGAAATCGACCACGAGCCGCGGCAGGTGCTTTATCTCCGGCTCGTCGCGCTCCTCGGGCAGGGGGCCCGATGCCATGATCCGCCCCCCGGTGGGCATCATGTCCGCAAACTCCCGCCGGAGCTCCTGGACCCGG
>JBFYWT010000143.1:0-6160 GCA_041310895.1 Desulfobacteraceae bacterium | reverse complement strand
ATGGGCCGCGATCGCCCGGGCCGTAACGTGAAAGACCCCGGGCAGGAGTTCGCCGGAGATCTTGTACATGTTGGGCACCATGAGCAGCAGCCCCTGGGAGGCCGTGAACGTGCTGGTCAAGGCGCCGGCGGCGAGCGCGCCGTGCATCGCGCCCGCGGCCCCCCCTTCGGACTGAAGCTGGCGGACGGTCATGGTCATCCCGAAGACGTTCTTGCGGCCGGCGGCCGCCATTTCATCCGCCAGCTCCGCGATGGGGGAGGAGGGGGTGATCGGGTAGATCGTCGCCACGTCGCTCATGGCGTAGGCCACGTGGGCGGCGGCGGTGTTTCCATCCATGGTTTTCATCTTCTGCTTGGCCATAAGGTTCTCCCTTGCAAGAGGTAGTTTATTTCAGAATGGTTTCAAAAAAATCGTTGCCTTTGTCGTCGACGATGATGAAGGCCGGAAAATCGCGGACGCGGATGCGGTAGACCGCCTCCATCCCGAGCTCCGGGAACTCGATCAGCTCCATGGCGGTGATGCAGTCCCGGCCAAAGCGCGCGGCCGCCCCGCCGATCGAGCCCAGATAGAACCCGCCGTATTGCCTGCAGGCGTCGGTCACGACCCGGGTGCGGTTGCCCTTGGCGAGCATCACGAGCGAGGCGCCCTGGGCCTGGAAGAGCGGGACGTAGGCGTCCATCCGCCCGGCCGTGGTGGGCCCGAAGGCGCCCGCGGCATGGCCGGGGGGGGTCTTGGCCGGGCCCGCGTAGTAGACGATGTGGTTTTTGAAGTAGTCCGGAAGCCCCTCCCCGCGGTCGAGACGCTCATTGAGCCGGGCGTGGGCGATGTCCCGGGCCACGATGATGTCCCCGGTCAGGAGCAGCGGGGTGGCGACCGGGTAGCGGCTCAACTGGGCGCGGATCGCCGCCATGGGCCGGTTGAGATCCACCGGGACGGCGGCCGCCCCCTCCAGCCTCACCTCGGGCAGGTAGCGGGCCGGGTCGGTTTCCAGCTCCTCTATGAAGATTCCCTCGCGGGTGATCTTGGCCTTGATGTTGCGGTCGGCGCTGCAGCTCACCCCCAGGCCGATCGGGCAGGAGGCCCCGTGGCGCGGGAGGCGGACGACGCGCGTGTCCAGGCAGAACCACTTGCCGCCGAACTGGGCCCCGAGGCCGATCGCGCGCGAGATCCTGAGCGCCTCGGCCTCGAGCTCGAGGTCGCGGAAGGCGTGGCCCCCCGGCCCGCCGCTCGTGGGCAGCCCGTCGAGGTAGCCGGCCGTGGCGAGCTTGACGGTCTTCAACGTCAGCTCGGCCGATGTCCCGCCGATGACGAAGGCGAGGTGGTAGGGCGGGCAGGCCGCGGTGCCGAGAGTCTTCATCTTGCTCTGCATGAAATCGAGCAGGCTCTTCGGATTGAGGACGGCCTTGGTCTCCTGGAAGAGGAAGGTCTTGTTGGCCGAGCCGCCCCCCTTGGCGATGAAGAGGAAGCGGTAGGCGTCGCCTCCGACGGCGTAGATTTCGATCTGGGCCGGGAGGTTGCACCCCGAGTTCTGCTCCTCGTACATGCTGAGGGGCACGTTCTGGGAATAGCGCAGGTTGCCGCCGGTGTAGGCGTTGAACACCCCCCGGGCAAGGGCCTCCTCGTCGCCGTCGCCGCTGAAGACCCGTTGGCCTTTTTTGCCGATGACGATGGCCGTGCCGGTGTCCTGGCACATGGGAAAGACGCGCTCGGCGGAAATGACCGCGTTTTTGATAAGCTCCAGTGCGACGGTGCGGTCGTTGGCCGAGCTTTCCGGGTCGCGGAAGACCTCCGCCAGCCGCGCGAGGTGCGCGGCGCGCAAGAGGTGCGATACGTCGGTGAAGGCCTTCTCGGTCAGGAGGGTCAGGGCCTCAGGCGCCACCGTGAGGATCTCGGCGTGGCCGAGCCGTCCGATGCCGACATGCTCCCGGCTGACCAGGCGGTAGGAGGTAGGATCTTCGGCCAGGGGAAACATCTCCTGAAAACGGAAGGATGCCATCGCGGATCTCCATTTTTTTCCAAGCACTAAAAGAGGTTATGAATATCAGGGGGGGCATTTTCTGTCAAGCTGATTAGGGCGTGAAACGCTCACCCCGGCTTCGGCCGGGCGCAGCGGTCGACCAGGTAGAGGATCGATTTGTAGTGGATCCCGCTGTGGGCGGAGAGGCCGATCTCGCAGGTGCGGCTGGTCGAATAGCCGGCCGTGCAGGCCCCGGCGACCCCGCGCCGCAGATGCTTCAGGGCCGCGGCGTTCAGCTCGGGGTGGCAGAAGCCGCGGTCGCCGGCAAATCCGCAGCAGCCCACGAGGTCCGGGACCACCACTGTTGCGGCCAAGGCCTGTGCCAGGGAGAGCGCCTTGGCGTCGAGCCCCATCTTGGTGCTGCTGCAGGTGTGATGGTAGGCGATGGCCTCCGGAACCGGGTCGATCGCAAGGCGCGGCAGGAGATAGGTGAGCGTGAAGTCGACCGGGTCGAGCAGGTGCAGCCGTTTGGCCATCACCTGGCGCATGCGGTAGAGGCAGGGGCTGGTGTCGACGAGGACCGGCAGGCGGCCGCCGTCCGAGGCCTCGAGCAGGGCCGCTTCGAGCTCCTGCGCCTTGGCATCGGCCTCGGCGCCGAAGCCCTTGCTCTCGAAGGGGGTGCCGCAGCAGAGGGATTCCATCCGCGGCGGGAACACCACTTGGTATCCGGCCTTTTCCAGGAGCCGCACGGTGACCTGGTGCAGGGGGTCGCGGTCAGGATCCCCTCGGGCCGGCCCCATGGTGCGGCTGATGCAGCTCGGGAAATAGACGGCGGCGAGCGTTTTCGATCCTCCGGAAGGCCGGGGCCGGGGCGGATCGATGCCGCGCGGCATCCAGCGCGTCCACTGGGGCAGCCGCCCGCCGCTCAGGCGGCGCGCCCGGCCGGCGACAGCCTCCAAGGCGGAGGCGCCGATAAGTCCGTGGGTGCGATCGGCGATCTTAAGCCCCCAGCGGGCAAGGGCGGCCGCCCGGGCGAAATGGCCGGCGGCAAGGCCGGCCGCCCGGCGCGGGACGCCCCCCGCCGTCTTCCCGCGCAGCTTCTTGGTGTGCTCGCCGGTATTGATCTCCACCGGGCAGGCCACGGCGCACAGGCCGTCCGCCGCGCAGGTCTGCTCGCCCGGGTAGCGGTAGGCGCCTTCAAGCTCCGCGAGCCGGGCGGGGTTTTCGCAGGCGGCTTTCAGTCGGGCGATCTCCCGCTGCACCACGATGCGCTGCCGGGGGGTCAAGGTCAGCTCCTTGGAGGGGCAGTTGACCTCGCAGAAGCCGCACTCGATGCATTTGTCGACGATCGGGTCGGCGGGGGGCAGCGGCTTCAGGTTCTCGATATGGGCCGTGGGGCTGGGGTTCAGGATCACCCCCGGGTTGAGGAGGTGCTTGGGGTCGAAGAGCGCCTTGATCCGCCGCATGAGGGCCAGCCCCTCCGGCCCCCACTCGAGGGCGACGAAAGGTGCCATGTTGCGGCCGGTGCCGTGCTCGGCCTTGAGCGAGCCGTCATAGGTCGTGACCACCATGCGGCAGATCTCGTCCATGAACCGCCGGTAGCGCTCCACCTCGGCCGCCCGCCCGAAATCCTGGGTGAAGACGAAGTGCAGGTTGCCCTCGAGCGCATGGCCGAAGATGATCGCCTCCTCGTAGCGGTAGCGCCGGAGCAGTCCCTGGAGGTCCAGGGTGGCCCGGGCCAGCTGCGCGATGGGGAAGGCCACGTCTTCGATGATCACCGTGGTTCCCGCCGCGCGCACCGCACCCACGGCCGGGAAGAGCCCCTTGCGGATGTTCCACAGCGCGGTGGTCTCGGCCGCGACGTCGGTGAAGGCGATCGGCCGCTCGAGCGGGATGCCCTTAAGAGCTGCGGCCACCGCAGCGACCTGGCCGCGGAGCGCCTCGGCCGTGAAGGCCCGGGTCTCGACCAGCAGGGCGGCGGCGGTGGCGGGGAGGGTCTTGAGGTAGCCCGGCAAGCCGGCCTTGGTCTCCACCGAGCGCAGGGCGGCGCGGTCCATGAGCTCGACCGCCGCCACCGGCTGCTCCCGCAGGACGGCCGCCGCCGCGGCCGCGTTCTCGATCCGCGGGAAGACCATGAGGCTGCTCGCCTTGCAGGGGTGCTCGACGACGGTGTGGTAGGTGATCTCGGAGATGAAGCCGAGCGTCCCCTCCGAGCCGATCATCAGGTGCAGCAGGATCTCGAAGGGGTCCTCGAAATCAACGAGCGCATTGAGGCTGTAGCCGGTCGTGTTTTTAAGTTTGTACTTGCGGCGGATGCGCTCGGCGAGCGCCGGCTGGGAGCGGACCTCGCGGCCGAGCGCCTCCAGCCCATCGAGGAGCTCCGGGCGGCGGCTCCGGAAGGCGGCGCGGCTCGCCGGGTCGTCCGTGTCGAGGCGGGAGCCGTCCTGGAAGACGAGGCGCATCCCGGCCACCGTCCGGTAGCTGTTCTGGGCGGTGCCGCAGCACATGCCGCTCGCGTTGTTGGCGGCGATTCCGCCGATCATGGCGGCGTTGATGGAAGCGGGATCCGGCCCGATCTTGCGCCCGTAGGGGGCGAGGTAGCGGTTGGCGTGGCCGCCGACGACCCCGGGCTGGAGCCGGATGCGCTCCCCGTTGTCGAGGATCTCGTAGCGGTGCCACCGGCCGCCGGCCACCAGGAGCACCGAATCCGAGATCGCCTGGCCGGAGAGGCTCGTCCCGGCCGCACGGAAGGTCACCGGCAGCCCCTGCCGGTCGGCCGCATCGAGGACGAGGGCGACCTCGGGCTCGCTGTCGGTCCAGACCACGATCCGCGGCACCAGGCGGTAGAAGCTCGCATCGGTGCCGTAGGCCAGGGTGCGCAGCGGGTCGGTGAAGAGCCGCGCGCGGGGGATCCGGGCGCTCACCGCGGACAGGAACCGTTGATAGGGCTCAGGCAGCATGGTTATGTGTAGGGTTCAAGGGTTCGAGGGGCCAAGGGTTCGCGGGTTAAAGGGCGAAGGATTCCGCATCACGCATCTCCATCCAGAATCATCACGATCAGCTCCTTGGGACCGTGGACGCCGAAGGCGAGGGTGAGCTCGATGTCGGCGGTCTTTGAGGGGCCGGAGACAAGGAGGAGGTTGGTCGGCATCCCCTCCGCCCAGCGCCCCTCGTGCAGGGCCTCCTCGAGCCGGGGGAAGATGCGCTCCGCTTCCAGAATCGCGATGTGGACCGGGGGCACGAGCGACATCAGCCGCGGCTCGCGTGCGTCGGGGTGCATGATCAGCGCCCCCGTATCGGCCACGGCCCCGGCGGTGCCGGTGACGGCGGCTTCCACCGTGAAAAGCCGCTCCTTGAAGGTCTCCACCGGCTCGCGGTAGGCCACGAGCTCGGGCAATCCCTGCGGATCCCGCGCAAACGCCTCTGCGAGGGCCCTGCCGATCTCGGTCTCCGGTGCATAGAGAAGTGACGACCACCCGCGCTCGCGGATCAGGGTGATCAAGGCCTCGACCCAGCCGGCGGCCGGCACCCGGTGCACCTCGGTGCGCACGGCCTCCATCCGGGCTTTCAGCGCATCGATGCGGGCGGAGGGCATCGGCGCGGCAGGGGCCGGCGGAAACTCCGGGCGGGGCGCCTCCGCGCGCGGGGCGCCGCGCAGGCGGGCGAGAATCCGGTCGCGGGCGGTGTCAGTCATCGCCATCCCTCATCGCCATCACCCGGCGGTGCAGCGGGGTGCGCTCGAAATGCGGCGGCTCGCGGAAGCGGGTCCAGCGCCCCAGGGGTCCGGCGGGCGGCAGTTCGTCGCCGATCAGACCCAGCAGGCGGTTGACCGCCCGGTTGAGCCGAGGGTGGGTATTGAGGAAGGACCACCCCTTCCAGGCCAGTCGCTCGGGAAGGCTGCGGCGGCAGCCGTGGCCGGGAACGGCGCTCGTGGCCGCCCCCGAGGTCGCCTCGTTGCGCAGGCGCCGCAACAGCCCGGTGATGGGGATCTTGACCGGGCAGACCTCCTCGCAGGCCCCGCAGAGGCTGGAGGCCGTCGTGAGCGCGGCGGCCTGGTCGAGGCCGGCCACCTGGGGGTTCAGGATCTTGCCGATCGGCCCCGGGTAGACGAAGCCGTAGGCATGGCCGCCGATCCGGGTGTAGACCGGGCAGTGGTTGAGGCAGGTGCCGCAGCGCACGCACTGCAGGGTCTGGCGCAGCTCG
>JBFYWT010000139.1:0-3967 GCA_041310895.1 Desulfobacteraceae bacterium | reverse complement strand
AGCCATGAATGGGTTCGCACCGAAGACGGCCGGGCCCGGATCGGCATCACGGACTACGCCCAGGATCAGCTGGGCGACGTCGTTTACGTGGAGCTTCCGGCCCCTGGCAAGTCCCTGGCGAAAGGCGCACCGTTCGGCAGCGTGGAATCGGTCAAGGCCGTGTCCGAGCTCTACATGCCGATCGGCGGAACAGTGGTCGAAATCAACGCGGCGCTCGAGAACTCCCCCGAGTTCGTCAACTCCGATCCGTACGGCCAGGCATGGATGATCGTCGTCGAGCCGTCCCAACCCGAAGAGCTCAAGGGTCTTCTCAGCGTGCAGGCCTACCATGAAAAACTGAAAGGATGAGCCATGCGCTACCTGCCTCACACTTCCGAGGACATTGCGGAGATGCTGAAAGCCGTGGGAGTCGAGTCCCTCGACGGTCTTTTCGCCGGCATCCCCGCGGACTGCCGCCGCAACGCACCGATGGTCCTGCCGCCTCCTCTGACCGAGTGGGAGTTGAACGCCCACATCGACCGGCTGGCCGGCCGCATGGCCGCCGGCCCCGCCTGCAAGGTGTTCATGGGGGCCGGAAGCTACGAGCATTTCATCCCCGCATCCGTAGGGTTCCTGACCTCCCGGTCGGAGTTCGTGACCGCCTACACGCCCTACCAGCCTGAAATCAGCCAGGGAACCCTCCAGGCCATTTTCGAATACCAGACCCTGGCGGCCCGCCTGCTCGGCATGGAGGTGGCCAACGCCTCCATGTACGACGGCGCCTCGGCGCTGGCCGAAGCCCTGCTCATGGCCGTGCGCATCACCCGGCGCTCCCGCGTGGCCGTGTCGACGGCCGTCCACCCGCTCTACCGCCGCGTGGTTGAGACCTACCTTAAACCCACGGGCATCGAGATCCGCGAGATACCTTTCGGGCCGGACGGAACGACCCTCCTGGACGCCATCGCGGACCCTGCCGAACTGGCGGCGGTGGCCGTCCAATCGCCGAACTTCTTCGGCTGCATCGAGGATGTGGCCGCCGCCTCCGGCCGGGCCCAGGCCGCCGGCGCCCTGTGCGTGGCGGCCTTCAGCGAGCCGCTGGCTTTCGGCCTCTTCAAGAATCCCGGCAGCCTGGGTGCGGACATCGCCTGCGGCGAGGGCCAGAGCCTGGGAATCCCGCGTGCCTTCGGGGGACCTGGCCTGGGCATGTTTGCCTCCAAGATGCAATACGTCCGCAGCATGCCGGGACGTCTGGTGGGGGAAACCAAGGACCAGGAGGGCCGCCGCGGGTTCGTGCTCACGCTGTCCACCCGCGAGCAGCACATCCGCCGCGAAAAAGCCACTTCGAACATCTGCACCAACAACAGCCTGTGCGCCCTGACCGCGGCCGTCTATATGGCCTCCCTGGGCGGAACCGGCCTGCGCGAGCTCGCCCAGCTCAACTACGACAAGGCCGAATACCTCAAAGCACGGCTGCGCGCCGCCGGGATTCGCCTTCCCTTTAGCGCCGTGACGTTCAACGAGTTCGTGGCGGCCTTCCCGGACGGCTTCGATGCCGTCTACTCCCGGCTGATCGCCAAAGGCATCGTGGCCGGACTGCCGCTCAGCACCTATTACCCCGAACTCAAGAACCATTACCTGCTGTGCGTGACCGAAACCATGTCCCGGGACGACCTGGACGCGCTGGCGAAGGAGGTGGCGTCATGACGGAATTTCCGGGAGCGACCGGCCTGGTGTTGAACGAACCGCTGCTGTGGGAAAGAGGACGCCGGGGGCGCTGCGGGTTCTCGCTGCCCAACCGGGATGTGGAGCGCTGCACCCCACCGGAAGCGCTCACCGCCGCAAGGCCCGATTTTCCGGACCTGAGCGAGGTCGACGTCGTGCGGCACTACACCCGTCTGTCCACCTGGAATTTCTCGGTCGACACCGGGATGTACCCGCTCGGCTCCTGCACGATGAAATACAACCCCAAGACCAACGAGCGCCAGGCCGCCCATCCCGGCATGGCCGGCGCCCACCCCCTGCTGCCTGCCGACATCTGCCAGGGCGCGCTCGAGCTCATGGCCGCCCTGGAATGCCTGCTGGCGGAGATCACCGGGCTCGACGCGGTCACGCTGCAGCCCGGGGCCGGCGCCCACGGCGAGCTGACGGGAATGCTCATCTTCCACGCCTACCACCGTCATCAGGGCCGGGCTCGCTCCAAAATCCTCGTGCCCGACACGGCCCACGGCACCAACCCGGCCAGCGCTTCCCTTTGCGGCTACACCTCGGTGGCCATCGCCTCCAACGCGGACGGCATGCTGGCTCCGGAAACCGTGGCGGCCGTCATGGACGACCAGACCGCCGGAATCATGGTGACCAACCCCAACACCCTCGGCCTCTTCGAAGAGAACATCAAGGCCATCGCCGACATCGTGCACGCCAGGGGCGGCCTGGTCTACTGCGACGGAGCCAACATGAACGCCGTGCTGGGCATGGTCCACATGGGGAGGATGGGCGTTGACGTGCTGCACCTCAACCTGCACAAGACCTTCTCCACGCCTCACGGCGGCGGCGGCCCCGGCGCCGGACCGGTTTGTGTGGCCCGGCACCTGGAGCCCTTCCTGCCCGTGCCGCGGGTGCGGATGGTCGACAACCGCTACGTGCTGTCCGAGGATTTTCCGCTGTCGATCGGAAAGCTGCAGGCCTTCTGGGGCAACATGGCCAACCTGGTCCGCGCCTACAGCTACATCCGGACCATGGGCGCCGAAGACCTGAAACGAGTGAGCCAGCTCGCCGTCCTGAACGCCCGCTACATCAAAGAGCGGCTCAAGGGGGTTTATCACCTGCCTTACGACCGGCCGTGCATGCACGAGTGCGTTTTCTCGGACAGCCTCCAGCAGGCTAACAAGGTCAACACGCTGGACATCGCCAAGCGTCTGATGGATTACGGCTTCCACCCGCCCACCATCTACTTTCCGCTGGTGGTCCCCGGCGCCATCATGATCGAGCCCACTGAGACCGAGTCGAAGGAGGACCTGGACCTCTTCATCGAGTCCATGAAAGCCATTGCCGCCGAAGCCCGCGAAGCGCCCGATCTCCTGCACCAGGCCCCCACCCGCGCCAAACGCAGACGGCTCGACGAAACCGCCGCCGCCCGGAAACCGTGTCTGACGGGATGATGATAAGGATACTCGATGCGGGATACGGGATGCGGGATGAGCGGTTCGCGTGATACGGGGTGCTCGATTAGGGCGGAAGAACAAATTCATCAAGCATCGAAGCTGCCGTGTCTTTTATCCCGTATCCCGTATCCGGCATCCAGCATCTTGCACTCCGAAGCTGATAAGCGCAATGAAGACTGAACGCCTCCGCACGTGGCACGCCGTGGACCTGGGCGTAATCCCCTACATCGACGCCTGGGACCTCCAGCTGCGGCTGGTGGCGGCGCGGTCCCAGGGCCGGATGAGCGCCGACGTCCTGCTCTTTCTCGAACATCCGCCGGTATTCACCCTCGGCCGGCGTGGGGGTCGCGAGAACCTCCTGGTGAGCGAGGCCTGGCTCGGCCAGTCCGGTATTGCCGTGGTTCAGATCGAGCGCGGCGGCAACATCACCTATCACGGCCCCGGCCAGCTGGTGGTCTACCCGATCGTCCACCTACCGAGCGTCGGCCTCGGCGTCGTCGACCTGGTGGATCGTCTGGAGGACGTGATGATCCGCACCGGTGCCGACTGGGGCGTTCCGGCCGGCCGCAACCCATTGAACCGCGGCGCATGGGTGGGCATGAAGAAGATCGGCAGCATCGGCATTGCCGTGCGCCGCGGGGTGAGCTTCCATGGCCTGGCCCTCAACGTGAACCTGGACCTGAAACCCTTCGGCTGGATCCAGCCCTGCGGCCTGGAGGGGGTCGGGGTGACCTCGATCCAGGCGGAGGCTGGAAAACCGGTAGACATCGCCGATGTCAAACGGGTCATGCAAGCACACATCGAGGCGGTTTTTCAGGCCGAGCTGA
>JBFYWT010000131.1:0-7415 GCA_041310895.1 Desulfobacteraceae bacterium | reverse complement strand
AGGGCGGCCCCGGTGCCCAGCCGGCCGACCGCGGGTTTGCGGAAAACCCAGGCGAAGATGTATAGGAAGCCGGCCAGGCCGTAAACGAAGGTGACGGTGGAGAGGATGACTGAGCTCGTCATGATAATGTCGACTCCTTGAGCCCCTGGGAGAGCCGTTCAACCCGGCGCGCCAGGGCGGATTTGTGCTTGTTGGCCGTGCCGGTGACGCTCACGCGGGTCTTGGCGCCGCGGCGCACCGCTTCGACGCACAGCTGCTGGTGCGACATGAAAAAGGTCACGTAGCAGCCCACCAGCATCAGGACGAACCCGGTGTAGACGACCCACACCCCCGGGTCCCGGTTGACCTGCAGGCCGGTGTAGAAACGTTCCTTGAATTGCTCCACGGCGACGACGACCTCCCCGCGCCGCATCCGGTCGAAGGTGGGAAAGCGCACCGGCAGGATAATCTCCTCGGCCGGGCCCGCGGGTGGAGTGAGGATGCCGACAAACGCCTCGCCGACGGAACGGCCGCGGAACGAAGCATTGGGACGCAGCTCGCGCAGCACGAAGGTGCCGAGGTTTTCGGGAATCTCTATTTCCTTGCCGATGGCCGCCTCGCGGGAGTAGATCATGCCGGTGGCCTGGCTCGTGAAGCTCAGCACGGCCGCATCGGAGGGCACCGACCCGTAGCTCGACTGAAAGATGCTGATGCCCCGGTGGCGCAGGGGGTCGTTCACAATGATGTCCTGCTGCACCACCTCCCGGCCGTCTTCGAGAAGCGTCAGGCTGGAGCGGTACTCCTGGGGAGCGCCGGTTTCGTAGAAGCTGACGCTGAAACGGTCGCAGCGGATCGCAAAGGGCAGCCGCAGCCGCTCCCCGGTGCCGCGCAAGGTGATCTGCTGGACGGTGTCCCCCTCGCGGATGTTCACGAACCCGTCGAATCCGAAGATCGAGCCGATCAGCCCGCCGATCAGGAGGAGCACCACGCTCAGATGCACCGCGTAGACCCCGAACCGCGTCCAGCGCCCGCTCTCCCCGAACATACGGAAACCCGCCTCCGTGCGCTCCACCTGCACGACGCCGAGCCTCTTCCCGAAGAGCGGCGCATAGAGCGATTCCAACTCAGCCGGCGGCCGTTCGTCGTCGAATTCCGCGCGCTCCGGCAGGTTGCGGAAGCGCGCCGCCTGGAACTGGGGCCGGCGCACCAGCAGGATCCGGCGCTGCGTCGAAATACGGTCCACGGAGCAGACGATCACGTTGGCCGCGAGCAGCGCCATCAGGAGCTGGAACCACCACGAGTGGTACATGTCGAAGAGCCCCAGCACCCAGAAAAACCGAAACAGGTTCTCGCCGTACCGGGCGATGTAGACCGCTGGCTCGGCGTTTTGAGGGATGAGGGTGCCGATCACGGAGGTGACGGCCAGGGAGAGCAGCAGGGCGATGGTCAGCTGGATCGAGGCGAAGAGGTTCCAGACTGCGTCCGTGATGCCGCCGGCGGAAGACGAGGCTGTCATGAAGGAGGACGGTCCTTTCGAGTCGAATGCGTGCGAGGTCCCCGCGACGGACACTCCGGAGATGCGGCTCTCGGGGATGCGGAGGGGAAAATCACACGGAATCACTCCGATAGCACAGGCAGGGGCTCGGCGCAACAGCAGAACGCCCTCCGGCCGGCGGCGCCCGGAGGGCGTGGAGTGGGCTGGCAGGTCGGCAGGATCAGGACTTCACATAGACTCCGCGCGCCCGGGTGTGAACGAGGCCTTTTTTGCCCAGCTTATAGAGCGCGTTGCTGAGCTGGCGCGGCTCCAGCTCCGTTTTCTGCAGCAGTTGGGCGATGCTCAGCCCGTTGCGGCTGCGGCTGATGGCCGCGTAGACCGATTCCAGCACCGTGTCGGAGCGCTTGAGCGCGGGCGGCGCGGGGGCCTTTTGCCCCGGCTTACGACCGGGCAGAGCGCCGCGTTGCTTCGCGGGGGCGTGTGTCTTGACTTTCCGGGCGATCGTATTCACCTGTTTGGCCAGCCCGGCAAGTGTTTTGGATATCCACGCGAGTTGTTCCTGAAGTGTTTTCATTCCATCGACCCTCCCTCCTGAAGTATGGGCTGCTCCGGCGCAGTCAGGGGTGTTTCG
This sequence comes from Desulfobacteraceae bacterium, assembly GCA_041310895.1. GTDB lineage: Bacteria > Desulfobacterota > Desulfobacteria > Desulfobacterales > SpSt-501 > SpSt-501. The sequence continues at coordinate 5,310 of JBFYWT010000131.1, read as the reverse complement.
GCGGATGCGGCACCCGCCGCGGCCCGCCCGCAGCCCCGCCGGGGCGGAGCTCCCGCAGGAAGAACGATAATTTGACTAACGCCAGGATAAGTAGAAAAATTCTAATACAATGGATAAGTAAAGTCAAACGGCGGCATGCGGGGCTGGGGTTCGAGACTGCCATCGTCAGGATGTCGGGCCGTAATCGAAAAGACCATGACGCGCAGCGGTTTTTCTGCTACAGGGTCGGGCATGCTTCCATCGCAGGCACGTGACACGCTCAACCCGGCCCAACGCGCCGCCGTCGAACACAACGACGGCCCCCTGCTCGTCATTGCCGGGGCCGGCAGCGGAAAGACCCGCACCCTGACCCATCGCGTCGCCCGATTGGTGGCCGAGGGGGTGCCGCCCGCCGCCATTTTACTGCTCACCTTCACACGCCGCGCCTCCCAGGAGATGCTGCAGCGGGCCGCCCGCCTCCTGGACAGCCGTTGCGAACGCGTCTCCGGCGGCACATTTCACTCCTTTGCGCATCTCAAGTTGCGCCAGCACGCCGCGGCCGCAGGCCTGGCGGCGGACTTCGCCGTGATCGACCGCGCCGACGCCGAAGACCTGATCGGCCTGCTGCGCAAGGAGGCCGCCGGGCCGAATCCGGACCGCTCCCTGCCGCGCAAGGGAACGCTTGCCGCCATATTCAGCCGCGCGGTCAACAAGGCGATTTCCATCGAGGAGGTTCTCGATCGCGATTACGCCCATTTCCTGGACCGGCAGGAGACGATCCGGGCGCTCTACGAGGCCTACAGCCGGCGCAAGCGCGAGCACCACTTCGTGGACTATGACGATCTGCTGATTTGCTTTCAGCGCCTGCTGCAGGACTCCCCGGAGATCCGCCGCCGCATCGGTGCCGCCTATCGTTACGTGATGGCCGATGAATACCAGGACACGAACAAGCTCCAGGCGGAGATTCTCTACCGGCTGGCCGAAGGCAACCGCAACATCATGGTGGTCGGCGACGACTCCCAGAGCATCTATGCCTTTCGCGGCGCCAACTTCCGCAACATCATGGACTTCCCGGCCATGTTTCCCGGCACCCGCATCATCGGGCTTGAGGAGAACTACCGCAGCACCCAGCCGGTGCTCAACCTCACCAACATCGTCATCGAGCGCGCCCGGGAGAAGTTCTCCAAGCATCTCTTCACGCGCAAAACCGGGGGCGAGCGGCCGCAGATGGTCGAGGCCGAAGACGAAAACAGCCAGTCGCTCTTCGTGGTCCACCGGGTCCAGGAGCTGATGCGCCGCGGGGTAGCGCCGGAGCGGATCGCCGTGCTGTTCCGGGCCGGGTTCCACTCCTTCGACCTCGAGATCGAGCTGGCGCGTGAGGCGATCGCGTTCATCAAGGTGGGCGGGTTCAAGTTCACCGAATCAGCGCACATCAAGGACGTGCTGGCCCATCTGCGCGTGATCGCCAACCCCCTCGACCGCATCAGCTGGCACCGCGTACTGATGCTGATCGAAAAGGTCGGCCCGCGCAGCGCCCAGCGGATTTACGAGGCCCTCACCGAAGACCGGAGCGGGACGGGCGGCCTCTGCGCGCTGACGCGCCGCCACCCCGGCCTCGAACCGCTCGCCGCGCTCTACCGGAACCTTGACGCCGCCCCCCGGCTCCCGGCCGAGATGGGAGCGGCCGTGGTGCAGTACTACCTGCCGCTGCTTCGGCGCCATTTCGACGACCACCCCAAACGCGCCAAAGACCTCGAGCAGCTGCTTGGCATTATGGAGCGCTACCGGCGGCTCGACCCCTTCCTGACGGACATGACCCTCGAGCCGCCCACCATCAGCGCGGAGGAGCGGCTGTATGCCGGGGAGAGCGCCGAGGGCCGGCTGGTCCTCTCGACCATCCACTCCGCCAAAGGGCTGGAGTGGCACACGGTCTTCATCATTTGGGCGTTGGACGGGCGGTTCCCCTCGCTCTACGCCATGGCGAACGAGGAGGATCTGGAGGAGGAGCTGCGGCTGATGTACGTCGCCGCCACCCGCGCCCAGGAAGGCCTTTACATCACCTACCCGCGCCAGGCGTACGACCGCAGCCTCGGGATCGTCCTCAACCGGCCGTCCCGGTTCATCGACAGGATCCCGGAGGAGATTCTGGAGAGGCGCTCGGTACGCTATTAGCAGGTTGTTGAAAAACGGCGCCTCAGGCTGTGATCCGGTGTTGTGCGGCTCTTGTAAATGCTCACATATTCTTAAATATGCTGCGCTTTCCAAATCGCCGCACGCCTTGGCTGACAGCCTGGCGCTTGTTTCTCAACAACCTGATAGAACTGTTTTCATGACAGCGTGATCCGAGGTTTTGAAACCAGTTCTATGCGGCCGAAGGTTGCGCAATTTCAATTTTAAAAATATGGCTTTGTAAAAAGCCCCAGTTCCCCGCCATGGCGGGGCAGGCACGGCGCGCGAATCCCGCGACGCGAGGCGTACTCCCCGTACGCCGCAGCAGCCGCGGGATGACGCGCAACGCCGAAATTGGGTTTTTTACGAAGTCATCAGTCCATGAAGAAGCCCCAGTACACAAAGGTGACAAACGCCAGGATGGCGAGCGCGGCCGCCAGGTAGCCCTTGATGTTCGGCGGCTTCCGGGCGTGGCCCAGCTTGTCGACCGGCCCCACCCGCTTGCCGCAGGAGGTGCACACTTTGGCGTGGAGCGGCAGGTAGGCGAAACACTCCGGGCATTTCTTGGTCATGTGGATGTTCGCGGTTGACGGCCCGCGGTCCTCTTTCCTGGCATCCATGGGATCTCCTGCCTTTATCGCCGGTGGCCGCACAACTCAGGATCACGGCCTGAGGCGCGGTTTTACATCACCCCTTTTACGTCAGCTCCCGCTTGAGCTCGATCGTGCTCGCCTGGCGCAACTGCTCCAACCACGCCCCCCACGCCTCGGTTTTTTTCTGCTGCAGGAGCCGGGAGCGGATCTGCTCCCGTTCCGCCGCCAGCCCTTCCGGCGCCGGGGGTTTTCGCTCCCGGAACCGGATCACCGTGTAGCCCTCGGAGGTCTTGACCGGCTCCGCAGGCAGAGGCTCTCGCTCTGAAAGTTCGAAGGCCGCCCGGACCACCTCGGGCGCGAGGCCCACCGCCGGGGCGCTGCCGCTCCTTTTGAAAAAATCGGTGGTTTCGACCGTGGCCCCCATTTTCTTGGCGGCCGGGTCGCTGGCCACCCCGGCCTTAAGATCGCCCAGCAGGGCCCGGGCCGCCTGGCCCGCCTGCTCGGTTTGCTTCTCCCGGATCAGGTCCTGCCGGACGCGCGCCTCCACCGCCGCAAGCTCCGGGACCCGCGCCGGGCGTTGCTCGACGATCTGCAGCACGTAGTAGTCCTCGCCGAGCTCCAGCACCTCGCTGACCTCGTTGGCCGGCAGCTGGAAGGCCGCCTGTGCGAACTCCGCGGCCGGGTCGATTCCCGCAGCGGGCTGCCGGCGGGAAAAGAACTCCGTGGTGAGCGCCTCCATCCGGCGGGCGGCCGCCGCCTGCCCGAGGTCCGCGCTCCCGGCCGCCGCGTCCGCCAGCGCCTCGGCATCGTCGTAGGCCAGGTTGCGGGCGCGCTCGGCGGTGAGCCGCGCGGCGATCTCGGCCTTGACCTCGTCGAACCCCCGGCTGCGGCCCTCGTTCACTTTTTCAACCTTGATCAGGTGCCACCCGAACTGGGTTCTGACCGGCTCGCCGATCTCCCCGGGTTTCAAGGCGAAGGCCGCCTCGGCGAACGGCGCCACCACGGCCTCCCTGCGAAAGGCCCCCAGGAAACCGCCCTCTGCCCGGCTGCCCTCGTCCTCCGAGTACTGCGTGGCGAGCTCGCTGAAATCCTTCCCCGCCCGGGCCTGGGCGAGAATTCCGGTGATCTTCTCGCGCGCCGCCTCGACGGCCGCCGCCGGGGCGTCCGCCGCTGTGCGGATCAGGATGTGACGCGCCTCCACGGTGCGGGGAACCGTAAACCGATCGGGATTCTGGTCGAACTCCTCCCGGATCTCGGCATCGGTCAGGGTCACCCGTTCACGGAACGCGGAAGGGGAAAAGCGCACGTAACGCACCTTGATCTCAGGCTCGGTCCGGTAGGCCTCCACGTGGCGCTCGAAGTACTGGGCCGTCTCTTCGGGGGATACGCTGATCTTGTCGTATTTCGCCGCGGCGAACGGAATCTGGTCGATGCGGACGGCGGTCTGGTTCCAGGTGTACCAGTCCTCGATCTCCGGCTCGGACACCTTGACGCTGTCGGCAATCAGGCGCTGCAGCTTCCGGATGAGCAGGGCGTCGCGTTGCATCGTTTCGAAGGTTTCCGGTGTCCAGCGGTTGAGGGCCAGCATCTGCTGGTAGCGGCGCATGTCGAAGGCCCCCTCGGATTGAAACGCGGTGATGCCCCGGACCGACCGGGAGAGCTCTTCGTCGCTCACCTGCAACTGGAGCCGGTCGGCTGCCTGGCGCAGCAGTGTGCGGTCGATCAACTGGTTCAGCGCCTGCTGCTCCAGCTGCAAGGCCTTGAGCAGGTCGTCGCTCAGCCCGGCGCCGAAATTCTGACGCACCTGGTCGAGCAGGCGATTGTACTCTTTGAGATGGTCCTCGCGCGAAATGACGTCCCCATTCACGATGGCGAGGATTCCGGCCTGCTGCTGGGTGTAGCTGCCGACCCCCCAAAACACGAACACGACCACGATGGCCCCGAGCAGGACCTTGACCATCCAGGACCCCGCGTGCTTGCGCATCAAGTAAAGCATCCGTTCAATCTCCGTTTCTCATACGATCAGGCGGAGGGGCGTCTGATCGCGGCTGATTTTAGTCCCTACCGTGCTGTGGCAGTGCACGCAGAGGTACTCGTACTTGTCGCCTTCCGGCAGCACCAGCAGCAGGCGCTTGCGCACCGGCACCGCCCGCCGGCAACGCGGGCAGAAGAGCTCGGTGGCATCGAAATCCTTGTACATGCCGCCGTCCCGCCGTTGCGGGCGCGGCGCCGGCGGCGACGGTCGGTGGAAGGGGGTCATGGCTGCTTCATCTCCCATGGGTATCGCGATCCGCTGACCGGGCTCAGAGATAAGATCCAAAGGGGCAAGGGTTCGCGAGAACTGTCACGATGAATATGCCGTTTGAAGGATTCATCAACCCGTTGAAACCTTTCGATTGCAAATTAAGTCATCATTGTATTTTTGACTTCCATATTTGTCAACCGGCCGGATGGCCGTGTCCTGGAAATGGGTATTGACAGCCCCGGCATGCTTTGATAAAAAGTTAAGGTTACGTTGTGGGGCTGTAGCTCAGTTGGGAGAGCGCATGACTGGCAGTCATGAGGCCAG
>JBFYWT010000113.1:0-2657 GCA_041310895.1 Desulfobacteraceae bacterium | reverse complement strand
CGGCAACGGATCGAGCGAAGCCTACGACATGATCCTGCGCAGCTTCGTCCAGCCCGGCGAAGAGGTCATTCAGCACACCCCGTGTTTCGGCATCTACAAGCTGCGCACCCTCGCCTGCGGGGGCAAGATCATCAGTGTTCCGATGAAGTACAAATGGGGCGACGACCATATGCAGTACGATCCCGAGGCCATCGTCAAGGCCGTCACCGACAAGACCAAGGTCATCATCGTCGCCAACCCCAACAACCCCACCGGCAACTTCATGGATCAGGAAGGATTCACCAGGATCGCCGAGACCGGCATCCCCTTTGTCGTCGACGAGGCCTACGTCGAGTACGCCGGGGTGAAGGAGAAGTCCCAGGTCGGCCTCGTGAAGAAGTACAAGAACGTCTTGGTCACGCGCACGCTGTCCAAGGCCTACGGCCTGGCCGGGCTGCGCTTCGGCTACGCCATGGGCGAGCGCGACGTGATCATGCAAATTGCTGCCACCATGATCCCCTGGAATGTGAGCACCATCGCGATGTGGGCCGGGCTGGCCGCCCTCGAAGACACCGAGGGCTTGAAGAAGCGCGTCGACTTCAACAACAGCGAGCTCGACCGGATCATGAATGAGGTCAACAAACTGCCGGGCGTAAAGGCCTTCCCGACCCGCGGCAACTACATGCTCTTCGACTCCAAGGTGCCCGGCAAGACCGGGAACGGCATGATCAAGCATGCCGAGTCCAAGGGGCTGATCCTGCGCGGGCAGGAACCGATGTATGGCAGCGACGGTTGGTTCCGCCTGACGGTCGGTTCGAAGGAAGAGAACGACATGTTCATCACCGCCGTCAAGGAGTATTTCTCCGCCTGACCGTCCAGTCAGCTGCTCGAGAGTCCCTGCAAGGGCCGGCGATGACGCCGGCCCTCGTCGCGTCTCTCCCTTCACAGCTCTGTCCGTCATGCATACCGAGGAGTCCGGTCGGCAGGCGATGGCCCCGAGCCAGGCGGTCTCTCGCCTGGGCCCCCGCCTGCGCGGGGGCGACGGGAGGGACAGGAGGGCCGTCATGCCCGCGAAGGCGGGCATCCAGGAGAGTCCCGCCGGCAGGCGTCGGCCCCGAGCCACGCGGTCTCTCGCCTAGCCCCCGTACCCTCCGCTTCGCTGCGGGCATCTTCGACTTTCACGGGGGCGACGGATGGGGCGTTATGCCCGCGGGGGCGACGGGGGGGGTCAGCCCGAACGCAAGCGGCGCCCGGGAGCCGGGCGCCGCTGCACATTCGGGCTGCGGGCTGAGACTGGGCTACTTCTTGGCCACGTCCTTCAACCACTGGTCCCAGCGCGGGTCGATCATCGCCTCCCGCGTGCGGGCAAACCACAGATCGGCGTAGCCCTGGAAATCCTCATCCAGTTTCGAGATGCCGGTCTGCGTGGTGCCCCACATCGACTCATGGATGGTCGACATCGGCCACATCAGCTTCAGGCGGGCGAACACCTTTGGTGTGACCTCGCCGAAGTACTCCTGGAGCAGCACATTCACCAGGTCATCGTTGAAACGGTGGTGATGGCAGAAGTTGCCCAGGTCGAAGAAGATGTCCCCCATCCCGGCATATTCCCAATCGAGGATCTTGACCTCGCCGATCTCCCCGGCCACGTTCTCGTCGAGGAAGTTCAGGTTGAGCAGATCGCAGTGGCAGGGAGTGGGGACGTACGGATCCTTGAGCAGGGCCGTTTCCACGTCCTTCATCTTGCCCATGATCCAGTCGAAGTCGAAGGGGAACTTGCTCCCGTGCTGCTTCGAGATGTCGATCAGGTGCTCGACGCGGCGGAAGACATTGAACTCGCCCTTCACTTCAGGCGCCCGCGTATGGTACATGCGCAACTTGCGCACGACGCGCCGGATGTTGTCCGGTTTGACCATCTCCTCCGGCGGGATCCGCTTGCCGTCGATGAAGCGCGTCACCAGGTAGCCTTCGGGCTCGATGAAGTACAGGACCTCCGGCGCGATGCCCAGCCGGCCGGCCGCCAAGTTCGAGGCGTGCTCGATCTCGCGCTGGATCCCCAGCAGGTCGGTGTTCTCGCCGGTGATGCGCAGCATGTAGGCCTTGCCGCCGGTTTCGAGCTTGTAGTTCTTGTTGGTGATGCCGCCCGTCAGCTCGGTGGACTTGATGTCCTTGGCGTCCTTGAGGAAAGGTACGCGCGCGATTGCCTGCTCAAGCGTAAGCGCCATGCGGAACCTCCGTCACACCGGGTGCGGGTCGGGCGGCGACAATGCCACCCGATCGGGGAGAATCCCCTCCAAGGTCGCTCTCGTTCACCGCAGCTGAAACCGAGGCGGATCCTCTCTTGGCTGTGGATTGCAGACGTCCGTCAGGCTGGCGGACGTCTGGGTCAGACTCGCGCATGCGCCGCCTCGAGGTCAGGCCTTTGCCCCCGCCGCCTCCAGGCGCCCCTTGCAGAAGGCCTCCACACCCTCAACCGCCTTGGAGAACTCGCCCACGGTGAAGATCGTCGAGGGGTGCGTGTTGAATTGATCGTGCGACATTCCAGCCGGCTCGAAGGCCTGCAGCGTGAACGGCATCTGGTAGATCTTCTCGAGGGTGGACTCGGGGATCTCCTCGTCGATGGCCGTGTCCCGGAACTCCAGGTCATCGCCCATCTGGAACATCGGCTCCAGGGCGCT
>JBFYWT010000062.1:0-6845 GCA_041310895.1 Desulfobacteraceae bacterium | reverse complement strand
GGCTAAACGGCAGATCTCATCCTGAGAATAATTGACCGAACGACCCTGGTCCGATCGTAGAGCCCGTTGCCCCGAGTTTCAGACGCGGACGCAACCGATGTCCCGGGCGCAGGCATCCGGAGAGCGCCGCAGAGTTCCGTTTTAAAACCATGGTGCCAGTATGGCGCGGCGGGCAGGGCATTTTCTTTGTTAGTGTTTGGTGTTCAGTTAACCGACCCCGACTCATTCCTCCGACTTTATCTTTTCACTCGCTACTCGTTACTCGTTGCTCGTTACTTCTTCCCTTCAAACCGGCTCATCGCGCTCTCATCGCTGCAGAAGCGTTTTCCGCAAGTGCTGGTATTCCTCGCGCACCAGTTTGCGATAGATGTGGTAAAAAAACAAGCTCATGATCTCCGCAAACCGGCTGCCCTTGTCGTCCAGCTCGGCGGAGGAGAGCCGCTCGAGGTTTCGGCGGTAGTACTCGCGGTGGGCGCTGCGCACGAAGTCGCGGATGAAGTCGGCGATCCGCCTCAACTCCTCGGGGTCGTAGCCGTCCTTGGGGCCGAAGCCTAAAGTGTCCATGTCCACCATGAGGCGGCCGATCGTGACATCATCGCGCGAGTAGACCGGTTTTCCCTCGCGCAGCGTGTGGGTGATGACCCCCCACTCCTCCATGATGGCGAGCCACTTGCGGCCGAGCCCGGTGGCGGTGCGGAACGCTTCGGCCCCCACGATTTCGGTGGAGAGCAGGCGGTCCAGAGGCCGAAAGTACTTGTTGTGGAAATCAGAGGCCGCCTGGTCGGGGAGCGACTGCTTGCGGGACTGCTTGAGGATTTTCTTGATTTCAGGGATGGGAAGAAAGAAGATGTCGCGCAGCTCCTTGACCAAGAGGATGCGCTCCACATGGGCGGCGGTGTACTCGGCGGTGTTGGATCCCGATTTGCGCGGCTTGCGGACCAGCCCCTCGCGGATGTAATAGTGAATCGTCTCCTTGGGGACCCTGGTTTTCTTGACCAGCTCGGCGATTTTCATCTGTAACCCCGGCGGCGGCCGAATTGAAAGCGGCGTCGCCCCGATTGGTTGATGGTGAAGTTGATAATGGCCGCCGGCTAAAATGTCAATAAAAATTCTTGACAAATAAAATCATTAATGTAAGTAGGATACACGTGTAACGTGTTACACGTTAAATGCTATCCGCCCACGCCAACCAAAGGGGGTGCCGACCGATGAAGACAGACTACCGGACAGTCAAGGTGGAACTGAGGGAGGGGGTCGCGGTGTTCGTCCTGGACAACCCGCCGGTCAACCAGCTCTCGGGGGATTTCGTGCGGGAGATCGCCGCTGCCCTGGAGGCGGCCTTCAAGGAGAGCGCCGTTCAGGCGGTGGTCCTGACCGGAACGGGCAAAACCTTCATCGCCGGCGCCGACATCACCCAGATCAAGGACCTCACCGCGCGGGAGGCGATCCTGGCCCTCCTCACGGAGAACAACCGCTTTCTGAACGCCATCGAGACCGGGCCCAAGCCGGTGATCGCCGCGATCAACGGGACCTGCCTGGGGGGCGGGCTCGAGCTCGCCATGGTCTGCCACTACCGCGTGGCCGTCAAGGGAGCGGAGCTCGGCCAGCCCGAAGTCCAGCTCGGATTGATTCCGGGGGCCGGCGGCACCCAGCGCCTGCCGCGGCTGATCGGCCTGCCCAATGCGCTCGAAATGATCACCGCCGGCAAGTCCGTCAAAGCCGAAAAGGCCCTGGAGCGAACCCTGGTGGACGAGCTCGCCGAGCCGGGGAACCTCATCGAGACCGCGGTCAAGGCGGCGCGGCGGTTCATCGCCGGCAAGCTCAGCCGTTCCAATCGCGTGACCCGCTTCCGCTACGACCGGCTGCCGAGTGCCGCCGAAAAAAAGGCGCTCCTCGACTTCACCAAGCTCATGACCGCCGCCAAGGCCAAGGGCTACATCGCCCCCTTCAAGGCCATCGAGGCGTTGGAGAAGGGGCTGGGCTACGACATCGACGCCGATCTGGCGGTCGAGGCCGGGCTTTTTGCCGATTGCCTCGTTTCGGACGTGGCCAAGAACCTGATCGGGATTTTCCTCAACACCCGTGCGGCCGGCCGCCTCCCGCGGATCGAAGGGCTCAAACCGGCGCGGGTGCGCACGGTGGCCATGCTGGGCGGCGGCGTCATGGGGTCGGGGATCGTGCACCTGCTCCTGGCCGGAGGTTTCAAGGCCGTGCTCTGGGACATCAACGAAGCCGCCGTGCAGAAAGGGGTGGCCGCCGTCCGGGGCACCTTCGACTACCACATCAAAAACCGCAAGATGAAACCCGAGGCGCTCGAGGCCATGATCGCGGGCCAACTCGCGACCTCGACTGCGCTTGAGGCCTGCCGGGAGGCCGATCTCGTCATCGAGGCCGTGCTCGAGGACATGAAGGTCAAGCAGGATATCTGGAAAAAGCTCGAAGGCATCTGCCGGCCGGAGACGATCTTCGCCACCAACACCTCGGCCCTGCCCATCACCGAGATGGCCTCGGTCTTGAAAGACCCGGGGCGCATGATCGGCCTGCACTTCTTCAACCCGGCCCAGCGCATGCAGCTTCTGGAGGTCATCTGCGCCGGGAAGACCTCGGATGCCACGCTCGCCGCGAGCGTCGCCTTCGCCCGGGCGGTCAAGAAAATCCCCATCGTCGTCAACGACGGTCCGGGCTTCTATGTTTCGCGCCAGCTTTTGGGCCTGATGAGCGGCTCGGTCCACCTGATGGCCGACGGCGTCGAGGGGGCCGCCATCGAGGCGGCCATGGTGGACTTCGGCATGCCGATGGGGCCGGCGGCCCTATCGGACCTGACCGGCATCGACATCAACTACCACGTGAACAAAACCTTCGAGAAGCGCCTGGGGGCGCGCTGGAAGGTGCACCCCCTGACCGAGGCGATCTACCGCACCGGCTGCTACGGCCGGAAGACTGGCGCCGGCTACATGGACTACAGCGGGCCGACCCCCGTCCCCAACCCCAAGGTGGTCGAGGTCGTCCGGGCCTACCTCCAGGAGCACAAGGTGGCGCCCAAGAAAGTATCCCAGCAGGAAATCATCGACCTGATGCTTGCCGCCGCCATCAACGAGGCCGCCTTCATGATCGAGGAGGGGATCTGCGACCGGCCCCAGGACATGGACCTCGCCATGATCTACGGCACGGGCTTCCCGCCCTACCGCGGCGGGATCCTGCGCTATGCCGACGCCTGGGGCCTTGCGAACGTGCACCGCAAGCTGGTCGAGTTGGAAAAGCACTACGGCGAGCATTTCACGCCCGCCGCCCTGATCCGTAAAATGGCCGGGGCCGGCGAGCGCTTCTACAAGAACTGAGACGCCGCCCGCGTGCGGCACCAACCACCTAACCGTGAACCGCTGAACCCTAAATCCTTACACCCCTCTACCGATTAAACAGGAGGTTCTCATGAGAGACGTGGTGATTGCAGGCTACCTCAGGACGGCGTTGTCGCGCTCCCGGCCCACTGAGCCGGCCCGGGACTGGTTTTGCAAGATGAGGGCCGACGAGCTCCTGGCCAAGCTCCTGCCGGAGGTGATCAAGCGCACCGGGGTGAACGCCCAGGAGATCGACGACTTTCTGGTCGGCTGTGCGGTGGCTGTCGGCGAGCAGTGGGGCTACGGGGGTCGGATCCCGATCTTCATGGCCAATTTGCCCAAGACCATTCCCGCCAAATTCGTCGACCAGCAGTGCGGCTCCTCCATGGCCGGGGTCCAGATCGGCTTCATGGAAATCGCCATGAACTTTGCCGACACCGTGCTCGTCGGCGGGATGGAGCACATGACCCGCGTACCCATGGGCATGACCCAGGTCGAGCGGGGGCTGATCGCGCCCAACATGGGTCTCTTCCTCGACCCCGCCCTCAGCCACTGGGACATGATGACCTCCATGAACATGGGCCTGACCGCCGAAAAGCTCGTGGCGCAGACCAAGTTCAGCCGCGAGGAGATGGACGAGTGGGGGGTGCGCTCCCACCGGCTCGCCGTCCAGGCGCGCAGCGAAGGGTACTTCGACGGGGAGATCCTGCCGGTCGCGGCCGAGCAGGCGGACGGCAGCGTGCTGACGGTCGCGACCGACCAGGCCGTGCGCGATGATGCCACTATCGAGAGCATGCGCGCCCTGAAGCCCGCCTTCAAGAAGGACGGCTCGGTCACGCCCGGCAACTCCTCCCCCTTGAACGCCGGCGCTACGGCCATGATCCTCATGTCCAAGGAGGCGGCCAGGAAGAGGGGCATCCGGCCGCTCGCCACCATCCGCTCGATCGGTTTTGCCGGGGTGGATCCCACCATCATGGGCGCGGGGCCGGTGCCGGCCAGCCGGAGGGCGCTGGAGAAGGCCGGCCTCACGGCCGCCGACATCGACTTCTGGGAGATCAACGAGGCCTTCTGCGTCGTTGCGCTCAACTGCATCCGCGAGCTTGGCATCGACCCGGAGAAAGTCAACGTCATGGGCGGGGGGACAGCCATCGGCCATGCCCTGGGAGCCACCGGCATCCGGCTGGTCGGGACCCTGGCGCGGATTCTGAACCTGAAGGGCGGCCGCTACGGCTGTGCCAACGCCTGTGTCGGCGGCGGCCAGGGCGTGGCGACCATTATCGAAAAGGAGACCTACGACTGGTAGTCGGTGGCGACCATGGCGGGCTTCGCGGAATATGACCGCTACGACGGGCTGGGGCTGGCCGGGCTGATCCGCACGGGTGCGGTGTCGGCCCGGGAGGTCTGCGAAGAGGCCATCGCCCGGATCGAGCGGCTCAATCCGGCCCTGAATGCCGTGGTCCGCCCCATGTTCGATTACGGGCGGCAGGCGCTTGAGACGATCGATCCCGGTGCGCCCTTCGCCGGGGTGCCGTTTTTACTGAAGGACCTGCTCGCGCTGGTGGCCGGGGTGCCCACCAGCTTCGGGTCGAAGGCGCTGCAGCATTTCATCCCCGACCACGACAGCGAGCTTGTGGCACGCTTCAAGCGGGCAGGGGTCCTCCTCTTGGGCAAGACCAACACGCCCGAGCTCGGCCTCGTGGCTGTGACCGAGCCGGAGCTCTTCGGGCCGACGCGCAACCCCTGGAACCTCGGCCGCACCCCGGGCGGATCGAGCGGGGGCTCGGCCGCCGCGGTGGCCGCCGGCATGGTGCCGCTCGCCGGCGGCGGGGACGGGGGCGGCTCCATCCGCATTCCGGCCGCCTACTGCGGCCTCTTCGGGCTCAAGCCAAGCCGCGGCCGTACCCCCACCGGTCCGGACTTCGGCGAGATCTGGCAGGGGGCGGTGGTCGAGCACGTGATCACGCGCTCGGTGCGCGACAGCGCCGCCATGCTCGACGCCGTCTGCGCCCCGGACCTCGGGGCGCCTTACACGATCGCTCCTCCCGAACGGCCGTTTCTGGAAGAGGTGGGCCGGGAGCCGGGGCGGCTGCGCATCGCCTACAGCACGGTCTCTCCAGTGGGGGCGGCCGTCCACCCCGAATGCGAGAAGGCAGCGCTCCAAACCGCCCGAGAACTCCATCGTTTAGGCCACACGGTGGAGGAGGCCCGGCCCGACATCGACGGCTTGGACCTGTTCCAAAGCTTCTGCACGATGTACGCGGCCGAAACCGCCGCCGCCATCGACGAACTGCAGGCGGTTCTGCACCGCGCGGCCGGACCGGGGGATGTCGAGACCGTGACATGGACCCTAGGGCTTTTGGGCCGGCTGGAGCCGGCATCGGCGCTCGCCCGCGCCAAGCGTCTCTGGGGACGGGCCTCCCGCGCCATGGCGCGATTCCACCAGCGCTACGATCTCTACCTGACGCCCACCGTGGCCCAGCCGCCGGCCCGGATCGGGGAGCTGAAGCCCAGCCGGCTCGAGCTGGCGATGCTTCGAGCCGTGAACAGGCTGAGACTGGGCCGCCTGCTGCGGCGGTCGGGGCGGGTGATGGCGATGGCGCTCGAGCACGCGGCCCGCACCCCCTTCACCATGCTGGCCAATTTCACCGGCCAACCCGCCATGTCGGTCCCGCTGCACTGGACGGCCGACGGGCTTCCCATCGGGGTTCAGCTGATCGCCCCTTTCGGCGCCGAGGGACTTCTCTTCCGTCTCGCCGGCCAGCTCGAAACCGCCCATCCCTGGTTCCACCGCCGCCCCGCGCTTGCAGAATAACCAGTTGAAAGTCGGCGTCCCGAGTCGGAGTGGCAAAAAGAAAGCAACGAGTAACAAGCAACGAGTAACGAGTGAAAAGAAAGAATACCACTACCTAACACCAAACACCTCTTTTCGATTGTCCGGCCTGATGATATACTAAAATTTTCCATCGGTTGCAGAGCTTTATTTCGCGCAGCGTAAACTCCGACTCTGCACTCCGGCTTTTTTTAATCTCTATGGGTCGAATTCCCCGCAGCTTGCTGCGATAAAATTGACCCAAACCTTCAGTTCTAATACCCCGCTGCTTGCGGCGGGGTAGTTTATTCCGAGGCTTCCGGCTCAACCTGCCTGACCTTGGGCTGAAATGGACTTCGGCGATGAATAGAATCGACGACAGTTCTTGAGTTTTTGCTAGATTCGATCAGGTAATCACCAGCAACCAGTTCGCCTGAAAATTATGCTTATACTAGTTGGGAAAAAGTCGAATAGATTTTGTCGCGGAGACATATCCCAGAGAACGATTGGAACTAGTCGCGTGAAAAGCTACCATCCCGAATTCGCGGATAGCTGCATCAAGGCAGTTCGGGATGTTGACGGGAAGCGTTGGGTCAGAAGAGGGCAGGACGCCTTATCCATATGCCGGCCCAAGGCTGGCTTTAAATGAAATCGTCGGATGGAGATTTCAGGCTATCTATGGTCTTTAAAATTGACCT
>JBFYWT010000058.1:0-14140 GCA_041310895.1 Desulfobacteraceae bacterium | reverse complement strand
CCCGAGATGGGGATGGACCCGGGGATCGACCTGATCCTGGGAAAGCTCGCCGTCGACGAGCTCGATGTGGTGCATGGGCTGCGCTCCTATGGGGCCGGCCTGCCCGAGCCGGCCTGCGCCGGGGACAACCCGATCCACTACAAGATCACCTGGACCTTCGAGGGGGTCCTCAAGGCCTACATGCGGCCCGCCCGTTTTCTGAAAGACGGCAAGGAAGCGGCCATTCCCGGCGGGCAGATCTTCCGGCCCGAAAACGGCCATGTTTTAGAAGTGCCGGGGGTCGGCACCCTGGATGCCTACTACAACGGGGATGCCCTGCACTATATCGAGCTCTTCGGTTTAGGGCCCGAGCTCAGGGAGATGGGGCGCTTTGCCATGCGCTGGCCCGGCCACAACCGGTTCTGGGACGTGATGGCCGCGCTCGGCTTCCTGGACGCCACCCCGCAACGCGTCGGCCGGGCCGAACTCTCCCCGCGCCGCTTCGTCGTGGAGCACCTGACCCCCCGGCTCCAGTTCCGGGAGGAGGAGCGGGACATGGTCGTCATCCGCATCGAGGCCTGGGGGCTCAAAAACGGCCGGAAGCTCAAGGTAGTCTATGAGCTGATCGACTACCGCGATCTCGCGACCGGGCTTTTCGCCATGAACCGCACCGTAGGGTTCACCGCCAGCATCGGGGCCCAGCTGATTCTCGCCGGAAAAATCCGCAAGCCGGGCCTCCTGAACCCGGTGCGCGACGTGCCCCACCGGGAGGTATTGGCCGAGCTCGAAAAGCGGGGCATGCGGATCACCCGGCGGTCTGAGTAAATAAGGATCTTCTGCTCATGGCCTTCACAACCGAGACTCTGGCCGACTTTGCCCATGGGCTGGATGCCGGGGAGATCCCGGCGGCGACGGTTGCGACGGCGCGGCGCTGCCTGCTCGATCTGATCGGGTCTGCCGCCGCCGGGTATGCCTCCGATGCCGCCCGGATTGCGCGGAGCGGTGCGGAACGTCTGGTCGCTCCGGGCGGCGCCGACATCTGGTTTGCCGGCCGCCGCCTCCGGGCGGCCGGAGCGGCCTTCGCCAACAGTGCAGCGGCAAGCGCGCTCGATCTCGACGACGGCCACCGTGCAGCCGGCGGGCACCCCGGTGCGGCCGTCATCCCGGCCATCCTGGCCGTGGCCCAGGAGGTCGCGGCCGGGTGGCCGGATATCATCGCCGCCCTCGTGGTCGGCTACGAGATCGGCGTGCGGGTGGCCGCCGCGCGCGATGTCGCCGGCCTGGACACCCTATCGACCGGCCGCTGGTGCGCCTATGGGGTCGCGGCCGGCGCCGGGCGCCTCTTCCGCTTGAGCCGCCGGCAGACCGCCGAGGCCATGGCCCTCGCCGGGGTGCTCTCCCCGGGACTCTCCGCCGCCGGCTACAGCCGGGTCATGGGCAACCACGCCAAGGAGGGCATCCCCTGGGCCGTCCTGACCGGGCTGTGGGCAGTGGAGCTGGCGGCGGAGGGCTTCACCGGCCCTCTCGACATTTTGGACCATAAAGGGTATTACGACGCCTCCCGGATCGCAGCCGGCCTGGGGGAGAGCTTCGCGGTGGAGGGGGTCTATTTCAAACCCTACGCCTGCTGCCGCTGGATCCACGCTGCGCTGGACGGCCTTTTCGGGCTGATGCAGAAGCACCGGCTCACGGCGGCGGCGATCGACGCGATCAAGGTGCACACCTTCGAGCGGGCCCTCAGACTGAACAACTATCCGGACCCGGAGACCCTCGAATCCGCTCAGTACAGCCTGCCTTTCTGCCTGGCGGCGGGGGCCGTGGAAGGCCGACAGGGGCTGCTGCCGATGAGGACCGGCCTGCTGCATCGGCCGGACATCGTCGCCCTGGCCGGCCGGGTGAGCCTGCACATAGACCCTGCAATCGAGGGCATGTTCCCCGCCCGGGCCGCCGCTCGGGTGGTTCTGCAGGCAGGAGAAAACCGTCTGGAGTCGGTCTGCCGAGACCCCTTGGGAGACCCGGCCAACCCCATGCACTGGGAGGCGCTGGTCGAAAAGTTCACTCATTTGACCCGGGAGGCTTTACCGGAACCCAGGCCGGCGGAAATTATCGCGGCGGTTCAATCGCTGCCGGTTCTGGGGCTTGCATCTTTGCCGGAGCTGCTGGCTCAAACGGGTTCGTCAACCTTTGTATCGAGAGGGAATTCATGAAAATCGGGGTTCGCGCGGAAGACAAGAGCCAGTGGGAGCGGCGGGTGCCGCTGGTGCCGGAAGACATGAAAGCCTTGCAGGCGGCCGGGATCAGGACGGTAGTCCAAACCGGACACCACCGGGCCTTTGCCGACGAGGAGTTCGCCCAGGCCGGGGTGGAGGTTCAGAAAGAGCTGAACGACTGCAGCGTGATCATCGGGATCAAGGAGATCCCCAAAGCCAAGCTCGAGGCCGGCAAGGTCTACCTCTTCTTTCCCCACGTCATCAAAGGGCAGCCCACCAACATGCCCATGCTGCGGCGCCTTATGGAGCTGAAGGCCACCCTGATCGACTACGAACGGATCGTGGACGACCAAAACCGCCGCCTGATCTTCTTCGGCCGCCACGCCGGTCTCGCCGGCATGATTAACAGCCTCTGGTCGTTCGGCAAACGCCTCGAGGCCGAGGCCATCCCCTCAGCCTTCGGACGCCTGAAGCAGGCCCGCGCCTACGCCGAGCTCGCGGGAGCCAAGGAGGATCTCACACGGATCGCCGCGCGCATCGCGGCCGACGGGGTCCCCTCCCCCATCCACCCGCTGATCGTGGGGTTCACCGGGTACGGCAACGTCTCCCAGGGCGCCCAGGAAATTCTGGATCTCCTCCCGGTCGTCTCTATTCCACCGGCTGAGCTCGCAAAGGTTGCCCAGGACCGCGCGCGGGATCCCAAGGTGATCTACAAAGTGGTCTTCCGAGAAGAGGATCTGGTGGAACCGCTCGGCCCCGGTGCGGGCTTCGATCTGAATGATTACTACCGGCGGGGAGCCTCCGGCTATCGCAGTGCGTTCGACCGGCACGTGGAGCATCTCTCGGTCCTGGTCAACTGCATTTATTGGGACGAGCGCTACCCCCGGCTGCTCACGCTCGAGCAGTGCCGCCGCCTGTGGGCCCCGGGGCGTACCCCCAGGCTCAAGGTCATCGGGGACATCAGCTGCGATGTGGGCGGCTCGATCGAGTGCACCGTCAAGGCGACCGAGCCGGGCAACCCGGTCTATGTCTACGAACCGCAAACGGAAGCGGTAAAGGAGGGGTTCGAGGGGGAGGGGCCGGTCATCATGGCCGTCGACATCCTGCCCTCCGAAATTCCCCGCGAGTCCTCCATCGACTTCAGCCGCGCCCTGAAGCCCCTGCTCCCGCAGTTGGTTTCAGCCGACCTCTCCCAGCCCTTCCATACGCTGGCGCTGCCGCCCGAGCTCAAGCGCGCCGTCATCGTCTACAAGGGCGAGCTGACACCCGACTATGCCTACCTGAACTCCTTCCTGGTGCCCGCCGCCCAGCCCTGAAGTCCCAGGCGGCCGGTTGGAGCGGTTTGAAAACACCTTATCAATGACCGTAATCAGGAGAAGACGCTGCCTTGACAGTAGACCTGTTTATGGACTAAATTAAGTCATACTTTAGGATTGGAGGTGTTCTCATGAAACTGTCAAGCCAGATTAGGCCCATCAGCTACCTGAAGGCCCATGCCGCCGAAATCGTAAGAACCCTTGCCGAGCAGCACGCGCCCCTGGTCATTACCCAGAACGGCGAAGCCAAGGTGGTCATACAAGACATCGAAAGCTACGAGCAAACCCAGCAAACAATGGCTCTCTTGAAAATCCTGGCACTCGGAATGCGTCAGGTTGAGAAAGGCGACGCCTTGCCCGCCGAGAATGTCATCAAGCGTCTTCGCCAGCGGCGGGAGGCTCGGTGATGCCGTTCAAAGTCCTGCTGACCCACGATGCCGCACGGGATCTCAATGAGCTCTATGATTACATTGCTCTGCATGATGCGCCTCGAAAGGCGGACTACGTTTTGGAGCAAGTCGAAAAGGCTTTCTCCAAATTGGCCGAATTCCCAGAGCGCGGCGCTTATCCTAAGGAACTCCTGGCACTCGGAATCCGTGAATATCGCGAGGTTTTTTTCAAACCTTACCGCATCATTTACCGAGTCATGGACAAGAACGTCTATGTTCTGCTGGTTGTCGATGGCCGTCGTGACATGCAGTCGCTGTTGCAGCGGCGTCTACTATGCGCTTCCTGGTGAGGTAGGCTTTTTTCCTATGGGAGCAGCATCTTGCCGCGATCGGATCGCGGCTGGAGCCTACTCCGCCGAAGTACAGGCTACGAAGGCCGGGAGCCGCTCCCACAAAATCTGAACCTGCTCGCTGACGAAGCGCTGCCGCAGGTGTTGTGCAACGCGTATCACAAGGCGGGGGGGATTCAGTCTTTACGACACTTCGCCGGCAGCTCGCACGAAGGACCCGAATAATTTCTTGGAACACGCGTCATCCCGCCACGTCCCCTCGGGATGCCACTGGACGCCGATGACGTAGCGTTTGCCCGGGTGTTCCAGGGCTTCGACTACCCCGTCCTTCGCCCGGGCGGCGACGGCGAGGCCTTCAGCCGGCGCCTTCACCGCTTGATGGTGCTTGCCGTTCACCCAGATCTGCGGCTTGCCCAGGAGGCGGCGCAGGCGGCTGCCGGCCTCGATCCTCACGGTGTGCGTGTTGACGGCCTTGTCGCTCTTGGGGGTGTGGCAGATGCTCTCCGCAACCTGGGAGGGGATGTCCTGGTAGAGGCTTCCCCCGAGGGCCACGTTCAGCACCTGGACCCCCCGGCAGATGCCGAGGACCGGCAGGTCCCTCGCGACGGCCATTTCCGCGGCCAGGATCTCCATGCGGTCGAGCGCCTCGTCCACTTCGCCCAGCCCGGCAAGCGGCTCCTCGCCGTAGCGCCGCGGGTGGATGTCGGGCCCCCCGCTCAGGATCAGGCCCTGGATCGCCCCCAGAATTCGCTCCAGGCTTTTCTCGTCCTGGGCCGCCGGGAGGATGACCGGCGCCCCGCCGGCGTAGAGGATCGCCTGGCTGTAGTCGGCAAAGGTGTAGTCCATGAAGTGGCCCAGGGAATAGATCCCCCAGGCCCCGCCGGTCACCCGGGAGCAGGTGATTCCGATCAGCGGCCGCGCCTTCTTATCGCTTCTCATCTCCGCTTTCTCCTTGCCGGTTGGTGCTGGCTATCTGGTATAATGTATCGAACGGCATAAAATGTTCAGGCCGCCCTCAGTTTCCCTTCACGTTGTTTTTGCACAGGCGACGGACCGGGGCAGGGCACGCAGGGCGAGGAAGGCGGCCGCGAGGTAAAACAGGGCGGCCGCGCCGAAGACCGCCCGCAGGCCCAGCCAGAGCCCGATCGAGACCCCCAGCATCGGCGCCAGCGTGCGGGCGCCGGAGTTGATCGAGTTGTCCAGACCGTAGACCGCCCCCTCCTCCCCACAGGCGGTGTAACGGGCGAGGAGCGCGCTCACCCCGGTGACCACCCCGCCGTGGGCGATGCCCGCAAACACCTGTAACAGGAGGAACATCCAGCCGCTCGTCGCGAGGCTCTGGAATGTAAAGGAGAGAAACCCCAGGAGCGAGGCCAGGATGACGATCGGCCGATGGCCGGTGCGATCCCCCAGCCGGCCGAAGAAGACGGAAAAGACGGCGGCCGAGGCCGAGGCCGCGCCGATCACAAGCCCCGTGAAGATGTTGACCCGGGCGGCGTCAAGGATCAGCTCGAGGGCGAAAAGCGGCAGGATGGGGAGAAAGAGCATGCGCACGAGGGAGTCCAGAAAACGCAGGCTGTAGGTGGTGAGGACCCCGGCCGCAGTAAGGATCTGGCGCCACCCCTGCCAGAAACTGATCTTCCGCCCGGCGGCGCCCGGGGCCGGCGGGGCAAAGCTTTCCTTGACCCCGAAGAGAACGACGATTCCGGCCGTGGCCAGGAGCGCACCGGTGACGTAGAAGGCCGCCCGGTAGCCGAAGGCGTCGGCCACGGCCCCGCCGATGACCGGCCCCAGGCCGACCCCCAGCCCCATCCCGACCTGCAAAAGCCCCATCGCATAGCCGGTCTTCTCCCGCGGAACCTGGGAGGCCACCAGGGCATTGGCCGCGCCGATGGTCCCGGTGATCAGCCCCTGCACGGTGCGCAGGAGCACCAGCTCCTCCGCCGAGCGCACGAAGGCCATCAGCCCCAAGAGCAGCGCCCCCCCGAACATGGCCCGCTCCACCATGAGCTTACGCCCCCAGCGATCCGCGAGCGCGCCCCAGAACGGGGAGGCCACCATCATGCTGAAGGCCTGGCATGAGAAGACCAACCCGGAGAGAAATTCGGTGCCGAGGCCGGTCACCGAGCCCAGGGATTTCACGTAGAGGGGGAGAAAGGGAAAGATGCTCGAAAACCCGATCGAGGTGATCGCCTGGCAGAACACCATGATGTAAAGCGTCCGCCGCCAGGAGCTCGCGCCGCTCGGTTCGGCACCCGGGGAGTTCATGGGTGAAGGCTTTCCGTAAGAGGGTAGGGGTGTCGGAGGGCCGGGCGTCACGTGGCGGCGCTGGCCATCTCCCGGCAGGCCTGGGCAATGTGCTGCGGGCCGAACCCGTGCTTTTGGAAAAGGTAGTCCTGGTCCCCCACCTCGCCGAACCGGTCGGGAACGCCCAGGCGCTTCACCCTCACCGGGTGATGCTCGCCCAGCACTTCGCAGACGGCGCTGCCCAACCCGCCGATGATGCTCTGGTTTTCCACCGTGACGACCCCGCCGGTTTTCCGCGCGGAGGCGATCAGGCTCGGGCGGTCGAAGGGTTTCACGGAGGGGTAGTGAAGCAGGTCGACGCCGATCCCCTCCCCCGCAAGCGCCCGCGCGGCATCGAGGGCGAAGCGGGTCATGAAGCCCGTGGCCACCAGTGTCACGTCGGCCCCCTCGGCCAGGCGCACGGCCTGCTCGGGGTCTAAGCGGCAGTCCGCCTCGCAGATCTTCGGCATCTTGAGCCGCACCAGCTGCAGGTAGGTCGGCTGGCGGTTGGCCGCCATGTGGAACATCACCGCCCGGAGCTCGTTCGCGTCCGCCGGGCTGTAGACGTGCATGTTCGGCATGGCCCGCATGATGGCCAAGTCCTGAAAGCACATGTGGGTGCCGCCGTTGGGGCCCTGAGTGATACCGGGGGAGTTGCCCACGATCTTGACGTTGTTGTTGGCGTAGGCGACGCTGATCGTGACCTGGTCGTAGCAGCGGCGCGAGGCGAAGGCGGAGAAGGTCGCGCAGAAGGGGATCTTGCCCTCGCGCGCGAGTCCGGCCCCCACCCCGATCATGTTCGCCTCCTGTACCCCGCAGTTGATGAAATGGGCGGGGTGTTTACCGGAAACCTCAGGGATGGTGGCATCCGCCTTGGCGAGATCGGCCTCCAGGCAGAGGACGTTCGGGTCGCGTTCGATCAGCTCGTTCAGCGTCCGCGCGTAGACGATGCGCATTTCCATTTCAGAATAGTCGGTCATCGTTTCAACCCTTCCAAAACCTAAAAATCCTCTCAAGCTTTCAAGTAAGTTAGGTCTTCTTCTTGTGGGAGTGGCTCCCCGCCACGATGACATCGCGGCAAGATGCCGCTCCCACAAGAACAGAACTTGCTTGCGGATGAAGTGGCGCACCCCGCGCCATGAGCCGCTTTCAAGTAAGTTAGGCTTTTTCCCTGTGGGAGCGGCATCTTGCCGCGATCGGATCGCGGCTGGAAGCCACTCCCACAAGGCCGACACTTCATTACCGATAGGATGGCGCCCGGCACCATAAACTGCTTTTTAATAGGGCAGATCCAGCTGGCACTCCAGGCCGCACATGTAGCGGTCATAGGTCGCCTGGTCGGGCACCTTGATGTTGTGGCAGTCGACCAGCCCCTCGGACTCGCGGTTGCCCTTGCCCTTGATCGTGTGCGCGATGATCATGGCCGGCTTGCCCCGGACCGCATCAGCGGCGGCAATGGTGGCGCGGATGGCATCCCAGTCGTGCCCGTCCATCTCGAAGACTTCCCAGCCGAAGGCGCGCCACTTGTCCACGAGCGGCTCGAGGCTGATCACCTCCTCGGTACGGCCGTCGATCTGCATCTTGTTATAGTCGCAGATGGCGATGAGATTGTCGAGCCGGCGGTGGCCGGCGAAGAGCGCCGCCTCCCAGATCTGACCCTCGTCGCTCTCCCCGTCGCCGATGATGCAGAAGACCCGGTGCGCGCGACCGTTCAACTTGGCCGCAAGGGCCATGCCGCAGGCGCAGGAAAGCCCCTGGCCGAGGGAGCCCGCAGTGATTTCGACCCCCGGGGTCAGGATCTGGTCCATGTGGCTTGGAAGCCGGGAGCCGTTGCGGTTGATCGTGGCAAGCCAGGCCTTGGGGAAAAACCCTTTGTAGGCGAGCGCCATGTAGACGATGGGGCCGGCGTGGCCCTTGGAGAGAACCAGTCGGTCGCGCTCCGGCCATTCGGGCTCCTCCGGGCGCAGGTGCATGACCTGGAAATAGAGGCTGATGACGATCTCGACGAGGCTCATCACCCCGCCGATGTGCCCGGATCCGGACCGGCAGATCGCGTCCGTAACGACGTAACGGAACTCCCGGGCCAGGGCGTCCAGCTCTGCGTGGGATAGCTCCCGCTGCTTCACCATGATCCTCCCTCGACCCCAAACGGGGTCTTGCAATGGCGATTGCACCGAAATGTTCGGGTCGAATAACAGAATCCGCTTGTGGATTCAAGGGGAAGGGCAGGGCGCCCACTGCGGAGGCGCTCCCGTGAATAGGCGAAGACTGTTCAGCAAGCATGGAGAGCCTCCATGGGAGGGGAATTGAACAGTTGTCATCCATCGAAACGAATTGGTAAACAAAACCCGCCGAACCAGGTCGGTTTTTTTTATTGACAGATATCGCGGCGCCATGTCAATTAGGCTTCGATCATATACCATCTTCATCGCTCCGGACCTCTACTTCTTTCGCTCGTATAAAATTTGAAGGGTCACCTTTGCAGGATAGGGTTTGGGATCTACGAACGAAATCGGCTTTACGTCCATCCATATCCTGAAACTGTCCCTTTTTGAAAAGAGTCGAACCCTCATACCAAATCCATGGAAAGGGGCGATACGATGGTCATCCAAAAAATCCTGCTTCCCTACAATTTCACTCCGCTGGATCAAAAGGCCGTTGATTTTGCAATCGAAGCGTTTTCCCACCTCAAGTCCGCGGAAATAACCATTTTCAAGGCCTACGCGCCGATCCCCAAGGTCGAGGCGTCGGATGCCGCCGGCACCGGCAAGCTGAAAGAAAGCCTGACCTATCTGACCAACAGGTTGGCCATGCGCGAGTCGGAGTTGAACAACGTCAAGCAGAAATTGGCCGCCAAGGGTTTTGATGAAACCCGCATTAAGACCATCTACAAACCCCGACAAAAAGATGTCGCCAGTGAAATCATCGACCTGCACCTGTACAACAGGTTCGATGTGATTATTCTTAACCGCAAACAGGCCCGGATTGCGCGGTTCTTCTCCGGAAGCATCTCCAACAAAATCATCACCACGCTGAAAGACACGACGGTGTGCGTGGTTTCTTAAGTTCCAGGACCATCATCCGGCGATCGATATCAAGCCCAGGAGGAATTCATGAGCGTCGATAAAAAGATCGATTTCAATGTGTTCAAAATTGTCTTCCGGGCCATGGCGCAATCCGAAGACCTCGAGATCATGACAAACCAGATCGCCCAGCTTATGGTAGCCGCCCTTGATATCAAGGGGTGCACCATTTTTGCGCTGAATCCCGAATCCCAGGAGTTGGAAACGCTGGCGAATTTCGGACTCAGCACGGATTATCTCTACAAAGGGCCGGTCCTGACCGAAAAAAGCCTGGCCGGGGATTCCAACGGGGAGCCGACCATCATCCCCGATGTTCACAAGACCGATCGCCTTCAATACCCGGAGGATGCCAAGAAAGAGGGGATCGGGGCGATCGTATCGATTCCCATCCGCTTCCACGAAAAGCTGATCGGGGCGATGCGGCTGTACCACCACGATGTCTGGAACATCTCGGACGACGACGTCGACTCCCTGCTCGTGCTGGCCGAAAGCATCGGCATCGCGATGAACTTCACCCGGGCCCTCAAGGTGCTGAAGTCCATTCAATACGCCATCCATGATATCGACGGCCTCTATATCCTAAATTCGGAATAAGGCCCTGGGCAAACCCTGTCCGGGCGCCCTCTCGCCGTCGTTGAAGAACCAAGCCCCCCGGTACGCCCGAACGCTCATGAAAACCTTCATCGGTTTCGAAGAGGCGCTCCACCTCACCTTGACCCATGCCCCCCTCTGCGGGGCAACGGAGGTTCCTCTCCTCGAGGCGGCCGGCTTGACGGCCGCCGAGGATGTCAGCGCTCTGGTGGACAGCCCCTCTCTCAGCACCTCCCGCAAGGACGGCTACGCCGTCTTCTCCGAAGATCTCAAATCCGCCTCCTCAAACACCCCGGCCCGGCTCGCACTTAAAGGCTCCCTGAGCGCCGGCGGTCCCGCTACGATCGGCATCGCCCGCGGCGAGGCGGTCCGCGTCACCACCGGCGCCCGGCTGCCGCAGGGGGCGGATGCCATCGTCTCGGAGGAGTTCTGCCGGGAGGATGGCGGGATGGTCCGGTGCATGGCCACCGCCACCCCTGGACGCAACATTCTGAAATGCGCGACCGATGTCGCCACCGGTGACGTCGTGGTCCGGCAAGGGGAACACCTCACGCCCCCGCTGCTCGGGCTCATCGCGGCGGCGGGCAGGGAGAGCGTGCTCGCCGTTGCCCCCCCGCGAGTCGCCGTAATCGCCACCGGAGACGAAGTGCTCGCCCCCGGCCGCCCCATGGCGGAAGGCCAGCTCTACGCCAGCAACCTCGTCGAGATCTGCGCGTGGCTGAAGCTGGGCGGCATCCCGTACGAGGCCCTGATCGTGGGCGACCGCTTAGTGGATATCCGGGAGGCGGTCAGGATGCGGATCGAACGGACCGATGTGTTTCTGACCAGCGGCGGGGCCTGGGGCAGCGAGAAGGACCTGATCTTCAAGGCGGTGGAGAAGCTGGAGTGGCAAGGCATCTACCACCGCGTGCGCATGGGCCCGGGAAAGCCGGTCGGCTTCGGGCTGCTGGCAGGCAAGCCTTTTTTCGTGCTCCCCGGCGGGCCGCCTTCGAACGAGATGGCGTTTCTGCAGCTCGCCCTGCCGGCCTTGCGGAAAATGGCCGGGAGCCGCCCCCAGCCGTTTCCGACGGCCAAGGCGCGCCTGGGAAAGAGCCTCACCGGCGAAAAGGGTTGGACCGAGTTCATCCATGCGCGCCTGGAGCAGGGTCAGGATGGTCTTCACGTTCACCCCTACCTTCCGGCAAGTCGGCTCGTTTCCATGGCCCGCAAACAGGCGATCATCAGGATCCCCGAGGAGCGGGAGGAACTTACGGCCGGCGAAAAAATCACAATCCAGCTGTTCGGCACGGCCGCCGCCGGAGGGTATCACCCATGCCGGAGCTGATCTGCCACTGTTTCGGTTACACCCGCGAGGCGATCGTGGAGGATCTCAAACGCCACGGCCGCTCGACCCTCCTTGAGCGCATCATGGCCGAAAAGCGGCTCGGCGCCTGCCGCTGTGCGGAGAAAAACCCCAAAGGCGCCTGATGCCTCCCCGACGTCCGCCGGGTCGTGGGCGAAGGGCCCCTCTGAGAGCACACGCAGCGCGCGTCACGCGCTACATCAGCCCCTTGGATTTCAGCAATGGCCGCGGGTCGATCAGGTGGCGCGAGAACCACTCCTTCTGGTTCGAGGTCCCGAAGGCGAGGGAGAGCATTTCCGAGAAGTGAAAGATCGGAACCGGGCTCTTCAGGGAGCAACGGACCTCGAGGTTCATGTGGCACATGGCGCAGGCGGTGACGATGCACTCCGCGCCGGCATCGGCGGCCCCCTGCATGATGGCGTTCACCTTGGGGGTCACGATGTCCGGCCGGGCCACGCTCAGAAAGGTGCCGCAGCACTGAGCGGCAAACCCCCAGGTGACGGAGCGCATGCCGATCCCCCCCAAGATCCTCTCCATGATTCCATAGTAGTTGGAACCCGAGCGCAAAGCGGTCGGGCGATTCAACATGCACCCGTAATAGGGGGCGAAGGTCATCTCGACCCGCAGCCGGCCGTTGGTCGCCGGCAGCCGCTCGAAGTCCACCTCTGCGAGCAGTCCGAAGAAATGGCGGATCCTTAGGTCCGGGTCAAAAGGCCGGCCCCAGGTTTGCAGGAAGCGCTCCTGCGCCGCAGGGTCGTTTTTCAAGAGGTGCTGGGCATGCTTGAGCCGCAGGGTGCAGCTCGGGCAGGCCGCGACTAGAGGGCGGCCCGGGGGCGCGAGCGCGAGGTTGCGGCAGGCGAGGTCGAAGGCCAGGCGGTGGTCGATGCTGTGGGCGGAGGAGCTGCCGCAGCAGTTCCAGTCGGATAGCTCGACCAGCCGGATGCCCATTTTGCGGCAGCTTTCGATCAGCGACTGGTTGTTCTCCTTGGCCGTGGTGGCAAGCGAACAGCCCGGGAAATAGGAGACGTCGACGCCGGGGGCGCTGGGCATGGCTACTCCTCGAAGAGCTTCTTCACCTCACCCACCCGCTCCACGCGCGAGGGGGTCAGATCCAGTTTGCGCTTTGCCAGCATCCGCAACCCCACGTTGAGGTCGCTCAGGAGGTCGAACTTCTTGAGCTTGTAGCGCATCATGATCTCGAGCTTGTGGGTCCGGCCGTAGCGCTCGATGGAATTCAACACCTCGCGGTGGAAATTGAGGATGTCCGGCTCGATAACGGTGACGTTCGCCGCCAGGGCCATCTCCCGCAGGACATCCATCACCCCGGGAATGTCGATCGCCATCGGGCACTGGATGGAGCAGGTGTGGCAGCCGACGCAGATCCAGATGGTGTTGCAGGTCAGGGCCTCGGTCTTCAGCCCCAGCTGCACCAGGCGCATGACCCCGTTCGGCATGTAGTCCATGTAATCGCTGAAGGGGCACCCGCTGCTGCAGCTTCGGCACTGGAGGCAGGCACGGAAATCGGTTCCGGCCCGCCGCTTGACCTCCCCTGAGAATTTGAGGTCGAGGTCGTTCAGCCGGATCGTCGGGCCTTTGGGAATTGTCACAGTGTCATATCCTTCGTAATCAACCGGGTCAGGTAGCCAATTTAACTATTTTCTGTACGGATTAAAAGTTTGGCCCTCGGCAGCTGATGTCAACCGGCGCGGGTGTCGTCTGTGAAGGTGGCGT
Source organism: Desulfobacteraceae bacterium (assembly GCA_041310895.1). Taxonomy (GTDB): domain Bacteria; phylum Desulfobacterota; class Desulfobacteria; order Desulfobacterales; family SpSt-501; genus SpSt-501. The sequence continues at coordinate 863 of JBFYWT010000058.1, read as the reverse complement.
GTATCGCGATCGATGATGGTGATCTACCATTAAATCACCTCCGGATGGATTTTGGACCCCTCGGTGAGGCTCTCATCAGATGTTGTGGCCAACCTTCGCCTCAGCCGCTGCATCTCGTCTTCCGCCTCAGCCACCATTTCCGCGATGATGGCTTTAAGGGGTTTCACCTAGTTCACCAACCCGACGGATTGGCCGGCCATCAGGGACCCCTTGACCACGTCCCCGTCCACGGCCGCGCGGCGCAGGGCCCCGACCCAAAAGCGCTCCACCTCGAACTGGGCCTCCTCGCGGGTAATGAGATTCTCGTCGAGCTTGTGCAGCAACTCCATCTGAAGCTTTCCGAACTCGATGGTCCCCTCGTTTTTGAGGGCACGGACCGGGATGACCGGCAGGCGGCTGTCGAACTGCGGAGTGGCCACGGCATCCCGCGCCTTGGCCCGTTTGAAGGCCTCCTTGAAGCTCGGATGCGCCGTGCATTCCTCCGATAGAACAAAACGGGTTCCCATCTGAATTCCCGCCGCCCCCATCATCAGCAGGTGCGCCATCATCCGCCCGGTGGCGATGCCGCCGGCGATGAAGATCGGAACATGATCGACGCGGAACAGGATCTGCTGGATCAGGACGGACAACGCCACCGGCCCGATGTGGCCGCCGGCCTCGGAACCTTCCAGCATCAATGCGTCCGCACCGCGTTCGATTAGACTCATAGCGAGCGGCTCGGTGGAGGCAAAACAGATGGTCAGCGCCCCGCAGGCCTTGGCCTGGCGAATCTCGTTTCTCTTAGGGATGCCGCCGGCGAACACCACGAACCTGCAGCCGAGATCGCACACGAGCTTAAGGTGCTCGGGATAGTTCGGCGCCAG
>JBFYWT010000052.1:0-5279 GCA_041310895.1 Desulfobacteraceae bacterium | reverse complement strand
TTCCAGCCACGATCCGATCGCGGCAAGATGCCGCTCCCACAGAAAGAAAGCCTAACTTAGTTGGAAGACCGATACCGATTGACACCGGCACCTCCGGGCGTGTATCGTTTTTTGAACGACCCCGGTGTCGATTTTCAACCATGCCTGAATCTTGCCCCACAACCATCCTGCCGCCCCGCGCGGCAGGCTCCGCATGCGAGACGGCCGCGGCCGTCGCCGTCCTGTGCTGCCTGGCAATCTTCGCCGGCGGCGTCGTGCTCGTTCAGCCGAGGTTCAACCCGGCGGTGCGAAACCTGGCCGCCATCGCCGCCGATCCGCTCAAGGCCGCCGCGCCGGCGCAAACAGACGCTACCCCCCTCATCCCGGCCCCGGAGGGGGTTTCCGTCCTGACCCCGGCAGAGCGCTTCGACCGGGAGAGCCTTTCCGACAAGATCGACGGCAAGGCCGAGCTCTACCTGTCGGCCGGGTTCGTCCGGCTCGACTGCCAGCGCTTCGCCCTGAGCGACCGGCCCGAAGCCTGGATGGAGGCTTTCGTCTACGACATGGGCTCGGCCCAAAACGCCTTTGCCGTGTTCAGCGCCCAGCGGCGGGCGGATGGGGCCGCGCTCGCGATCGGGGATTTCGCCTACCGCGCCGGGAACGCCCTTTTCATCGCCCACGGTCATTATTACGTGGAGCTGATCGCCGCCGCCGAAGACGAGCCTCTGGCGGCGGCAGTGGGGGGGCTGGCCGAAAATTTCATCCGCAGCCGCCCGGTCGCCGCGGCCGCGATCTCCGAGCGGGACCTTTTCCCGAAAGCGGGACTGATCGCGGATCGCATCGGCCTGATCGCGGCCGACGCCTTCGGCGTGGCCGGCCTCGATCAGGTGTTTACGGCCGCCTACCGGCGGCAAGCGGCCGAGTTGACCGCCTATCTGTCGCGACGCGCGGATGCGGATGCGGCGGCGGAGCAGGTGCGATCCTACACGGAGTTCCTGACCACCTATGGCGGCAAGCGGCTCGCCGCGGACGACCCCATCCCGGGGGCGGTGCTGATCGAGGTCCTCGACACCTACATGGTGTTCTTCGCCCAGGGGCCCTATTTTGCCGGCGTGCACGAGGCTGCCGACCGGGACCTGGCGCTGGAGCTTGCGCGCGATCTGGCCGCCGCGCTGAAAGAGGCGCCGCATGCCGCCCGCTGATCCCCTCAGCCGCCGAGAGTTTCTCCACCGCGCGACCACGGCCGGCGCGATCCTGGCCGCGGCCGGGGCCATCGGCTATCTGCGCCACGACCCGGCCGGCCCCGGCCCCGCCCGGACGGAGGAGGCGAGCGCGGGCCTGCCCGACTTCTCGGTCCCGGCCGCCGGCCGTAAAATCAGCATCGCCCGCGGCCCTGAGCGCGCGCGCAGCCTCGCCCTGGCGCTCGAGGCCGTCGGTGGGATCGGGGCGTTCATCCGGAAAGGGGACCGCGTGGTGCTGAAGGTCAACGCCGCGTTCGCCTCGCCCCCGGTCCTTTCGGCCACTACCCACCCGGATCTCGTCACCGAGATCACGCGCCTCTGCCTGGCGGCCGGGGCCGAGTCGGTCACGGTGACCGACAACCCCATCAACGACCCGGCGAGCGCTTTTGCGCTGAGCGGGATCGGCCCGGCGGCCCGCGCCGCGGGGGCCGGGTTGGTTCTTCCCGCAGAGGGGCTCTTCCGCGCGCTCACCCTGAAGGATGCCCGCCTGATCCGCAACTGGCCGGTCCTGGTCGACCCGCTCGCCCGGGCCACGAAGCTGATCGGCATCGCCCCGGTCAAGGACCACCACCGCAGCGGGGCCTCGATGACGATGAAGAACTGGTACGGGCTTCTGGGCGGCCGGCGCAACATCTTCCATCAGGACGTCCACACCCTGATCGCCGAGCTGGCCGTGATGGTGAAGCCGACCTTCGTGATCCTGGACGGGACCACCACCATGATGACCAACGGCCCCACGGGCGGCTCGCTCTCCGACCTCAAGGAGACCCACACCCTGATCGTCGGCACCGACCACGTGGCGGTGGACGCCTGCGGCGCCGCTCTTCTCGACAAGCGCCCCTCGGACCTGCCCTTCATCGCCAAGGCCGAGGCCCTGGGCGCGGGCACGGCGGACTACCGCTCGCTCAACCCGGTCGAGGTGGCGGCATGAGGATCGTCACCGCCCGGCGCATCAGTCAGATCTTCTTCTTCGCGCTCTTCATCTGGTTCTGCGTCGCGGCGACCCTGGGGGAGCGCTGGTGGCAGCTCCGGGGCTGGCCGGTCAACTGGCTGCTCGAGCTCGACCCCCTGACGGGGATCGGGACCCTGCTCGCCACCCGCACGCTTTATTCCGGCCTGCTCTGGGGGCTCGTCACCATTGGGCTCACCCTCGCCTTCGGCCGGGTCTTCTGCGGCTTTATCTGTCCCTTCGGCGCCATGCACCAGTTCATCGGCTGGCTCGGAGGGCGCGGGCGGCGCCTCGCCGCCCGGCTGGCCCTGAACCGCCCCCACCCGGCCCAGGCGGTCAAGTACTACATCCTGATCTTCATGCTGGCGGCGAGCATCCTCGTGCCGGGGGAATGGGTCTCCTCCGGCTCGCTCCAGACCGGGCTTCTCGACCCGCTGCCGCTGGTCCACCGCTCGGTCAACCTGATCCTGATGCCCATCGCCGACCGCATGGGCTGGGGCCCCTCCCCCCTGCCGCGCTTCTACGAGGGGGCCTGGCTGATCGGAGGCGTGTTTCTCGCGGCGCTCCTTCTCAACCTCAAGACCCCGCGGTTCTACTGCCGCTACGTCTGCCCCCTGGGAGCCCTCCTGGGGCTTCTGAGCCGCTGGTCGGTCTGGCGCATCGGACGGCTGGAGGAGGCCTGCACCGGGTGCAGCCTGTGCGAAAAAGACTGTGAGGGCGCGTGTGCGCCGACCGAAAAGATCCGCTCGAGCGAGTGCGTCATGTGCCTCAACTGCCTGGATCAGTGCCGCCACGCGGCCATCGTCTATCGGCCGCAGGCCTCCGCCGCCGGGGAGATCTTGCTGCCGCCTGATTTATCGCGCCGGGGCTTCATCGCCGCGGCCCTCTCCGGTCTTGCGGCCGCTCCGGTCATGCGGATCGGCGGCCTCACCGGCCCCAACTGGAACCCGGCCCTCGTGCGGCCGCCCGGAGCCCTGGCCGAGAAGGAGTTCCTCGCACGCTGCATCAAGTGCGGCCAGTGCCTGCGGGTCTGCCCGACCAATGTCCTCCACCCGGCCGGGCTGGAAGCCGGGCTCGAGGGGCTCTGGACACCGCGCCTCAACTTCCGCATCGGCACGAGCGGCTGCCAGCACAACTGCATCGCCTGCGGGAATTTATGCCCCACGGCGGCCATCCGCCCGATCAGCTTGGAGGAGCGCATGGGCCGGAGCCGGTTCGCAGAGCAGGGGCCGATCCGCATCGGGATGGCCTTCATAGACCGTGGCCGGTGCCTGCCCTGGGCCAACGACAAACCCTGCATCGTCTGCCAGGAAAACTGCCCGGTCAGCCCCAAGGCCATCGTGGTGCGGGAGGTCTTTGCCGACCTCCGGCTCCCCTCGCCGGCGGTCGTGGCCGTCGCCTCGCCCGCGCACATCACCCTGACCGAAGAGCCCCTCGACGGCCTGCGGCTCGGAACCGGCGATTATTACCTCGCCGTCGATGGCGGCCCCCGGAGGCGGATTGCGGCCAACTCGGCGCGCCACATCGAGCTCTCGCCAGCTGACGGCACCCTGCCGCCGCCGGCGGCCGGCAGCCGGGTTTTATTCCAGATCAGGCTCCAGCAGCCTTATATCGACCCCAACCGCTGCATCGGATGCGGGGTCTGCGAGCACGAGTGCCCGGTTTTAGGCCTGCGGGCCATCCGCGTCACCGCCGAGAACGAGACCCGGAACCCGCACCACCGGATGGTGATTTGATGGAGGAAAGGGTTCAAGGGTCCAAGGGGTCGAGGATCCGAGGGTTCAAGGGTTCAAGGGGTAAAAGGAACGAAGAATGGTGATATAGAAAGAGGGGTCGAGGGTCCGAGGGTAAAAATGCAAGGGTTTAAGGGGATAAAGCCGAGGCCAGAGCAACGAGTAACGAGTAAAAACCGAATGTCATCTTCGGTTCACTTGAACCCTGGAACCCTTGACCCCTTGGACCCTTGCACTTTACCCTTGGACCCTTGCATCTTTACCCTCGAACCCTCGAACCCTTGTACCTTTACCCTTGGACCCTCGACCCCTTGAACCCTCGAACCCTTTTTACCTAAGGAGGACTCTCTCATGACCGACAGCAAGCGCGACTACTCGCGGCGCGAATTCTTGAAGACCACCGGGGCGGCCGGGGCCGGGCTTCTGGCGGCATCGGCCTTTCCCGGCACCCTCGCCGCTCAGGCGCCGGACCGCGTGCCGAACCGCCCCTTCGGCAAGACCGGGGTGCAGGTGGCCATCCTCTCCCTGGGCGGGATGTTCGACATCCCCAACAACCAGCTCTTGATGCGCCAGGCGCTCAAGTGGGGCGTCACCTACTGGGACACGGCCAATTCCTACGAGGGCGGGAACAGCGAGCTCGGGATCGGAAAGTATTTCGCGAGATACCCCGAGGACCGCAAATTGGTCTTCCTTGTGACCAAGTCCACGGCCTGGACCGTCAAGGGCATGAGCGACCATCTCGACCTCTCCCTGGAGCGGATGCAGACCGACCACGTGGACCTCTTCTTCGTGCACGCCATCCGCAACATCTCCAGCATGGACAAGGACCGGCAGCGCTGGGGGGAGAAGGCCAAGGCCGACGGCAAGATCCGCCTCTTCGGATTCAGCACGCACAGCAACATGGAGGAGTGCCTGCTCGGTGCGGCGGAGCTCGGCTGGATCGACGGGATCATGATGACTTACAACTACCGCCTGATGCAAACCGACCGCATGCGCCGGGCGGTGGATGCCTGCGCCAGGGCCGGCATCGGCCTGACGGCCATGAAGACCCAGGGCGGCGGGCAGGTGCTGACGGGCTCGGCCGAAGAGCTCAAGCTGGGGGGCCGTTTCCTGCAGAGCGGCTACACCGAAGGTCAGGCCAAGCTCAAGGCTGTCTGGGAGAACCCGCAGATCGCGAGCATCTGCTCCCAGATGCCCACCATGGCCCTGCTGGCGCAGAACACGGCCGCCGCCCTGAACCGCACCAAGCTCAGCGCCGACGAGCGCAACGCACTCGAAAACCATGCCCTGGCCGGCGCCTCCGGCTACTGTGCCGGCTGCACCGATATCTGCGAGGGCGCCCTCCCCGCAGCGGTGCCGGTCGGCCGGGTCATGCGC
>JBFYWT010000030.1:0-11120 GCA_041310895.1 Desulfobacteraceae bacterium | reverse complement strand
CCGGTGGCGCCGGCGATCGCGGCTCGAATCATGAGGGGACCTCCTTATCCGCATCGCACGCCCGCCAGCAGGCGCGATCGGACGCTGATAAACAACGCATGGGAACTGCAGGTGGACTACTCAGTGCCCATCCAGAAATGGTGGATTACGGCCCAGGCCAAGGCCGCAGCGATTGCGCCACCGCAGGCGGTGTTGAGACACCGTCGAGGATTGCGAAGAGCGAGAACGCCGGCATGGGCTGTAAGACGCCGTTTCTGGATGGGCACTACTTAGCAGAGGCGTGTGGGAAGTTCAACTGGATAGTGATCGGCACGGCCGTCGGCCGCCGCCGTTACGTGAGGGCGCCCTCCAATGCCACCAGCCAGCCGGGATCTTTGCCCGGCAGATGCAGCGGGGTGATCACCACGCGCAGCTCCTGTGGGTCGCAGATCGTGCTGAAGGCGTAGTGCGGAGCGCCCGCCTCGCGTCCCGTGGCCTTGAGCGCGTTGACCAGTTCCACCGAACTGTCCGGAGGAAAGAGATCCAGGATGGGGGTGTTCAGGGTTTCGAGAAGCGTTTTGCCTAACGCCGCGAGCGCGGCCGGATTGGCGTGGATGATGCGGGTGTCCTTATCGACGATCACCACCCCCACCCCGAGATGCTCGACCACCGCCTGCTGGTACTCCAGCGACACCAAGAGCTCCAAGGCATCGCGGCGCGGAAAAACGCTGCCGGTCTGAAGAATTTTCTTTTCGGCCGGCGGCAGAGCGGGGCCGCGTTCGAGACCGGTCATAAAATCGTTCAACTGGATGGATAACTTCTCGAAGGGACCCTTGGCGATGTAATAGTCCGCCCCGATCTCGTCCAGGGCCTCCATCTGTTCAATCAAGGTCCCGGAGAGGGCCACCAGCGGGCAGCAGCGTCCGTTCGACCGGCGTCGGGCGACGTGGAAGAACTGGCGGCCGTTCACCTTGGGCATCACCAGGTCGGCAAACATGATGTCGTAGGGACCCTCGTCGAGACCGGCAATTCCCTGCTTGCCGTCATAGGCCTTGTGCACGAAGTAGCCGCGTTCTTCCAGAAGGTGGCTCAAAAACTCGACGAAGAAAAAATCACTGTCGACCACCAGGGCTTTCCGGGGCATCTTACACCTCCGCATGTTCAATTCCCCGGCGCCCGCCGGGAAATCATTCAACGCACACCCGCCGGACTTCACGGATATTGGTGATGCCGGCCGTGGTTTTTTGGATCCCGTCCTGTTTGAGGGTTGTCATGCCATCGGCGGCGGCCTGCCGCGCCAGGTCGAAGGAGGTCGCGTTCTTCTTGATCAGGAGCTTGATCGCGTAGGTGGCCTCCATCAGCTCATGGATCCCGATCCGCCCCTTGAAACCGGACCCGTTGCATTTCTCGCACCCGGAGGCGCGCCGGAGGGTGAAACCGGGGCTGTAGGTGAACCCGGCCGCTGAGAACGCCTCGCGGCCGTAGTCCATGCCCAACTCCTCGAACTCCTCCTCGCCGGGGTGATAGCTCTCGCTGCAGGCCGGACACAGACGGCGCACCAGGCGCTGGCCGAGCACGCCCAGAAAGGCGTCGGAGATGTTCAAAGGGCTCATGCCCATCTCCACCAGCCGCGTCAGGGTCTCGGGGGCGTTGTTGGTGTGCAGGGTGGAGAGCACCAGGTGCCCGGTCAGGGCGGCCTCCAGCGCGATGGAGGAGGTCTCCTTGTCGCGCATTTCGCCGATCATGATGATGTCCGGGTCAAGCCGCAGGAAGCCGCGCATCACCCGCGCGAAATCCAGCCCGATTTTCGGCCGCACCTGGACCTGGCGCAGCCCGGACTGGGTGATCTCCACCGGGTCTTCGGCGGTCCAGATCTTCACCCCGGGCTGGTTGATCTGGGCCAGGGCCGCGTGCAGGGTCGTGGTCTTGCCGGAGCCGGTCGGCCCCACGCAGAGCAGCATGCCGTAGGGCCGGCTGATGAGCTTTTTCAGCAGCGTCAGGTTGCGCTCGCTCAGGCCGATGTCGTCAAGCCGGATCGTTCCGGTCCGCGTCAGGATGCGCAGCACCGCATCCTCGTATTTGCCGGTGGTCGGCATGGTCGAGATGCGCAGCTCGAACTCCTGGAGCCCCTTGCGCCGCATCTTGATCTTCCCGTCCTGGGGCAGGCGCTTTTCCGCGATGTCCAGCTCGGACATGATTTTCAAGCGCGAAATGATGGCCGGGGCCATGGAGTTGGGAACCTGGATGTACTCGTAGCAGACCCCGTCGGTGCGGAAGCGGATGGTGGTCTTGCGCGTGTTCGCCGAGGGCTCGATGTGGATGTCGGAGGCGCCGTTGCGAAACGCCGTCACCAGGATCTGGTCCACGAATTTGACGACTTGGCTGGAGGACTCGTCGAGGGAGGCGTCCTCCTGGATTTCCACCTCCTCTTCGAAGCTGACATCCGGAATGATGTCGTCGATGGTGTCGTTCGTCTTCTCCGTCTGACGCTCGGCGCGCGGGTCGAAAAAGAGCTGGATGTATTTCTCGACGTCCTCTTTCAGGGCGACGGCAAAGATGATCTTCTGATTGCCCATCAGGGCCCGGATGTGGTCGGTCTTGCGCAGGTCCTTGGGGTCGTCCACCAGGACTTCGATCCCGGTTTTATCCCATTTCAACGGCACCCACACGTAATAGAGCAGAAAGGACTTCTTCAGGTTGGTGATCAGCTCGAAGGGGATGGGCACCTCGGGGTCGAACTGGCGAAACGCGCAGCCGTAGAACGAGGAGAGGGATTGGCCGACTTCACGGATGTCGATCTTGAACCGGTCCACCAGAACGAACTCGACGCTCCGGTTGATGCGCTTGGCGATCGCCAGTGCCTCCTGCAGCTGCTGGGTGCTCACGATCTTGCTGCGCAGCAGGTAGTCGTAGCGCGAGGTGTTGCCGAGTTTGCCCTTGAGCGCCTCCAGGCGGGCGGTGGTCTCACCGTCCGCGGGGTTCATCTCGACGGCCGTCTTGTATAGGTCGAAGGCCAACTCCGACTGGTCGCGGGATTCCATCTGCCGGCCGAGCCAGGACTTCAGCCCGGCCGCCTCGGCCTCCTTGAGGTTATGCTGATAGATGATCTTGTAGGCCTTTTTCACGACCTCATCGGGCGGATCAACTTCCAGCAGACAGATGAGATAATCGGCGATGATTTTGGCCGGCGAGTAGTCCGAGGGGGAGTAGTCGCAGCTCGAGTGGTCCAGTGCGAGCAGCTTCTCGTACTCGGTGACGGCCTCCTCCATCAGGCCAAGCTCCTTGAGGGCGGCGGCCCCGTCGAGCAGCGCGGGGACATCCTCTTGGCAGGCCAGGGTTTTTCGAAAAATGGAGATGTCTTCGGGCGAGAGGCCCTGGCGCTCTGCGCTCTGCTGGGCCTTGATCTCTTGCTTGAGCCGTTTGACCTTTTCCGCAAGGGTCTGCCGCGCCGGAAGGGGAAGCGGGTGGCTCGAGGCGATGACGTGTTCGTAGAGTTTGAGCGCCTCCTCGGCCATCCCCATGGAATAGCAGGTCTCCGCCTCCTTGAGCTTGAGCTCCACCTCAGATGAACTTCCGGCCGTTGTCGGGTTCATTGAACGTCGTTCCATCTCCGATGCCATAGGTCTCCCGGGATGCTCATTCGTGTCTGCGCCGACGCTCAACAGGTCGCTGAAAAACGGCGCCTCAGGCTGTGATCCGCCGTTGTGCGGCTCTTGTAAATGCTCACATATTTTGAATATGCTTCGCTTTCCAAATCGCCGCACGCCTTGGCTGACAGCCAGACGCTTGTTTTTCAACAACCTGTCAAACATGGCGGCGCAGGGATCGGGCGAAGCGGCCCCCCGCCGGGTGTGACGTATGCATTCGATCGGCTTTTCAGCAGGAAACTTTAGCCTGAACTTTAAGGGCTATCGGCGTGGAAGGCCCCATCCGCTGCTTCCCGGGGGATCGGCGTACGGCCGGAGGCCCGACGTCCTCAACCCGACCCGGGCCGGGTTGCAAAACAGGCTGGATTTGCTAAAATATAAGGAAGTTTGAATGCCCGTGGGTCGATTGCGAGGATCCGTTCTATGCCCGTCTACGAATATGAACACGAGGGCGCCCCCTGCCGGCTGGGCCGGGTGTTCGAATGGCGCCAGTCCCTGGAAGAAAAGGCCCTGAGCCTGTGTCCCGGCTGCGGAGGCCGCGTCCGCAAGCTCATCTCCTGCCCCAATCTCAGCACCCCCAAGACCAACAGCGAGCTCCGCGATCTCGGGTTCACCAAGCTCGTCCGGCGCGACGACGGCGTCTACGAGAATGTCACCGCCCGCGACCGTGACAACCGCTACATGATCCGCGGCAAACCCGAGACCATTCCCGACGTCAAGCGCACCATCAGCGACTAGCAGGCTATTGAAAAACGGCGCCTCAGGCTGTGATCCGTTCCCGCCATGGCGGGACTGCGCTTTCCAAATCGCCGCACGCCTTGGCTGACAGCCTGATCCCTGTCTTTCAACAACCTGCTAGAAATCAGCGCCCCCCCCGGTTGCACCGGGGGGGGCGCTGATTTTTACTTGTTGAGCTTCAGCACCAGAAAACCCGCGTTTTTGCGCCACACGAAGAGCTGCAGGGTCTTCTCCGGGTCGAACCTCTTTAACGCCGCGCTATAGTCCGCGACCGATTCCACGGGGGTGTGGTTGATCTCCTTGATGACGTCCCCGACGCGGACACCGGCCTCCTCGGCGGGGGTCCCGTTCTGAACATCGGTGACGATCACCCCGGCGGCCTCGCCGATGTTGAAGCGCTGGGCGATCTCCGGGGTCAGCGCCGACACCCTCAGCCCCAGCGGTTCCTCGCCGCGCTTTTCGGGCGGCTCCCCGCGGGCGGCGGTCTTCGCGTCGTCGCGTTTGGCGATCTTCACCTGGAAAGTCTTGGGTTGGCCCTCGCGCAGCACCTTCACCTTGGCCGACTGCCCGACGGGGATGTTGGCCACCAGGCTCGTCAGCTGGCGCGTGGTCTCGACCTTTTGGCCATTCACCTCCACGATGATGTCCTTGGGCCGGATTCCGGCCGCCTCGGCCGGGTCGCCCTTAAACACATCGGCCACAAAGACCCCCTTCTTGGCCTCCACCCCGTAGTAGTCGGCCATCTCCGGGCTTACGTCCTGGATGGCCACCCCCAGCCAGCCCCGCGTCACTTCGCCGCCGGACTTGAGCTGGGCGATGATCCCCTTGGCGAGGTCGATGGGGATGGCGAAGCCGATGCCCTGGCCGCTGGCGACAATCGCCGTGTTGATGCCGACCACCTCGCCCTTCATGTTGATCAGGGGCCCGCCGCTGTTGCCCGGGTTGATGGAGGCATCGGTCTGGATGAAGTCATCGTAGGGGCCGGAGCCGATGACACGGCCCTTGGCGCTGACGATCCCGGCCGTCACGGTGCGCTCCAGGCCGAAGGGGCTGCCGATGGCCACCACCCACTGGCCGATCTTCAGCTGAGCGGAATCCCCCAGCTTGACCACCGGCAGGTTCTGAGCGGCCTTGATTTTGAGCAGCGCCAGGTCCGTACTGGGGTCGCGACCGACCACCTGGGCGTCGAATTCCTTCTCATCGCCCAGCTTGACCTTGATCTGGTCGGCGTCCTCGATGACGTGGTTGTTGGTGACCACGTAGCCCTCCTTGTCGATGATGAACCCCGACCCCAGGCTGGGCTGCTTGAACTCGCGTTGCATCTCCTCGCCGAAGAAGCGCTCGAAAAAGTCCTGGAACGGCTGTTCACGGCCGAAGGGCTCCCGCTGGAAGTGGCGCAGAACGGGCCCCCCGCCCTTGAGCGTCTTTACGGTGCGGATGTTCACCACGGCCGGGCTGACCGTTTCGGCGAGTTGGCTGAAGCTGGCCGGGATCATCATAGGCTCGGAGGCGGCCGCCTCTGCCGGCATCCCCCCCCGGGGGCTGACGCCGGCCCCCAGCAGAGCCAAACCCGTCAGGCACAACGCCAGGCGGCAGGCCGCCCGAATCCATATCTTGCGGAAACATCCCATCTTGGAAATCCTCCTTGGAAAAACCGCACGCCGGCAGCCGCCGGCGGCGTTACGGTCGCGGGAGACAACCAAAGCCGAGGCCCGGGTTTCACGCCCACGCCGTTTTCGCGCGTATCGTTTACAATGTCAACAGGCTTTGGGACTCCGTAAAGTTGACAAGGCAGTTTCAATTTTTTATAAGGCAAAGTTCGGCAGCGACCCACGACACAGGAGCGACGGCATGATCCACGTCCACGAGCTGACCAAGCACTACGGCGATGTCTGCGCGGTAGACCGCATCAGCCTGCAGGCCCGGCAAGGGGAGATCTTGGGCCTCTTGGGGCCGAACGGCGCCGGCAAGACCACCACCCTGCGGATGCTGACGGGCTTTCTCACCCCGAGCGCCGGCACGATCCGCGTCAAGGATCTTCGGATCGACGAGCACCCGCTCGAGATCAAATCCATCCTCGGCTACCTGCCAGAGTCTGCGCCCTTGTACCACGACATGCTCGTCTTCGACTACCTGCAGTTCGTGGCCGGCATCCGGGGCGTCGACCCTGCGCGGCGGATCGAACGGATCCGCGCGCTGGCGGATGGGTGTGGGATCAACGAGGTCATGCACCAGGCGATCGGCGCGCTCTCCAAGGGCTACAAGCAGCGCGTGGGCCTGGCCCACGCCATGATGACCGACCCCGAGGTGCTGATCCTGGACGAGCCGACCTCGGGACTCGACCCCAATCAGATCGTCGAGATCCGCGAAATCATCAAGCGCATCGGCCGGGAGAAAACCGTCATCTTCTCGACCCATATTTTGAGCGAAGCCGAGGCGACGTGCGACCGGGTGGCCATCATCCACCGCGGCAAGATCGTGGCCGACAGCACGACGGCCGAGCTGAAGGAGCGCCTGGGCGGCCGCAGCCGCATCCGGATCAGCCTCGACCGGGCGGATCCCGCCGCGGCCGCGCACGACCTGGGCACGGTCCCGGGCGTGGCCCGCCTGGAATTGCTCGAGCAGGAGGACTCCCTCGTGCGGATCGGGGTCGACTGCCTGCCGGCGGCCGACCCGCGGCCGGAGCTCTACCGCCGCATCAAGCAGACGAGCTGGGTCCTGCTCGACTTCCACCTCGAAACCCAGAGCCTCGAGGCTGTTTTCCGCGAGCTGACCAAGGAGACGTAACATGCGCCAGGCCCTTCGCATCTGTCGCCGGGAACTTCAAGCCTATTTCCTGTCGCCCATCGCCTACATCGTCATCGCGATCTTTCTCCTGGTGACGGGCTGGTTCTTCTTTTCCACCTTTTTCCTGCTCAACCAGGCGAGCGTGCGCTCTTTCTTCGGACTGCTGCCGATCGTCTTCGCCTTCGTGGTGCCGGCCTTGACCATGCGTCTGCTATCGGAGGAATTCAACATCGGCTCCTACGAGACCCTCCTGACCCTGCCGGTCGGCTTCACCCACGTCATCCTCGGCAAGTTCATGGCCAGCGTGGCCTTCATCGCGGCCATGCTGGCGCCGACCCTCGCCTACCCCGTCACCGTCTCCCGGCTGGGCACCCTCGACTGGGGTCCGGTTGCCGGCGGCTACATCGGCGCCCTGCTCCTGGGGGCGGCCTTTTCCGCGGTGGGCCTCTTCGCCTCCAGTCTCACCCGCAACCAGATCATCGCCTTCATCGTCGGGATGGCGATCTGCTTCGGCCTGACCCTGATCGACAAGATGCTGTTCTTCCTGCCGCGCGCCCTGCTGCCCGTCCTTAATTTTCTCGCCGCGGACGTTCATTTCCGCAACATCGCCAAGGGGATCATCGACACCCGGGACCTGGTCTACTTCGCGAGCCTGTGCTTCGTCAGCCTGTACGCGACCCACGGCGTGCTGAAGGCCCGGCAGTGATGGAAGGAGCGTGAACCCATGCCTCGACCCAGCCGAACCGCCGACCTGATCAAGGTGGGCCTTTATGCCATCGCCGTGGTGCTGGTCAACATGGCGGCGATGACCCTCTTCGCCCGCATTGACCTGACCCGGGGCCAGGCCCTCTCCCTTTCGGAAGAAAGCCGCCGCGTGGTGGCCACCCTGTCGGAGCCGCTGACGATCGACGTCTTCTTCAGCCGCAACCTGCCCCCGCCCTACAACGCGGTCGAGCAGGCCCTGCGCGATCTTCTGGAGGAATACGCCCAGCACAACTCCCGCTTCTTCAGCTACCGCTTCCGGGACGTCAGCGCCGAGGACGGGGACATGACCGCCGAAGCGCGCGAAAACCAGAAACTCGCCGCCGCCTTCGGCATCCACCCGGTCCAGGTCCAGGCGGTCGAAAAAGACGAGGTCAAGTTCCAGCGGGCCTACATGAGCCTGGTGATCATCCACGGGGACCTGATCGAGCAGGTCGCCAACATCACGACCGTCGATGGGCTCGAGTACCGCCTGACGACGGCGATCCGCAAGATGAACCACAAGATCAGCGCCCTCCTGCGGCTGACGGAGAAGGTCCAGGTGCGCCTGGTCATCTCCTCCGCGCTCAAGGCCGTCGCCCCGCTGATGGGGTTGAAAGGGATGGCGGATCTGCCCGCGGAGGTCGAGGCCGCGGTCAACGCCCTCAATGCAAAGACCTACGGCAAGCTTGCCTTCAGCTTCGTCGATCCGCCCGACGACGCAAAGCTCGAAGAGCTCTCCCAGGCCGACAACCTCCTGTTCCTCAACTGGCCGGCCTCGAACGACGGCCGGCTCCAGGCCGGCCGGGGGGTCATCGGCCTGGTGGTCGAGCACCGCGGGCGCAAGATCACCCTGCCCCTGATCGACATCGTGCGCCTGCCCATCCTGGGAACCCAGTACAAGCTGATTGCGGGCGAAAACCTGAGCCGCATGATCAACGACAGCGTCGAGACCCTGATCGAGATCCACGACGGGCTGGGGATCCTGACCGGACGGCGGGCGGCACCGGTTCTGGGCGGCGCCCCCGGCGGCAGCCCCCAGGACGACCCTCAGGCGTTCAGCAACCTCCGGGAGCAGCTCGCCCTCGGCTATTCGCTCAAGGCCGTCGACATCACCGAAGCCCCCATCCCGGAGGGCATCGGCTGTCTGCTCATCGTCAACCCCCGGGAGCCCTTCACGGAGCATGAGCTCTACCGGATCGACCAGTTCCTCATGCAGGGCAAAAGCCTCGCCCTTTTCCTGGACGCCTTCGAGGAGATGCCGGTAGCCGCCCCGGGGATGAGCATGGGGCAGTCCTCCACATTTGTACCGGTCGAGACCGGCCTGGAGAAGCTCTTGGCGCATTACGGCGTGGAGATCCGCCGGTCGATCGTCCTGGACGAGAACGCCTACCGCCAGCAGCTGCCCCCGCAGATGGGCGGCGGCGAGCGGCCGATCTATTACGTGCCGATCATCAAGCCCCAGTTCATGAACCGGGACCTGGCCTTCATGCGAAACATCAAGGGGCTCGCGGCGGTCAAAGCCTCACCGCTCGAAGCCGCCCCCGAGGCGGCGCGGCACCCTTCGGTCCGGTTTCACCGGCTCTTCTCCTCCTCAGAGCGCTCCTGGGAGATGAAGGACCGCATCACGCTCGACCCGATGTTTTTAAGGCCCCCCGCTCAAAAAGAGGCGTTCGAGAGCCGCCCGCTCGCCTATCTCCTGGAAGGGGGGTTCCCGAGCTACTTTGCCGGAAAACCCCTGCCGGTGAAGGAGATGGAAGGCACAGCGCAAGAGCCCCCCGCACCCCCCGCCGCCGGGGCGCCGGCGGCCATCGACCTCTCCCGGGTCGAGCACCGCGGGCAGTTCCTTGCCCAAGGCAAACCCGGGAAGATTCTGATCCTCGCCTCCGCGGACATGCTCAAGAACATCGTCATCGACGAGTCCGGCCGGGGCCCGAACACGGTCTTCGTCCTGAATGCCATCGACGCCTTGAACGGCCGCGAGGAGGTGGCCGTCCTGCGCGCCAAGGAGCAGACCTTCAACCCGCTCGCCGACACGACCGCCGGGGATCGGACCTTCATCAAGTTTTTCAACATTGCCGGGCTGCCGCTTCTCGTGGCGCTCTTCGGCATCGGGGTCTGGGCGCTGCGCTCCGCCCGCAAACGCCGGATCCAGGCCATGTTCGCCGCCGCGGCGGAGTAAGCCGCGCCGCGGATGAAACCCGGGGGATATTAAGCCAGAGTCGGAGTTGTGAGTCGGAGTGAAGGAAAAACAGTAACGAGTAAGAAAAAAAAACGTTCACGTTCACAGCGGAGCGGTACACGTTCTCGTACACGGTCGTTCACTTGCTGTTGAAAGGAATCGTGTACGGGTACGTGTACGTGAAGTGAACGGGTAAAAAAAAAATACCACTGACTCCGACTCGGAACTCAGTCACCCATTCACCAAACACCATGTACCAAACACAAAACACTAATCAACCCATGAAAACCAAAAAAGAGTTCATCGTCCTGGGGATCGTCATCCTGGCCGCAGCGGCCTATCTCTTCCTGCGCGGGGAGGACAAAACCCGCTACACGCTACCCCCGGTGCCGGCCCTCGCCGCCGCCGAGGTCACCCGCATCGAGATCGACCGGCAAGGCCAAAAGGTCGTGCTCGCGCGCCGGGACGGCCGCTGGCGGATCGAGCCGTCCGGGGTGGCGGCCGCCCCGAAAAGCGTCGAGGAGATGCTGACGGCCATGAGCGGTCTCACCCTGACCGCGCTGGTGGCCGAGTCCGGCAACCATGCCCTTTATGAGCTCGACGCGGCGAACCGGATCCACGTCAAGGCCTGGCAGGGCGAGCGGCTGGCGCGCGAGTTTTACATCGGCAAGGCGGCGCCCTCCTTTCGCCACACGTTCGTGCGGCTTTCCGGGGACGAGCGCGTCTTCCACGCCCGGGACAACTTCCGCTTCCATTTCACCGGGGGGGCCGCGGAGCTGCGCGACAAGTCGGTGCTGAGCTTCAAGCCGGCGGACATCACGGAGGTGGCACTCGCCAAGGGAGATGAAAAAGCGGTCTTTCAACGCACGGCGGAGGCAGCCACCGCCGGCACGGACGATCTCGGCGTGTGGAAAGGGCCTGAGGGCAAGGCGGTCGCGACCGGCCGCCTGCGCCAACTGGTGACCGAGCTCTCTACCCTTCAATGCGAAGGGTTCATGGAGCCCGCCGCGCGCGCCGGCCTGGCGCACCCGGTATTCACCGTCGCT
>JBFYWT010000025.1:0-4269 GCA_041310895.1 Desulfobacteraceae bacterium | reverse complement strand
TCGGTCCGGCCCTGGCCGCCGCGGTGCGGCAGAGCGCCGTGCGGCTGCGGGAGAACAGTGGGGTGAAAGAGATTCTCGGCCTGGAGGCGGTGGAGGGGGTGGTGCTCGAGGAGGGCGGGCGGCTCGATGTCCAGGGGGTTTTCATCGAGCTCGGCGCCAAGGGGGTCATGGGCCTGGCCGGCCTGCTCGGGGTCCAGCTGGACGATGAGATGAAATACATCCAGACCAACAAGAAGATGGAAACCAACGTGTCCGGGATCTTCGCGGCCGGCGATATCACCGGCCCGCCCTGGCAGGTGGCCAAGGCCGTGGGGGAGGGCTGCGTCGCCGGCCTGGAGGCCGCCGGTTATGCCAAACGGGCCGCCGCGGGCGCCTAACCGGTCGCCAGGCGCGCCTGCAGGAGGTCCAGCGCCTTGCGGGCGGCCGGCGCGTGGGCGGTTTTGCCCTCGCCGGTCCGGGTCAGGAACTCCTGGGCGCGTTGCGTGCCGATGGATCCCAGCGCGGAGATGACGGCCCCCAAGAGGACGGAGTCATCGGGCCCTTCGGATTTGCGCAACCGCTCAAAAAAGCTCTTCCGGCGCCCCGCCGTTTTCTCCCCGATTTCCAGAATCGCCGCTTCCACCCGCTCCGGCTCGCGAAAGGATTTCATGCCCCCCAAGGCCTGGATGAGCTGGGCCGTCCGGCGCAGGTGCCGTTCGGCCTGCGCCTTGTCCGTGGGCGGCTCGGTGTGCAGGCGGGTCAACAGGCGCTCCATGGTCTCCGCCGAGAGGGGGGAGAGCTCCGCCAGGGCGTTCGCCGCCCGCCAGCGCATTTTTTCATCCGGGTCGTCCAGGGCCTTCACGCAGAGTGCCTCGGCCTCGGGCGCCTTCAAGGCGATCAGGGTGTTCAGGGCCTCGTTACGCACCCGGGGGTGGACGTGGCCTGCCAGGGGGCGCACCCGGGCGATATCCGCCGCACCCTCGGCCACATCGCGCAGAAGGATCAAGGCATTGCGGGTCAGATACCACTTCTGGGTGGGGTCCTCCAGGACCGCGATCGCCCGCTCGCGGGCGAGGGTCCCTTTGCCGCTCAAAACGGCCATCGCCGCCTTGCGGGCGGGGCGCAGCTGGCTGTCGCAGACGACCCGCCAGAGCGCCTCGACCGATAGGGGCCCAATCAGATTCAGCAGCTCTTCCACCATCCGGCGCGGCCCCTCCTCGCTGCGTTCGAAGGCCACCCGCAACTCGTCGGCCCGCCCGTCAAAAAGGAAGATCAGCGGGTCCTGACCCGGGGCCGCCGCTCCCCGCATGAGGGTTCCCTTGGCTGCGGTGGTTTTCACCGCGCGGGCGATCCAGAGGGCGTTCTGGACCTGGGCCTTTTCCAGAAACACCGGTATCACCCGCCGAAAGCACTTGAGCAGCACGGCCGCATCCCCGGGGGATGCCGGCCGCAACAGCCGCTCGCCGTAGTGCCGGATGTGGGCGGCCACGTCCTTCGCCATTCGCGCTGTGTTGACGAGGGACTGGACATCGGGGGGCAGCTCTTCGAAGGTGAGGACCTCCTGTTCATACAGCGCCTCCAGGAACCGTTGGGCCCCGTGGATGTCGGTCACCACCACCCGGCTGGCGACCCACTTCAAAATCCGCTTCACGCCCGCAAAGCGCCGTTTGACGAAAGGGTTCTCCGGGTCCGCACCACTGATCTCCTTCAGACGGTTCAACTCGGCGAAAATGAAATTGGATGTCGGCAGCAGGGCCTCCAGCGGAAAGGCCTCGATGATGACCTTTTCGATGTCCTCTTCCTGGATGGTTTTGACGTGCTGGGCAATGACGTAGCAGTTGATGATCAGGTCCTTCAGGAACTCGGGGTGTTTGAGCGGGCGCAGGATGTCCTGGATGATCTGCAGCTTCAGCCGCTTGATGGTGTCATCCGACTCTCCCTTGAACATGGGCAGGACCTTGAGGTCCTTGGCCAGGCGCTGGATCGCCATTTCGACCCGCCACGGCAGGTTTTTCTCGAGGACGATGATGTCGTCCATGAAGACGCAGGAGATGGCGGAGATCCCGCGCTCGAGCAAGGTGCGCGTCAGCAGGGCGCCCACCTTGGCGTTTTCGCCGCGGTCGGCCTTCGGGTCGCTCATCACGTCGATGAACCCCTCGAAGTGGGCCGGGGGGATCGATTTTTTAATCGCGACGCTCATGAGCGCCTTGCGGTTCATGCACTCGGCGAGCTTGGGCACGAAGAGCTCCGCCATGCCGGCGCCCACCACCGCGCGCACGTTGACGGGCTCATCCAGGATGCCGGTGATCAGGATCTCGTCCTTCTCGCGGGTCTGCTGGTGGGAGATGGTGATTTCCGGAGATTCCCCGAGGCAGCGCTGCAGGGCGTCGAAGAGTCCCTGCTTGGCGTTGTGGGAGCCGGGATGCTCGGCGGCGTAGTAGCCGGAGCGCATCATGGCCTTGGTCAGGTCCATGACGAACTCTCCGACCGGTTTGATGCGGTCGCGTTCGGCGGCAGAGAGCTCTTTCTTGGGTTCCGCGGTCTTTAGCGGGGGGGGCTCCTCCTCCCTCTCGCGGGCGGCTTCGGCCTGGGCGACGGCCGAGCGGATCCACTCCATGGAAAGGGTGGCCGGGCCGGGAGCAGAGGCGCCGCCGGCCCGCGTCGGCTCCGGCTTGGTTGCGCTCGGATGCGGCGGTTCACCCCCCGCCAGGCCTTTCAGCGCGGGAATCATTTGCATCTGCCGCGCGAGATCCTCCATCGCCGCGCGGGGATCCCCCGCCGTTCCCAGGAGCATGCCGCAGGTTTTTTTCTGGGCGGCGGCCGCGCTCCGGTCGATCGATTCGATCACCCTCATTTCAAGCGACAGGCGCTGGGGGGTGTCCGGGAGCAGAATCACCAGGCGCAGCAGCGCCTTGGCGGGAAGGGGCTGCTCGGTGGGGATGAACACCCGGCCCGTCTGCAACTGGCGGTAGTGGCCGGCGAACTGGTCGGTGGAACGGTAACGCAAATTCAGTGCGGTGGGCTCCATGGGGACCTCCCGCTCCAGCGAGGAAGTTCAGGGCATGATTCATTTTATCTTT
The DNA here is from genome assembly GCA_041310895.1 of Desulfobacteraceae bacterium. GTDB lineage: Bacteria > Desulfobacterota > Desulfobacteria > Desulfobacterales > SpSt-501 > SpSt-501. Next base: position 1,210 of record JBFYWT010000025.1, on the reverse strand, counting down.
ATCAACCGAGATTGTCAAAAAAACCAGGGGGGTTAGGGGTGGCTAAAGGCACCGGTTTCAGTCAAAAAAATGACACTCGGGAACACGAAGCGCTGCCCGCCTGGCGGGCAACCGCGGTGTGTCGATCCGAATTGCATGAATATCCATGCAGTTATCAACATACCTGCTTTTACAGGCAATGGCATGAATTGTGCTTTTGTATTCGCAGGAGGAAAAGGTTCGATGGGGGCTTGCGTAATCTACCCGGTGTTAGCCAGGCCGGGTCCTGCAGAAAATTGCCTTATGGCGAAAAAGCCGGATAAACCCCAGCCTGAATCGGTTGCATCGGGCCCACCCCCCCCCGATGCGGAGCGCACCCCAAGGGGCCGTGCGCCGGATTTGCCCCTCAGTGAAACGACCGCGCGGGTGCTCCTGAACGCCGCGCCCACCGCCGCCTTCCTGATCGACACCCGCGGGATCCTCCTTGCCGTGAACGAGCTGGCCGCGAACCGCCTCGGTGCCACCCCGGAAGAGATGATCGGCCGTCCGATTGCGGAGTTCATGCCGGCCGAAGTGGCCGATTTAAGGCGTCAAAAAGGGGTGGAGGTCATCCGCACGGGACAACCCGTTTTCTACGAGGACACTTGTGAGGGCCGGGCCTTTTTCTCCTCGATCAGCCCCATCTGCGATGAGCGCGGTCACGTCGTCACGCTTGCGATCCACAGCAAGGACATCACCGAGGAGAAGCGCTCCGCGGAGGAGCGGCGCAAACTCACGATCCAGCTCCAGCAGGCTCAGAAGATGGAGGCCATCGGGACCCTGGCCGGGGGCATCGCGCATGATTTCAACAACCTCCTGATGGCTATCCAGGGCAACGTCTCGCTCATGCTCTTCGATGCGCCCGTTGCCCAGGCCCACCAGCGCGCGCTCGCGAACATCGAGAAGCTGGTGCGCAGCGGGGCGGATTTGACCTCGAAGCTTCTGGGCTTCGCCCGCAAGGGGAAGTACGAGTCCCGCCCGCTCCTGCTCAACGATCTCGTGGCCGAAACGGTGGATGCGTTCGGCCGTATGCGCAAGGAGATCCGCATCGAGCGCGCGCTGGCCCCAAACCTCAAGGGGATCATCGCCGACCGGGGCCAGATCGAGCAGGTGCTGCTGAACCTCCTGGTCAACGCCGCCGATGCCATGCCCGATGGCGGGAGTCTCCTGCTGCAGACCGATAACGTGACCC
>JBFYWT010000016.1:0-15831 GCA_041310895.1 Desulfobacteraceae bacterium | reverse complement strand
TTTCCGGCGCAAGGCTGCCCGCGCAGGGCACCGTGACTACGCTCAACCCCTCGCGGTCCAGGTCCGCCGCCGCGCGCGCGGCGAGGGCGGCCGAGCGGCTGCAGCAGAAGGCTGTCAGGCGCGGGGCGCCGGGCGGGGCGTCCGCCGCCGCAGGTTCAATCTCCGCCAGAAGCGCGTGCGCGTCCAACCCCGGAATGCGAATGGCGCCGCGCGGGCACTCGGCGGCACAGATGCCGCAGCGCTCGCAGGCCGCGGGCACGACCGCGGGCCGTGTCTCGAGGAGCACGGCCTGGTGGGGGCAAACCCGCACGCAGGTCAGGCAGCGGATGCAGCGGCCGGGATCGATGGCGGCCCGGTCTTCGGGGGCGGGAGCCAGGGCGCTCAGCGTTGACAGGACGGCGTTGGCGGCCTCGACGGCGGGATCGGTCCCGATCGAACGCGCCGGGCCGGCTGCCACGATGCCGCGGCGGTTGGTCGCAACGGGCAGCCGGTGGACGTTGTCGGCCTGGACGAACCCGCTGCCGTCGATCTCGATCGCTAGGGCCCGGGCCAGGTCGCGGGCGGCCGCCGAGGGCACCACCTGCTCGTCGACCACGATCCGCTCCGGCTGCAGGCGGCAGGGATCGCCCGTGACCTCGTCGATAAAGCTCAGCCGGGTGCACCCGTCCGGCTCCTGGCGGATTGCGGGCCGGGTGGCGGCAAACTTGAAAAAAAGAACGCCGGCGGCGCGCGCCTCCCGCGAGAGGGCTTCGAGGCCGTCGGCCGCGACCTTAAGATTCCCGGTCAGGACGGCGGTGCTGATCCCGCGCTCCTTTTTCAGACTCAGAGCGGCGCGCAGGGTCTCGGCGGCGATCAGAGGGTGGCTCTCGGCCGCGAGCCCGTTCAGGAACACCACCTGCGGGCCCTCGGACGCCGCCGCGCGCGGGCTCATGCCGGCGGAGGAAAACGCCGAGAGGGCGACAACGGCGGGGGAGGGGCTCAGCCCGTAGGCGGCAACCAGCGGCCGGCGCTCGTCGGATTCGGCGACCACCACGGCGCCGGCCGTGCGGGTGAGGGTCTCGGCGCCGGTCTTCAGGCTCAGGGTGAAGGCTCCGGCCGCGCCGCGGCAATCCCAAAGCGTAGCCTCCGTGAGGACCTCCAGCGCGGGCCCATCCACCGACACCGCGGCGGGGTGGGGCGCCGCGGAGGACGGGCGGCGTGAGGCGACGATGACCCCGAGCCCGGCATCGAGCAGGTGGCGGGCCGTCTGCCAGGCGCAGTCGGTGTCGCCGAAGATGCAGACCCGTGCGATCATTTCAACGGCCCCCTTCGAGAAAGCGCACGATTTGCCAGGCCACGCGCCCGGCATCGGCGATGGTGTCGGCGATGCCCATCGGCCCGCGGGCGGCGCCGACGACAAACGCGCCCTTCGCGCCAAGGCATGCGCTGCGAAGGAACCCGGCCGCGGGGGGCGCCATGCCTAAAGACGTTGCCAGCTCCGCGGTCTGCGGCCGGGGGGTCATGCCGGTTGAGAGCACGACGAGGTCGAACTCCTCCTCCACGGCCCCCTTGACGCTCGTCTCGACCCAGGTCAGGCGCAGCGTGGCCCCTTCGCCCTGGAAGGCGTCGGCCGGTATGGCGCGTACGAAACGGATCTCCTCGCGGGCCTTGGCATAGACGAGCTCAAAATCCCGGCCGAAGGTCTGAATGTCGATGTAGAAGATCGTGATGTCGAGCGCGGGCCGGTGGTGCTTCAAGAGCCGCGCCGCGCGCAGGGCGGCCGCGCAGCAGTAGCCGGAGCACCATAAGTGGCCCAGCGTCGCGTCGCGGCTGCCGACGCACTGGATGAAAGCCATGCGCCCCGGCGCAGCGCCGTTCGAGGGTCGGCGCAGACCGCCGCCCTCCCGCAGCATGCCCTCCAGCTCGAGGTTGGTGATCACGTCCGGATAGAGGCCGTAGCCGTAAGGCTTTCCGGAGGGGTCGAAGGTCTGAAACCCGGAGGCGAGCACCACCGCGTCGGCTTCGCCCGGGAGTGTGCGCGCGGGGCGGTCCTGCCGGGGGTCCTGGGCGAGGGTGTAGCGGTAGCGGTCGGACCGGCGGATCTCGGCGACGCGGCAGGCGGTATAAAGACGGATCCAGGGATGCGCCACCGCCGCGGCGATCGTCTGATCGGCCAGGCACGCCCCGCACTTGACGCAGCGTTCGGTGGCCTTGCAGGCCAGGCGGGCGGCATGGCCGCCGACCCCGGCCGCCTGCTCAACCAGGTCCACCCGGATTTCCCGCCGCGCCAGGGCCAGGGCCGTGGTCAGACCGCCGATCCCGCCGCCGATGATGAGAACCCGCTGATCCGTCATTTGACGATCTTTACGATCTCTTTGAAAACCGGCCCTTCGGCCACCTTCAAGAGCTCGAAGAGGGCCGTCTCCACGCAGGTGATGCCGACCCCGGCGTCACGGCACTTTTCGAGGCCGATGCGCTTGTCCGCCGGCCGGCGCGAGTCACAGGCGTCGGCCGCCACCTCGACGTGGAACCCCTGGGAGTGAAGATCCAGGGCGGTCTGGTAGACGCAGACGTGGGCTTCGATGCCGGCGATGAGAACGTTGCGGCGGGCCGCGCGGCTGAGCTGCCCCGTGAACTCCTCGCAGCCCCCGCAGCTGAAGCTGAATTTGACGGCCGGGGCGGGGCCGGGCAGGAGCCCGGCGATCTCCGGCACGGTCGGGCCGAGCCCCTTCGGATTTTGCTCGGTGCAGAGCACCGGCACTCCCAGCGCCCGCGCGCCGCGGATGAGTTTCTGGCAGTTTGCGATCAGCTCGTCTCGGGTGGACATCGCCGGCACCAGTTTCTCCTGGACGTCGACGATCAGAACCACGGTGTCGTTCGTGCTCAGCATCGGGGCACCTTTAAAAAAAAAGGGTTCGAGGGGTCAAGGGGCCGAGGGGTCAAGGGTAACCGAATGAGTTGAACCCTTCAAAAGGTTGATAGAAACAAACGGACTCTTTTCTTAGGTCCATCCGCGGCCGGTGTCAATCAAAAAGAGAAGCACCTGCGAATATAACTTGTAAGTTCAGGCATTGGATGATAACCCCATAAAATCATGCAGGAACCAGAAACCCTTGAGGGTCGTGATCCGGTGGATACGAACGAGTGCACGCCGACCGATATCACGATCGCCCCGGAGACGATGATCGCTCTGATCGACGTGCACAAGTGGTTCGGGGCGCATCATGTTCTGAAAGGGATCAATCTCGCAGTCGCCAAGGGGGAGCGGATCGTGATCTGCGGCCCCTCCGGGTCCGGCAAGTCCACCCTCATCCGCTGCGTCAACCGCCTGGAAGAGCACCAGCGCGGCCGGATCGTCGTCGACGGGATCGAGCTTAGCGCCCACACCCGCAACGTCGAGGCCGTGCGGGCCGAGGTGGGCATGGTCTTTCAATCCTTCAATCTCTTTCCCCACATGCGGATTATCGACAATCTCACCCTGGGGCCCGTGTGGGTGCGGAAGGTGCCGCGCAAAGAGGCCGAAAAGGCCGCCATGGCGTTTCTCGAGAAGGTGCACATTGCCGATCAGGCCCTGAAATACCCCGCCCAGCTCTCGGGCGGCCAGCAGCAGCGGGTGGCCATTGCGCGCAGCCTGTGCATGGGGCCGAAAATCATGCTTTTCGACGAGCCCACTTCGGCGCTGGACCCCGAGATGAGCAAGGAGGTCCTCGATGTCATGATCGATCTGGCCGCCGAGGGTATGACCATGATCGTCGTGACCCACGAGATGGGTTTCGCCCGGCGGGTCGCCCACCGTGTGCTCTTTATGGACGCCGGGAGCGTCCTCGAGACCAACTCCCCGCAGGAGTTTTTCGCCAACCCCTGCCACGAGCGTGCCCGCCACTTCCTGCGTCAGATCATCCATTGACCCCATTGCGCTTGTATTTTGAGCGATCTCCCTATAATCACTGAACACCAAACACCAACAACCAAACACTAAATACCAACCACCATCAACTTACCACCATCTCACCTCTCTTATGAAACCGATCGTCGCCATCATGGGCCGCCCCAACGTAGGCAAATCGACTCTCTTCAACCGTCTCACCCGGACCCAGGACGCCCTCGTGGACGACGTTCCGCATGTAACCCGCGACCGGCACTACGGCCACGCCTCCTGGAACGAGGTCGAGTTCATGGTGGTGGACACCGGAGGCTTCGCCGACGACGATCAGTTTTCAACGGAGATCCGCTTTCAGATTTTCCAGGCCATCGAAGAGGCCGACGCCCTCCTGCTCGTTCTGGACGGGAAGGCCGGACTGTCGCCCTTCGACCGGGAACTGCTCGATCTCCTGCGGGGCAGCCGCAAGCCGGTCTTCTACCTGGTGAACAAGATCGACGGCTCCGGAGAGGAGGGCCGCCTGGCGGATTTCTACCGGCTGGGGATCGAGCCGCTCTACCCGGTCTCGGCCGAGCACCGTTATGGGGTCGGGGACTTTCTGGATGCTCTGGTGCAGGCCCTGCCGCGCCCCGCGTCCGGCGGGGCGGCCGAAGGGGAAGTTGGGACCCCCGCCGACATGATCGGCCTGGCCGTCGTCGGGCGCCCGAACGTCGGGAAGTCCTCGCTGATCAATCGCATTCTGGGGGAGCCGCGTCTCGTGGTGAGCCCGCTGCCCGGCACGACCCGGGATGCGATCGACACGGTCCATCGCCGCGGGGGCGCCACCTACCGCTTGATCGACACGGCCGGCATCCGCCGCAAGGGGCGGGTATCCCGCAAGCTCGAGAAATTCTCCGTGCTGAAAGCCCTGCGCAGCCTGGAGCGCTGCGATGTCGCGCTGGTCGTCATGGACGCCGGGGAAGGGGTCACCGACCAGGACGTCACGGTCGCGGGCTACGCCTTCGAGCGCGGGTGCGGGTGCGTGCTGGCGCTGAACAAGTGGGACCTGGTCGAGAAAAGCGGGGGGGCCGAGCGCCGGCTGGTCGAAGAGCTGCGGCGGCAGGCCAAATTTTTGAGCTTCGCCCCGCTCCTCACGGTCTCCGCCCTGAGCGGCCGCCGGGTGAGCAAGATTTTCGCAGCGGTCGACACGGTCTACGCCCAGTACGTTCGGCGGATCGCCACCGCCGAGTTGAACCGCCTGCTGGAGGCAGCCCTCACGAGAACCCCGCCGCCGCTTCACCGCGGCCGGCCGGTCAAGTTTTACTACGGCACCCAGGTGAGCACGAAGCCCCCGACCATTGTCTGCTTCGTGAACCACCCCAAGGCGGTGCACTTCTCCTACCAGCGCTACCTGATCAACCAGCTGCGCGAGCAGGCGGGGTTGGACCAGACGCCGGTGCGCTTGTATTTCCGCGAGCGCCCGCGGCGGTCTTGAGATGGACATCTTCGAGCATCATGCCCTGAAGGAGGCCGAGGCGGCCCGGCCGCTCGCGGAGCGCATGCGCCCCCGGCGGCTGGAGGAGGTCATCGGCCAGGGCCATCTCCTCGGCGAAGGGGGGCTGATCCGGCACGCGGTCCGAACCGACCGGGTCTTCTCCATGATCCTCTGGGGGCCGCCCGGCTGCGGCAAGACCACCCTGGCGCGGATCATCGCCGGCGAGACCCGGGCCCACTTCGCGCATTTTTCGGCCGTGCTCTCCGGGGTCAAGGAGATCCGCGCGGTGATCGAGGAGGCGCGCAACCAGCGGGCGCTTCACCGCCGGCGCACGGTGCTCTTCGTCGACGAGATCCACCGCTTCAACAAGGCCCAGCAGGACGCTTTTCTGCAGCATGTGGAGAGCGGGCTGATCACCCTGATCGGCGCCACCACCGAAAACCCCTCCTTCGAAGTGATCGCCCCGTTGCTCTCGCGCTGCCGGGTGGTGACCCTGGAGCGTCTGTCCGAGGCGGACATCGCCGCTATCATCACCAAGGCCCTGGCGGACGAGGAGCGCGGGCTGGGCCGGGCGCGGCTGGCGTTGGAGGAGGAGGCGCTGGCCTTTCTCGTGCGGGTGGCCGACGGCGACGCCCGGGCGGCCCTGAACGCGATCGAGGTGGCGGCCTCCCTGGTGCCGCCGGCCGCCCCGGGGGAGAGCGCCGTCCGGGGGGTCGGCCTGGCGCTCCTGCAGCAGGCGCTGCAGAAAAAGGCCCTGGTCTACGACAAGGCCGGGGAGGAGCACTATAACCTCATCTCGGCGCTTCATAAAAGCCTGCGGGGGAGCGACCCGGATGCGGCCCTCTACTGGCTGGCCCGGATGCTTGCCTCGGGCGAGGATCCGTTTTACATCGCCCGCCGCATGGTGCGCTTTGCCTCCGAGGATATCGGCAACGCCGACCCCCAGGCCCTGGGGGTTGCCCTGAACGCCATGGAGGCCTTTCGGTTCCTGGGTCACCCGGAAGGGGAGCTTGCGCTGGCCCAGGCCGCCGTGTACCTCGCGACCGCGCCCAAGAGCAACCGGATCTACGCCGCTTATGGGGAGGTGCAGGCGGCCGTCGCCGCGAGCGGCTCCCTGCCGGTGCCGCTCCACATCCGCAACGCCCCGACGTCCCTTATGAAGGAGCTCGGCTACGGCCGGGGCTACCAGTATGCGCACGACTACAAGGAGGCCGTCGTACCGCAGGACTACCTGCCCGAGGAGCTTAAGGGCCGCGTGTTCTACCGGCCGACCGACCGGGGCTACGAAAAGCTCGTGAAAGAGCGCCTGGCGCGCTGGCGGGAGTTGCGGCGCCAGGCCGCCGAGCGCGGCCCGGACTAGGCGTTCTGGCCCCGAAAACCGCTTTGCCGGGGCGGCGGGGTGTGCTATACAAAGTCCCTTCGGCGTTGATAGCGATGACGTTGTAAGAGGCTCAAGTTCAAGGCGCGCGAACTTTGCGGAGTGAGGCGTACTGGCAGTACGCTGCAGCGACCGCGGGGTGAAGCGCAACGCGGAGATTGGGATTTTCGACACGGTTGGCGATGACGTTGTAAGAGGCTCAAGTTCAAGGCGCGCGAACTTTGCGGAGTGAGGCGTACTGGCAGTACGCCGCAGCGACCGCGGGGTGAAGCGCAACGCAGAAATTGAGCCTCTTACAACGTCATCCAAAAAACGTGAGGTGAATGGAGGAAATGCCATGAAAGAGGCGGTGATTGTAAGCGGTGCGCGAACAGCGATCGGCTCGTTCGGCGGTGGTTTGAAAGATGTCCCGGCCATCGATCTGGCCGCCCTGGTGATCCGGGAGACCCTCACACGGGCCAACCTGCGCCCGGCGCCGGGCCCGGTCATGCAGGCGGCGGCCCCGGACGCCCTCAAGGGACAGGGGCTGATCGCACTTGAGAAAAAGGCCCATACCTGGGCCGGCGGCGCCCAGCCGGTCGCGGTGGACGAGGTCATCATGGGCAACGTGCTCCAGGCCGCCCAGGGCCAGAACCCGGCGCGCCAGGCGCTGGTCCGCGCCGGGCTCTCGAAGGAGACCCCGGGCATGACCGTGAACAAGGTATGCGGCTCGGGGCTGAAGGCAATCGCCCTCGGTGCCTCCGCCGTCATGACCGGCAACGCGGAAGTCGTCGTGGCCGGCGGGATGGAGAACATGAGCCTTGCGCCCATGGCCATGCCCAAGGCCCGCTGGGGCTACCGCATGGAGCTGACCGGCAAGGGCGAGGTTCTGGACCTGATGGTCTTCGACGGGCTCTACGAGATTTTCTACGGCTACCACATGGGGGTCACCGCCGAAAACATCGCCGCGCTCTACAACATCGGTCGGACCGAGCAGGACGAGCTCGGGGTCTTGAGCCACCAGCGCGCCCGGGCCGCCATCCAGGGCGGGCTCTTCGCGGAGGAGATCGTCCCGGTGGTGATCAAGGACCGCAAGGGGGACATCGTCGTCGCCACCGATGAGCGGCCGATGGATACCACCATGGAAAAAATGGCCAAGCTCCGGCCGGCCTTCAAGCCCGACGGCACCGTCACGGCCGGAAACGCCTCCGGCATCAACGACGGCGCTGCGGCCGTCCTCATCATGAGCGCGGAGAAGGCCAAGGCGCTGGGCCTGACGCCCTGGCTCAAGGTCAAGGCCTTCGCCTCCGGCGCGCTCGATCCGGCCTACATGGGCCTCGGGCCGGTTCCGGCGGTCCGCAAGGTGCTGCAGACGGCCGGCCTGCGCCTCGAAGATATCGACATGATCGAGCTGAACGAGGCCTTCGCCGCCCAGGCCATCGGCTGCATGCGCGAGCTCGGACTGAAAAGCGAACGACCGAACGAGCTCGGCAGCGGGATTTCACTCGGCCACCCGATCGGAGCCACCGGCGCGCGGCAGGTGGTGACGGCCATGCACCACATGCGCCGCAAGGGCTACCGCACCGGGCTTATCACCATGTGCATCGGGGGCGGGATGGGCATGGCCATGATCGTCGAGGCCTGAGAATTTGACGGACGCCTAAAACTTTCTTCATACAGCCGACTTTGTAAAAGGCAGTTTATGGCGCCCAGCGCCACCCTATCGGAAATTGAGTGTCGCCCTTGTGGGAGTGGCTTCCAGCCACGATCATCGCGGCAAGATGCCGCTCCCACAGGAAAAAATACAACTTCATTGGAAGCCCAAGATCAAGGCGCGCGAATTCCGCGGCGCGAGGCGCACTGCCAGTACGCCGCAGCGACCGCGGGATGAAGCGCAACGCAGAGATTGGGGTTTCTACGAAGTCGTCAAGATTTTTGTTTACATGATTTGCTATTATTGCTACTAGTTAACTCAAAACGCATCGGAAGGAAACGTTTCCATGGATGTCGCTCGCAGAATCGGAATCCTGGTCTTCTTTGCGGTGCCGGCCATCATCGGCGGCGGCATCGTCTACCACTTTACCGATTCCCTGACATCGATCGCCATTTATCAGGTCATGCTGCTGGTGGCTGCCGGGGCCTTCGTCAGCCGATAGCGCTGTTTTGACCGTGTTTGTTTCCGTGCCCGCCACGGCCGCCGGGTTGCCGCGGTAAACCGGATGCCGTGGCGTGTTTTATGCGCCGCACGCCCGTGGATCGCACTCCCCGTTCGGAAAACGCCGCTGCGCCCCCCGCCGACCCTTTCGGCGGCGGTTCGACAGTAAACCGATGGCATGCCAGGAGTTCCCATGACGCAGATCCCCTCAGCGCCTGAAGTCAGCATCGAAAAGGAGATGAAGAAGTCCTACCTGGACTACGCCATGAGCGTCATCATCGGCCGGGCGCTGCCGGATGTGCGCGACGGGCTCAAACCCGTTCACCGCCGCGTGCTCTACGCCATGGGCGAGCTGAAAAACGACTTCAACAAGCCCTACAAGAAATCTGCGCGTATCGTCGGCGACGTGATCGGCAAGTACCACCCCCACGGCGATGTCGCCGTCTACGACACCATCGTGCGCATGGCCCAGGATTTCTCCATGCGCTACCCGCTGGTCGACGGCCAGGGCAATTTCGGCTCGATCGACGGCGACCCGCCGGCGGCCATGCGCTACACCGAGATCCGGATGCAGCGCTTGGCCCACGAGATGCTCGTGGACCTGGACAAGGAGACCGTGGACTTCGTCCCCAACTACGACGAGTCCCTCGCGGAGCCCTCGGTCCTGCCCTCCAAGGTCCCGAACCTGCTTGTCAACGGCTCGGCCGGGATCGCGGTCGGCATGGCCACGAACATCCCCCCGCACAACCTCGGCGAGGTCATCGACGCCCTGACCGCCCTGATCGACGCGCCCGGGATCAGCTGCGAGGCGCTGATGGCCCACATCCCCGGGCCGGACTTTCCGACGGGGGGAATCATCTACGGCAAGGAGGGGATCCGCGACGCCTACACCACCGGACGGGGCATTATCCGCGTCCGGGCGCGGGTGATGGTCGAGACCGACAAGCGCAGCCAGGCCGAAACCATCGTCATCACCGAGCTCCCCTTTCAGGTCAACAAGGCGCGGCTGGTCGAGAAGATCGCCGAGCTGGTGCGGGACAAGCAGATCGAGGGGGTCCGATACGTCCGGGACGAATCCGACCGGGAGGGGATGCGCATCGCCGTCGGGCTCAAGAAGGACGGGATGGCCCCGGTCATCATTAACCAGCTCTTCAAGCACACGCGGCTCGAGGCCACCTTCGGGGTCATCTTTCTCGCCATTGTCGACAACCGCCCCGAGCTCCTGGACTTGAAGCAGATCCTGGAGCATTTCGTTCTGCACCGCAAGCAGATCGTCATCCGGCGCACGCGCTTCGATCTCGCCAAGGCCGAGGCGCGCGCCCACATTTTGGAAGGGCTCACGATCGCCCTCGACCACCTGGACGAGGTGGTGGCGCTGATCCGCCGCTCGGCCACGCCGGCCGAGGCGCGCGAAGGGTTGATGGCCGGCTTCCGGCTCTCCGAGCTCCAGGCCCAGGCCATTTTGGACATGCGCCTGCAGCGGCTGACCGGGCTCGAGCGCGAGAAGATCGTGGAGGAATACCGCAACGTGCTCCTGGACATCGGCCGCTTCCGGGAGATCCTGGCGAGCGAGCGGCGGGTGCTCGACATCATCACGCAGGAGCTCGCCGAGCTCAAAGCCCAGTTCGGCGACCCGCGCCTGACCGAGATCGTCGATGAGGTGCGCGAGATTTCGATCGAGGACATGATCGCCGAGGAAGACATGGTGGTCACGATTTCGAACCGCGGCTACATCAAGCGCAACCCCATCACGATCTACCGCAGCCAGCGCCGCGGCGGGAAGGGGGTGACCGCCATGGGCACCCGCGAGGACGATTTCGTGGAGCGGCTCTTCGTGGCCTCGACCCACCACACGTTTCTCTTTTTCACGAACCTGGGCAAGGTCTACTGGTGCAAGTGCTACGACATTCCGCAGGCCGGGCGTTTGAGCCTGGGCAAGGCTGTCGTCAACCTCCTTAACATGGAGGAGCAGGAGCGGCTGACGACGGTACTGGCCGTGCCCGAGTTCGCGCCGGGAAAGTACGTTATCATGGCCACGAAGAACGGCCTCGTGAAGAAGACCGATCTCATGGCTTACAGCCGGCCGCGTACCGGAGGCATCATCGCCATCAACCTGCTCGCAGAAGACGAGCTGATCGCCGCCCACATCACCGACGGCACCATGAACGTCTTCCTCGGCTCGGCCGAAGGCAAAGCGATCCGGTTCCACGAGTCCGATGTGCGCCCTTCGGGCCGGACGGCCACGGGGGTGCGCGGCATGAGCCTCGCCCCGGATGAAAAGCTGGTCAGCATGGAGGTGTTGAGCCACGGCGAAACCCTCTTCACCGTCACCCAGAACGGCTTCGGCAAGCGCACCTCCATCGACGAGTACCCGGTGCACCGGCGCGGCGGCAAGGGTGTGATCGCCATCAAGACCTCCGCCCGCAACGGCAAGGTGGTGGCGAGCCTCGTCGTCAACGACCAGGACGACGTGATTTTGATGAACACCATCGGCAAGGTCATCCGCACCTCAATCCGCGGGATTTCGGTGATCAGCCGCAACACCCAGGGAGTGAAGCTGATCGGGGTGGACGAGGGCGAGCGGGTCGTGGGCGCCGTGCGCCTGGGCGAGAAAGACGAGGAGGAAAAAGCGGTGGAGGAGGGCGGCGGCGATGCAACCTAGCGCGCAGGAAGGTCCAGGGGAGCTCCGGGTCGCGGTGGTCGGCGGGGGCAGCTGGGGGACCACCCTGGCGAACCTGCTGGCCGAAAAGGGCTTTCGCGTGGACCTGTGGGTGTACGAGCCCGAGGTGGCGGGCCAGATCCGCACCGGGCGCGAAAACCGCCTCTTTCTCCCGGGAGTGGCGCTCTCCCCGAACCTGAACGTCTCCACCGACCTCGTGCGGACCGTGGCGGCCAAAGAGCTCGTGGTGGTGGTGGTGCCTTCCCACGTCATGCGTGCGACCACCACGGCCATGGCGGATGCGCTTGGGCCGGACACCTGCGTGGTATCGGCTTCGAAGGGGATCGAAAACCGGACCTATCTGACCATGACCGGGGTGCTCAAGGAAACGCTCGGGCTCCCCGACCTGCGGCTGGGGGTCCTCTCGGGGCCGAGCTTTGCCGCGGAGGTGGCGCGCCGGATGCCGACCACGGTAACGGCGGCCTCGCATAACCCGGAGCTCGCGCGGCAGGTGCAGACGGTGTTCGCCACTCCGTTCTTCAGGGTCTATACCCACGCGGATGTCATGGGGGTCGAGCTGGGCGGATCGGTCAAGAACGTGATCGCCATCGCCGCGGGCATCGTCGACGGCCTGGGGTTCGGGCTGAACACCCGCGCAGCCCTTATCACGCGCGGCATGACGGAGATCCGGCGGCTGGGGTTGCGCCTGGGAGCGAACCCGCGCACCTTCACCGGGCTGGCGGGCTACGGCGACCTGATCCTGACCTGTACCGGAAACTTGAGCCGCAACCACACGCTCGGTTTCAAGATCGGTCAGGGGGAACGGCTCTCCGCGATCCTCGCCACGACGCGCAGCGTGGCCGAGGGGGTCCACACCTCGGAATCGGTCTACAACCTCTCCCGGCAGCTGGGGGTCGAGATGCCGATCTGCCACCAGGCCTACCGCATCCTCTACGAAGACCTGCCGCCGAAGGAGGCGCTGTTCCAGCTGATGACGCGGGAACTCAAGCCGGAGCTGGACGACGAGTGATGGCGAAGCCGAAAGCCCAATTTCGGCGTTGCGCTTCGCCCCGCCGTCACTGCGGCGTACTGCCAGTACGCCTCGTGCCGCGGGGCTCGCGCGACTTGAAATTGGGTCTTTGGGCTTCGCCATCGAGTTCCACCCGGGTCTGGGAAGGCGGCGTTAAGGTTCTGCCGGTGCCGGCCGATAGTATGATAGCCGTTCGGCCGAAGCGCCGTGAGCTTGCCGTTGACGCCGGACTTTCGGTTCAGTCCTGGTTTTTATGTGGGAGCGGCTTCCAGCCGCGATCGATCAGCGCTGCTTCTTCTGGCCACTAGCTCATAATGCATCGAGAAAGAGTGGAGCCATGGCACCGCCGGACGCTCTGAACCAGCCCAAGGAGCACAAGGGGGCGGGGCACCGGGCGCGGCTGCGGCAGCGCTTCCTGGAAGCCGGCCTGGAAGGGTTTCTCGACTACGAGGTGATCGAGCTGTTGCTCACCCTGGGCACCCCGCGCAAGGATTGCAAGGCGGCAGCGAAGAGCGCGTTGGCGCGCTTCAAGAGCTTCCAGGGGGTGCTCGCGGCCGGACAGGATGAGCTCGAGGAGGTGGCCGGCATCGGTCCGGCCAACGCCTTCGGGATTCGGCTGGCCAAGGCGGTGGCCGAGCGCTACCTTGCGAAAAAGGTGGTGGGCAGGGATGCCCTCTGCAACTCGCGCGAGCTCTTCGACTATCTGAACGGCAAGATCCGCGACCGTAGCCGGGAGTGTTTTGTCGCGGTTTTTCTGGACACCAAGAACCGGGTCCTGGCCCTGGAGACCCTCTTCGAGGGCACACTGAACGCGAGCAGCGTCTATCCCCGGGAGGTGATCCGGGCCGCGCTCGGGCATCGAGCGGCCGCGCTGATTTTTGCCCATAACCACCCCTCGGGCGACCCGACCCCGTCGGCCGAAGATGCCGCCATCACCCGGCAGCTGGTCTTCGCCGGCCGGTTGATGGGCATCACGGTGCACGAGCACCTGGTTATGGGGGAGGGCCGCTATTTCAGCTTTGCCGACAGCGGCCGGATCGCCCGTATGCAGGCCGAGGCGGGGGCCTTCGGGGCGGGAGAGGGAATCGCGGAGGGGCATACCGCAGCCTGGGAGATGGTCGATGGCGGGTAAAGCGCGCGGGCGCCCGCCGGAATGTTTCGCCGATCTGAGCCAGGTCTTCCCCTTGGGTGAGGACGGCCTCCGGCACACCCCGGCGGAATGCCTCTCCTGCGCGGAAAAGACCGAGTGTTTGCGCGCCGCCCTCACAAGCCGAAAGGGGGTTGCGGTGCACGAGGAGCGCTTGAACCGGGCCTGCGAGGCGGGGCAGGTTGGGTTTCTGGAGCGCTGGGCACGCCGGAAATCACTTGAGAAGCAGCGTGATCCCAATCAGGGAATCTGCTTCTGGCGGCGATGGTTCAAACGGGGGTCATGACGTTTTGGGGCGATAGGGGTTCGGTTGCCCTCCGGGTGAAACGGCGCGGAAAGGCGCGCGAAGGGGCAGTGGACGCATAGGCATGGGAAAATCTCTGACGGTCATCATCGTGGTCCTGCTGCTCATGTCTTCCATTTTCCTGCTGCTGTTGGTCCCATCGGTCCGCGACCAGCTGGTGGGTGCCTACGAGCTTTTGAGCGATCGGGAGTGGGTGCGGGAATTCGTCCAGTCCTACGGCCGGGCGGCCACGCTGGTCTTTATGGGGCTGCAGTTCGGCCAGGTGCTGTTCGCGCCCATCCCCGGGGAGATCACCGGCTTCCTGGGAGGGTATATTTTCGGCGCCTGGACCGGTTTTTTGCTCTCCACCATCGCGCTGACGGCCGGCTCGATGTTCAATTTCGCAATCGGCCGACTGCTGGGCGAGGGGGTCGTGCGGCGGCTGACCAGCAAGGAGCTTTACGAAAAGTTCAACCGCCTGGTGCAGTTCAAGGGGGTTTTCGTCATCTTCATCCTCTACCTCGTCCCCGGTTTCCCCAAGGATTACCTCTGCATGATCCTCGGGTTGACCACGCTTCCGGCCAAGGTCTTCTTCGTGGTCTCCACCCTCGGGCGGATGCCGGGCACTCTCGCCCTGAGCGTCCAGGGGGCTTCGATCTACCACAAGGATTACACCTTTTTCCTGATCATTACCGGGCTGTCGCTCCTGTTCATTCTCATCGGCGTTCTCTTCCGCGACCCGCTCTACCGTTGGCTGGAAAAGCAGAAAAAAAAGTAGATCGTTTTTACCCTGCGGGTGAAAACCAGTTTGAAATGATCCTGCCGAGAACCGATTGAAATGACGCGCTTTATTTCCATCCACGGTTGTGCTATGGTGTAAGGGATGAGGGGGGAAGGAACGAAGTCGGCGCGTATTCGGGCGGAAGGCGCTCGCGGCAGGGGAGCGGTTTCAGCGGAGAGGAGCGAGGCGTGTCTTTCTGGAACTACCGCGAAGAGCTGAGCCTCGCCGGCAAGCTCAGACGTTCGTACTACGAACTGCTCCGCGACGATTTGGACCAGTCGCTCATTCAGTACGCGCTGATCGACTCCTACGACAACTTCATAAGCCGGCAGCTTCCTTACCCGTTCGTCGAAAAGCGCGAGCTCAAGCCGCGCGGCCGGGTCCCGGACGAGGAATACGAGCTGCACAACTCCTTTCTCGTCATCTTCGTCGAAGACGCCGTCCCGCCCGAACACAAGAAGTACATCCGCTTCTTCGATGAGAGCCGCACCACCAAAGTCAACCTGCTGCGCGCCAAGAGCTTTCCCCAGCTCTCGGAGTTCGACCGCAGCTACCGCTATCTGGACTCGATTCACTTTCGCAACTTCATCCGCGTCCTCCTCCCGGTGGACTACGCCCTGCTGATCCAGCGCGACGCCAGCCGGTCCTCGCACAGCCGCTACCTGCTCTCCCACTACCACGTGCGTATCGACTGGCCGATCAGCGACGCCGCCGAGGACCTCGCCCGCAGCCTGCGCTATATTTCGAAGGAGCTCTACGAGAAAGGCGAGAAGGCCGCCGAGGACCTCCAGCGCAAGCTCTTCGAGCATTACGGGCAGCCGGTCATGTCCGGCGGGCGGCGGACGGCGGCCATCGTGGCGGCCCAGTACCTCCGGCGGGTGCCGGGCATCACGACGGTCTATGCCAGCAGCAGCGCCTCGCGCGCCCTGATCCGCATCTGCGAGCGCGGGGTCTCGAAGCTCGTCCTGATGAAATTCACCAAGCCCGACCTGGAACAGCTCGCCATCCAGCACAAGCTCTCGTTCCACAAGATCAAGAAGTACTACGTGGTGGCGCGCGAGGGCAAGGAGCGGGTCTGCATCGTCC
>JBFYWT010000005.1:0-3955 GCA_041310895.1 Desulfobacteraceae bacterium | reverse complement strand
GGACGGCCCTCGCCGGCGGGGCCATCGACGCCTTCCTGTCCGGCGAGCCCCTGCCGGCCCTGGCCGTGGACCAGGGCTACGGCCGGATTCTCTCCTATCCCTATTTCGGGGATGCGATCGGCACCATCAATGCCGCCCTGCTGGTCCGGCGGGATACGATTGCGAAAAATCCGCGGCTCGTCGACGAGGTGGTGCTGGCCCATGCCCAGGCCACCGAGCATCTCAAGGCCCGCCCCGACGAGTGGCACCGGCGGGCGGAGTCTTTCGGCACGCCGCGGCCCGTCCTGGAGAAGGCCGCGCGCAACATCGAACTGGCCTGGGCCATGGACGAGGCATTCGTCGCCGGTACCCGGGCGCTCGGCGAGCGGCTGCAGGCCCTCCGCCTCATCGAGCGCCAGCCGGACTACGACGGGCTTTTCGATCTCAGCTTCGTCCGCGCCGCGGCCAAGCGGCTTCAGCCCTGACCGAAGGAGGCGGATGTGAGCGACGACACCACCCGGCGCGGGAGCCTGCATGCCGCCCAGCCCTGGCTCATCCCAGCCGCCATGCTGGCGCTCTGGTTCGCCGCCAGCGAATCCGGGGCCATCCCGGCCTATCTCCTCCCGCATCCGGTTCAGATCAGCGGGGCGGCCTACGGATACCTCTTCGGGAGCCCCGGCGGGATGCCCTATGCCGGGCGCTTCTGGGAGGATTTCACGAGCAGCATTGTGCGCGTGGGGCTCGGTTTCGGTTTCGCGGTCGCCGTCGGGATCCCGGCCGGGTTTTTCTCGGGCCGGAGGGCCCTGGTCAACCGGTTGATCAGCAACACCATCAACGCCCTGCGCGCGGTGCCGGGGATCAGCTGGCTGCCGCTCGCCATGGTGTGGTTCGGGATCGGCCTCAAAACCACCGTTTTCCTGGTGGCCCTGGCCGCTTTTTTCCCCATTTACCTCAACACCGCGAGCGGGGTGCGCCAGGTGAATCCGATCTACTTCCAGGCGGGGGCCATGCTCGGCATCCCCCCGGTGCGCGGGATTTTCACCATCCTCCTGCCGGCCGCCATGCCCCAGATCATCACCGGGCTGCGGCTGGGGCTGGGGATCGCCTGGGCCTATCTCGTGCTGGGCGAACTGACCGGGGTGCCGAACGGGCTGGGCGCGGTCATCATGGATGCGCGGATGCTCGGACGGATCGACATGATCGTGGTGGGCATCATCCTTATCGCCGTGTTGGGCCGGGTGAGCGACCTCCTGCTGCACCAGTTTATGCGGTTCTGTTTCAAAAGCGCGCGGAGGCTTTCGTGAAATCGCGCCTGAAGCTCATCTCTCCCGCCCCGGCAGCGCCGCCCCGGCAGCGGATCCTCGAGATCCGCGGACTCTCCAAGACCTTCTCCGGGGCCGGCGCCTTTCAAAAGGTCCTGGACGGGATCGATGTCGATGTGGTGCGGGGGGAGATGATCTGCATCCTCGGCCGGAGCGGCTGCGGCAAGACGACGCTTCTCAACATCCTCGCCGGCTTCATTCCGCCGACGGCGGGCCGCCTTTTGCTGGACGGCCGGCCGGTCTCCCGCCCGGGGCCGGACCGGTGCGTGGTGTTCCAGGAAGACGCCCTCTTCCCGTGGTTGACGGTGGAGGAGAACATCGCCTTCGGGCTGCGCGCCCCCCAGCGGAGCCTCCGGCCGGAGGTCGAGCGCTTCCTCGCCCTGGTCGGCCTGACCGAATTCCGCAGCTACCTGCCGCGCGAGATCTCCGGCGGGATGAAGCAGCGCGTGGCGCTCGCGCGGGTCCTGATCCTGAAGCCGGCGGTCCTTCTCATGGACGAGCCCTTTGCCGCCCTGGACGCGCAGACCCGCGAGGAGATGCAGAACCTGCTGCTCGCGCTCTGGGAGGCGCTCAACCACACGATTCTCTTTGTCACCCACGATGTTGCCGAGGCCGTCAAGATGGCCGACCGGATCCTGCTCATGGACCAGAACCCGGGGCGGATCCGGGAGGAGATCCGGGTCGGGCTGCCGCGGCCGCGTGAAAAGGAGGCCGGGCATTTCCTATCGCTCTGCCGCGACCTGCTCGCAAAACTGAGAGGATAGCCCGCCGCCGACTCCCGGCGGCGGGATGAGGTCAGGTGATGAACCCGTCCACCACCATCGTGCTCGTCCGCCACGGAAACGTCCACAACCCGCAAAAAATTCTCTACGGGCGACTGCCGCGCTTCCGGCTGAGCGCGCGGGGACGTGAAGAGGCCCGGGCCGCCGGGCGCTTCCTGGCAGGGACCGGCGTGGCGGCGCTCTACAGCAGCCCCCTCCTGCGGGCCCGCCAGACGGCGCGGGAGATCGCCGCATTTCACCCGGGAGTGGCCCTGCGCCGGACCCGGCACCTGATCGAGATCCACAACGCCTTCGAGGGGCGGCCGGGGGCCGAGGTGGATGCGCGGCAGGGGGATGTCTACACCGGGGTGGGGCCGCCTTACGAGCAGCCGGCCGATATCGTCGCCCGGGCGCGCGCGTTTTTCAACAAGGTGCGCCGACAGCACCTCGGCCGTAAGGTCGCCGGCGTGACCCACGGGGATGTGATCGTCTTTGCGATGCTCTGGGCGCGCGGGCTGGACCTCGCGCCCCGGCACAAGGCCAACCTCCACGCTCTGGGGTTCACCGGCGGCTATCCCGCCACTGGCTCCCTCACCGCCTTCACCTTCCGCACCGACTCGCCCCGCGAACTGCCCGAGGTCCGCTACCGGAAACCGTCCGAATCCAGATAGGTCTGAGTCGGTAACTTCGTAACGGGCCCAAGTTCAAGGCGTGCGAGCCTTCACCGAGCGAGGCGTACTACCCATACGCCGCAGCGAGTGTGAGGCGAAGCACAACGCAGAAATTGGGCCTGTTACGAAGTTGCCTAAGGGGGGGCTTCGACGCGGTGGAACCCCTCCGCCAGCCCGAAGGACTCCCCCGCCGCCATCTCCCGGCAGCGCTGGCGCAGCCACTCGGCGGGGTCGCCGCGCGTGAACTCGCGCACCTGGCTTACATGGCAGCGCAGGGCGGCGATCTTCAGATCGAAGGTCTGGGTAATGTCCGAGCGATGGTTGATCTCCTCCGCGCCCCAGAAGTAGAGCTCCCGGACCTTGTGGGGCAGGAGGCCCTCGGCAATCAGATCGGGGTAGGCCAGATGGTCGCGGGCGTAGGGGAAGACCGCGTCCAGGACGACCTGGCCGATGATGCGGTGGTCGCGGTGCCAGATGTAGCGCCGGTAGGGGTCGGAGGTCATGACGATCTGCGGGCGGAAGGTCCGGATCATGCGTACGATGAGCTTGCGGAAATCGGGGGTATCCTCCAGGCCCTGGTCGGGCCGGCGCAGGAAGAGCACCTCCTCGACCCCGAGGAGCCGGGCGGCGGCGCGCTGTTCTTCCTCGCGGATCTCGATCAATCGCGCGGGAGCGAGAGACAGGTCGGTCGTGCCCTTCTCGCCGCTGGTGCAGACGAGGTAGGCCGCGCGCCGTCCCTCCCGCACCCACCTGGCCACCGTCCCGGCCGCGCCGAACTCGGCGTCGTCCGGGTGGGCGGCGATCACAAGGATATCAGTTGCGGACATCCCATCACCTCCCACTTCCCAGGGCGGCATAGACCCCGCAGCCGCAGCAGGCCGCCCCTGCGCTGTGGCGGTGATGACCAAACTCGGCGGGGTCGTGGGCCGGCGTGCGGGGGGCCAGCACGCGTTTATAGATCTGCAACACATCCGCCGCCACCCGGTGCCAGCTGAACCGCAGCGCCGATCGGCGGACGATTTCCGGTGCCACCGGCCGGCGCTCGCGGTCCTGGAGCGTCTGTTCGATCGCATCCGCGAGCGAGGGCACGCTGAAATCCGCGGCGATCCGGCCGCTCCCGCCGTCTCGCAGCAGCTCCTCCATGGCGCCGACCGGGGTTGCGACCACCGGCGTACCGCAGGCCAGGGCTTCGAGTGCGACCATGCCGAAACTTTCGTAGGCG
>JBFYWT010000001.1:0-13843 GCA_041310895.1 Desulfobacteraceae bacterium | reverse complement strand
GAGGGGACCTGCCGGGGCGATCTCTACTACCGCCTGAACGTCTTCCCCATCTACATGCCGCCCCTGCGCGAGCGCAAGACCGACATCCTGCTCCTGGCCGATTATTTCCTGGAGAAGTACGCCAAGGAGAACCACAAGGAGATCCGGCGCTTCTCCACCCCGGCGATCGACATGCTGATGCAGTACCACTGGCCCGGGAACGTGCGGGAGCTCGAGAACTGCATCGAGCGCGCCGTGCTGCTCTGCGAGGAGGGGGTGATCCACAGCTACCACCTGCCGCCGACCCTGCAGACCGGCAAGGAGTCCGGCACCCTGCCGGCGCTCTCGCTCGAGGAGGCCGTCGCCAACCTGGAGCGGGAGATGATCATCGACGCCCTCAAGAACACCCGCGGCAACATCACCAGCGCCGCCAAGATCCTGCAGACCACCGTGCGCAAGTTCGCCTACAAGGCGCAGCAGTACAAGATCGACTACCGCACCTACCGGGGCTGATGCCGGCGGCGGCGTCAGTTCCCGGGCGTCGGCAGACCAGAACGGATCTTGCGCGAAAAATCCGGATCGTCGCCGATGGCACGCGCTTTCGGGTTGATGTAGCTTCGCTTCCGGAGCTCTTCGAACGCAAGGCGCGTGTCGAGCGTTCCGAGCTCATAGGCGTACTGCGGGGCATAGCCGGAGAGCAGCACCTTCCAGTTGTAGGTCGCCAGGCCGCCGAAGGCCCGCACGTGGCGCACCACGTTCGTGGTGCAGTTGGTGGTCAGGGTGTTGTACCACTCGGGCGCCTCCTTCATGGTGTTGATCTGCCGGATGTATTCCATGAAGAATTTGCGGGCGTTCGCTTGAGAGATCTGGAGGCGGTAGAGATAGACATCCTCCGGCGGGTTGCGGACGTCGGTGCGCACCCGGATCAGATCGCGCTCATCGCCGACGATGTGGGTCAGCTCGTATTGCTTGAAAAGGCCCTTGAGGGTCGAGTAGGCTTCGCCTTGCTCCTTGCGGATCTCGATGGAGAAGGCCACGAAATCGGTCTCCTGAAAACCGAAGCTGATCATCACATGGGCGATCGCATCCCCCATCCAATAGACCGCGATCAGGTCGACCGCATCCAAATGCCTCAGATCGAAGGTCTTGTCGTAGTAGCGAGCGTCGAAGTCCGCTTCGCTCCGGTACTGGAGGTTGCGGATGTTGTGGAGAGTCACCCGTTCGCCCTGGATGCTGGCATACGGCAGCACGGCGACATCGGCCTGCCAGTTGCGTCCATTCGATGCCGGAATGGTCAGCCACCACACCACGATGGCGGCAAAGGCAACCAAAAACCCGATCAGCGTCCGCATGCGGTTCGGCAGGAAAAGAAATGCCGACACCGTTGCGAGCGCGAATCCTCCCGCCAACCCGGTCCGCAGCCAGTCGGCGGAGAGATCCGACCAGTAAATGGCAAGGGTCGCCCAGCCGGTCATCAGGAGGACGACGGATAGGCCGACGAGGAGGGCGATCCCTTTTAGTAGTCTGAGCATTGCGCGTTGATTCCTCTCGGTGCGTCCGGGTCAGGGTTTTTAGTGCGCACTGCTGTTGGCCACCCCGCCGTCGTTCCACTTCAATAGGGACAGGTGGCCGATGTGGGTGGCGGTAAAAGCCTTGTTGTTGCTATTGTATTGCTCATAGAGGCGCTTGAGGTGGTCGTCAACCGCTTTCTGGAACTCCTTGTCAGCTTCTGCCATGGGATTTCCACCCATTTTTGAATTGTTCGGTAAAATTTCAATCAAATCAGTTCTCGAACGGAAACACCCGCTTCCAATCGCGCTGCATGCTGGCGATGACCCAGACGCGCTGCGGAGCTTCGTCCAGCCCCCGCTGCAGGCGGCCGATGTGGGATTCGCGGTCGTAGGCCCACTCGCGGAGGGCGTCGTCGTGATGGACGATCAGCCCGAAACGGGGGCCCGGGCCCGCGGTGGTCCACTCCAGCATTTCGAAGTCGCCGTCCGAGTTGCCGAAGGCCATGAGCGGCCTCCGGCCGATGAACTTGTGGATGCCGACCGGCTTGCCGGCCTTGTCGTCGATGAAGTCGATTTCGGGCAGCCGCGCGATCACCGGCCTGCCGTCGCGCACCTCGTATTTGGTCTTAATGCTGCTGCCGACCACCTGCTCCGGCGGCACGCCATAGACTTTCTCGGCAAAGGCGCGCACGAACTCGACCCCGCCGCCCGAAACGATGTAAGTCTTAAAGCCGTTGGCACGCAGGTAGGCCAAGAGTTCGAGCATCGGCTGGTAGACCAGGTCGGTGTAGGGGCGCTTGAAGCGCGGGTGCTTCGCCGTCGAAAGCCACTCCGTGACAGCCTTTTCGAAACCCTCGCTCGTCGTGTCGGCATGGGTCGCCGCGATGAGCTCGATCAGTCCTTTCTCGCCACCGGCCGCAACCCCCTTCAAATCGCCGGCCAGCGCCGATTTGAAGGGCTCCTTCTCCCTCCACTCGGGGTGCTGAGGCACCACGGCCTTCACGCGGTCCAGCGCGAATGCCAGCTGAAAATACATCGGCTGCTCCGCCCAGAGCGTGCCGTCGTTGTCGAAGACCGCGATGCGCTCGGCGGTAGGGATAAATTTCGGTCCACCCTTGGTCGTCACCTGCTTGACGAACTGGACGATGGCCTGCTTGGTCTTGCCGTCTTTCCAGGAGGGCAGAACGTCGGCGGCCGCTATCGAAGAAAAGGGCGTAAATGCCAGACTCAGAGCGACCACCATGATAAAATTGCGCCTCATACCTTCTCCTCCCTTCCCCCGCCGCTGCGCGAATGGGCCTTCATGGGTCTTTAGTGGGAGCGGCATCTTGCCGCCATGAATGGAAGAATGCGAACTGCCGGCACCCGCGAATTGATGGATATCCGGTCCCCCAAAAACGAATCAACTCGAAAGGTCACAAGTTGGGTGACCCGTGGCTTTTGCGCATGGATGCCAGGAACGCCCCGAGCATGACGACCGTGAGGCCGGCAATCGTCAGGTAAAGGGTCAGCAAGCCGAATTGGGCCAGAATGGTTGTGGCCATCAGCGGGCCCAGTGCGTTGCCCACAAAGCGTCCGGAATTCAGAAATCCGAGTGTCGTTCCGCCCCGGCCTTCACCGGCGAAGGTCGAGATCACCAGCGGGATGACGGCGGCGATCACACCCGCCTGAAGCACTCGGATGACGGTGAAGCTGTAAACGCCGCCGCTGAAATAAAGCAGACCCTGCAGGAGGGCCGCCGCCAGAGAGGCGACGGTGATGATGCGGGCAATCCCCATCCTGGAGGCCAGGCCGACCAGGAGGTAATTGCCGGCGAAGGCCGCTGCCATGTAGACCATCATGATGGTGCCGGCCGAGGTGATGGCCGCCTGCTCGCTCAGCTGGAAGCCCTCCAGGATGTGCGGCAAGATGCTCGGCAGGAACATGAGATGGATGGTCCCGATGATGGTGAGCCCCCACCCCCACAGGATGGCGCCCGTGAGCGGCTTGCTTTTTTCGGCCCTTTTGGGCTGTACGGGGATGTCCCGGACATACCGGTGACAATAGACCAAGGAGAAAAAAACGACGATCACCGCAACGATGAAAGGGGAGTGGTATCCGAAGAGCGTGACGGCATAAGCCCCCAGGGGGGGTCCGATGAGCTGCCCGGCCGTCATGGAGTTTTGAAAAAGCCCCAGGTAATGGGGCAGCGTGTGCTTCGGGGCGGAGGCGGCGATCAACACCAGCCCGATGGTGGAGATCGCGCCGAGTGCGCCCTGGATGAGCCTGAGGGCCAGCAGCAGGGGCAGGTTCTCGACAAAGCCCATCGCGAAAAAGATGATGCCGTTGCACAAAATGCCGGCCTCAAACAGGAGTTTCGGCCGGACGCGCGCGGTGAGACTCCCCCAGAAGGTTGCCGCCAGTGCGGCCACCAGGGGGGTCGAGCCCATGATCATGCCGATCCAAAGCATCGTCTCCTTCACCCCGTAGGCGCTGACCTTCAGGATGTAGAAGGGCATGAAGGACATGATGCAGTTGAATGAAAAGGCAATCCCGAACTGGGAGACGGCAATGAAATAGATTCCCTTGATTTGATCCCTCGTGGGCGGGGGATCGCCGGGAATAAGAGGTTCAGCAGAAGTCATGGCCGTATCGGCGCTCTTCGGCCGGCGATGGACGCCGGGCGCGTGCAGAAAAGCGCCGACGGCTTAAGCCATGGCACCCTTCGCCGCATCGTCGAGGATGGCCCAGATAGAGTCGACCCCATCCTAATGCTCCGGTTTCATCAAACAAGACCGCAGGCAAACCACCCCCGGCCGAGTCGTTGGCATTAAAATCAAACCTATCATTTCAGCCGCCATTCGAAAAGGTTGGGGCGGTGCGTTTGTGTCTTGCCCGGCCCGATTGGAATTTAAAAGATTCGGTCAGGAAAGGTGATGAAGGGTCAATTCACGGTCATCGCCTCAAATCGGAAACGAACCTGGGGCAAGGGCGAGAGAAATTACGGATCAAAAAGACGGTCGCGGAATCGGGGTCGACGCGAAAAACGGGCATGCGCCCCGGAGGGAGGGGGAAGGGCGCATGCCCGCAGGGGCGGGGAAGGGGCGTGCCGAGATCCCCCTTCCCCGGGTGACGCCGCGGATCAGATGTCGTAGTACAGGAAGAACTCGTGCGGGTGCGGACGCAGGCGCACGGGGTCGATCTCGTTGGCGGTCTTGTACTCGATCCACATGTCGAGGACATCCTGGGTGAAGACGTCCCCCTTGAGCAGGAAGGCGTGGTCCTCCTTCAGGCAATTGAGCGCCTCCTCCAGCGAGCCGGGGGCTGAGGGCACCTTGGCGAGCTCCTCGGGCGGGAGGTCGTAGATGTTCTTGTCGAGCGGGTCGCCCGGGTCGAGCTTGTTTTTGATCCCGTCGATGACGGCCATCAGGATCGCGGAAAAGGCGAGGTAGCCGTTGCAGGAGGGGTCCGGGGTCCGGAACTCGATGCGTTTGGCCTTGGGCGAGGTCGAGTACATCGGGATGCGAATGGCCGCGCTGCGGTTGCGGCTCGAGTAGGCCAGGTTCACGGGCGCCTCGTAGCCGGGCACGAGGCGTTTGTAGGAGTTCGTCGTCGGGTTGGTGATCGCGCAGATCGCCCGGCAGTGCTTGAGGATGCCGCCGATGGCATGCAGCGCCATGGGGGAGACCCCGGCGTACTTGTCGCCGGCAAAGAGCGGCTTGCCGCCCTTCCAGATGCTGATGTGGGTGTGCATGCCCGAGCCGTTGTCGCCGAAGAGCGGCTTGGGCATGAAGGTCACCGTGTGGTTGTTGCGGGCGGCGACGTTTTTGAGCACGTACTTGAACCACATCAACTGGTCGGCCATCTGCACCAGGGGCTTGAAACGCATGTCGATCTCCGCCTGGCCGGCGGTGGCCACCTCGTGGTGCTGGGCCTCGATGTCGATCCCGAGCTTCTCAAGGACCAGCACCATCTCGCTGCGCAGGTCCTGGAACTTGTCCATGGGCGGGACCGGGAAATATCCCTCCTTGGGGCGCGGCTTGTACCCCAGGTTGGGGCCTTCGTCCCGGCCGGTGTTCCAGGTGCCCTCGACCGAGTCGATTTCGTAAAACGCGCCGTAGCTCGTCGACTCGTAGCGGATGTCGTCGAAAATGAAGAACTCCGCCTCCGGGCCGATGAAAGCGGTGTCGCCGATCCCGGTGCTTTTCAGATAGGCCTCGGCCTTCTTGGCGATGTTGCGGGGGTCGCGGCTGTAAGGCTCGCGGGTCAAGGGGTCGACGATGTCGCAGATCAGACAGAGCGAGGGCGCGGCATAGAACGGATCCATCTTGGCCGTGGCCGGGTCGGGGATCACGAGCATGTCGCTCGCATTGATCGGCTGCCACCCGCGGATGCTCGAGCCGTCGAAGCCGAAACCATCCTCGAAGCTGCCTTCGTCGAGCTCGCTGATCGGCACCGTGAAGTGCTGCCAGAGCCCCGGGAAGTCCATGAACCGCAGATCCACCATTTTTGCGCCGTTTTCCTTGGCAAACGCCAAGACCTCTTTGGGTTTCATGTCATGCTCCTCCTGTTGAGTTGGTTGGGTGTATGGGAGTGGGTATTGGAACTGGTATCCTAACCCCGTCTAACGGCTGGGGGTCCCGCCATGGCGGGATTGCAGGTCTCTCGAACGTGCTCACAACCTGTTCAGGTTGCTGCGCTTTCGATTCGACCTGCGCCTTGCCCGCAACCGTGATCCGAGGTTGTGAAACCAGTTCCAGTGATCCTGGGTCAGACGGCATCCGCCCCGGTCTCGCCCGTGCGCACGCGCACGGCCTGCTCGACCTCCAGGACAAAGATCTTGCCGTCCCCGATCTTGCCGGTATAGGCGGACTCGCGGATCTTGTTCACCACCTGGTCCACCTGGCCCGCATCGACCACGATCTCGAGCTTGATCTTCGGGATGAAGTCCACGACGTACTCGGCGCCGCGGTAGACCTCCTTGTGACCCTTCTGGCGCCCGTAGCCCTTGACTTCGGATACGGTCATCCCCTGGATGCCGACCTCGTTGAGCGCCTCCTTGACGTCATCCAGCTTGAACGGTTTGATGATGGCTTCGATTTTTTTCATCATGGCAATTCACCTCCTTGGTGTTTCCACGCGATTTACTGAATCTCAAAGGCCCGTTCGCCGTGAACGGCGCTGTCCAGGCCGACCACTTCGTTTTCCTCATCCACCCGCAAGCCCCGGGTCAGGGCCTTGGTGATCATCACCACGACCAGGGTGCCGACGGCGGTGAAGACGGCGGTGGCCACGATCGACACCAGCTGGACCCAGAGCTGGCCCGGGTTGCCGAAGAAGAGCCCAGTCCCCGCGGCGTTGACGGCCGGGTCGGCGAAGAGCCCCGTGGCGAGGGCCCCGAAGGCCCCGCACATGCCGTGGACCCCGAAGGCGTCCAGGGAGTCGTCGTAGCCCAGTTTGTGCTTGAGCGTCGATACCGCGAAGAACCCGAGCACTCCGGCCGCGAGACCGATCGCGAGCGAGGCGCCGACCCCCACGAACCCGGCGGCCGGGGTGATGGCGACCAGGCCGGCCACGACCCCGGAGGCGATGCCGAGAACGGTCGGCTTCTTGTTTACCCGCCACTCGGTGAACATCCAGGCGAGCGCGGCCGCGGCGGCCGAGGTGTTGGTCACGAGAAAGGCCGAGCCCGAGAGCCCGTCCGCGACGAGGGCACTGCCGGCGTTGAACCCGAACCAGCCGAACCAGAGCAGCGCCGCACCGAGAGCCGTCAAAGCGATGCTGGAAGGGAACATGGCCTCCTTGCCGTAGCCGATGCGCTTTCCCAGCACCAGGGCCAGCACCAAGCCGGCCACGCCGGCGTTGACGTGGACCACGGTGCCGCCCGCGAAGTCGAGCGCCCCCATCGCCCCCATCCACCCTTTGCCCCACACCCAGTGGGCGATCGGCGCGTAGATGAAGGTGACCCAGAGGATCGTGAAGACGATCCAGGCCGAAAACTTCATGCGGTCGACGACCGCGCCGAGGACCAGGGCGACCGTGATGCAGGCGAAGGTCATCTGGAAGAGCGCAAAGACGTTCGTGGGGATCGTCCCCTCGAGGCTGGCCGGCGTGATCCCGGAAAAGAAGACGAAATCCAGCCCGCCGATGATGCCGCCCGCATCCGGCCCGAACGCCAGGCTGTAGCCCCACAGGACCCAGACGACGCTGGCCAGGCAGTAGGCCACGAAGGTCATGGCCAGGGTGTTGAGTAGGTTCTTATAGCGCGACATGCCGCCATAGAAAAGGGCCAGCCCCGCCGGGGTCATTACCATCACGAGCGCGGTCGCCACGATCATCCAGGCCGTATCGCCCGAGTTCAGGACGGCCTCCCCCGCCCACGCGGGCGAGCCGATCGTCAGCACCATGCCTGTCGTCATCCACCACCATCTGTTGCTGTTCATGCGGATTTCATCCTCCCGTCGTAATGTCGGGCAGCCGTGCGAGCAGGGCCTCCCGGATGGCGGCGACCCGCGCGGGGTCGTCCACCTTCTGCCCGGCGATGTCCCGGACGTAGAACACGTCGACCACCTGATCGACCTTGGTCGCGATCTTCGCCACCCAGATATCCAGCTCCAGGCGGAAAAGGGTATCGGCGATGCTGAACAGCAGCCCGGGGAAATCGTAGGTGAACACCTCCACGATCGTGAAGAAGCTCGAGCTTGCGTTGTCGACCCGCACGCGGTGGGCGCGGCGTGCGATGCGCGGCTTGGCGAGCCGCGGCGCATCCAGGCGCGGCCGGAGGGCCGACGCGAGGTCCAGGGCCCCCGTCAGCACCGCCTGCAGCTGCGTCTCGGCCCGGCGCCACTTCTCCTCCTCGAAGAGCCGGTCCGGCGGCGGGCTCACCTCGAAGATGTCAAGGGCCGTGCGGTTGCGCCAGGTGAAGACCTGGACGCTCAGGATGTTGATGCTGTTCAGCGTGAACACCCCGGCGAGGCTCGCCATCAGCCCCGGCCGGTCCCTGGCGCAGATGGTCACGGTGCGGGTGTTCCCGTCGGCGGAGGGGGTGACCGTCCAGGCGGCCGGACGGGCGCCGAGCCGGCCGAAGAGCCGGGCGTGCTCCACGATGGCGGGAGCCGGCACCGCGAGCAGGTAGCGCGGGGAGAGGGAAGGGAAGAGAAGCTCGAAGGCCTCCCGTTCCGGCCGGGAGGCGGCGGCAAAGACCGCTTCCCGTTTGCGCTCGATCGTGGCCACCGCCTCCTCCGAGGCGAGCTCGCCGCGCTCCAGAGTGTTGATCACCTTCAGGAAGAACTCCCGCAGCAGATGGGCGGTCCAGTCATTCCAGGCGGCGGGACCGGTGGCGATGGAATCAGCCACCGTGAGCAGGTAGAGGAGTTTCAACCGCTCGGGGTCCTGGATGCGGCGGGCGCAGAGGACCGCGGTTTCCTCGTCGTGGATGTCGCGGCGTGTCGCCGTTTTGATCAGGTAGAGGTGTTCGCGGACGAGAAAGGCCACGGTCTCCACCTCGGTCGCCGGAAACCCCTTTTCCGTCAGGATCCCGCGGCAGAGCTCGGCGCCGGAGAGCGAGTGGTCCCCCTCGGATTCCCCTTTGCCGATGTCGTGCAGCAGGGCGGCCCACACGAGCAGCCGTTTGGTTTTGATCTCCCGGTAGATCCGCGCGAAGAGCGGCTCGGAGGCTCCCCCGGGCCCGGCGAGGTCGTGGATCACCTGAACGGTCTGGATGAGATGCTTGTCCACCGGGTAGAGGTGGTATTCGTCATACTGGATCCGGTGGGTGATCCCAACGTAGGCGGGGAGGAAGGCCCCCAGAAACCCGGTGGTAAGCATGTCGCCCAGGGCCGCGGCCGCACGCGGGGAGAGCAGGATGCGTTCAAACGCGCGCACGATCTCCGGCGCGCTGCGGAAGGCGGGTTCGACCAAGTGACAGAATTCACGGACCAGCCGCTTGGCCTCGGCGCTGAGCGGCAGCTCGAGCGCGAGGCTCTCCTCGAAGATGCGGACCAGGAGCTCGGGGCGCTTTAGAATGGCCTCGGGGCCGGCGAAGCTCAGCAACCCGACCGGAGACACCTCGAGACCTTCCCCGGCGAGCTTGGCGGGCAGCGGCCGCCGGCGCCGGCGGCCGGGATCCACGTTGAGCTCGCGGCGCAGCGCCACATGCTGCTGCTTGATCTGGTCCATGCGGGCGTGCAGATCCCCGAGGAATTGCTCCACCGGCTGCTGGCCGGAGGCCTCCCGGTAGCGGAAGCGCTCCGCGAGCTTGATCTGGTTTTCGAAATGCAGCCGGTCGGTCTTGCGCCCGCAGAGGTGGTGCAGGTGGTTGCGGACCTCCCACACGAACGTCAAGGCCTCCCCCAGGGAGCCGAACTCATCGTGGGAGATCAGCCCCAGGTATTCCAGGTCGCGGGGCTGGCGCAGGTCGTGCTGCAGCCGGGCGAACCAGAGCATCGTGTGGTAGTCCCGCAGCCCGCCCTGGCCCTCTTTGAGATGGGGCTCCAAGAGGTAGGCGGAGTCCCCGTACTGGGCATGACGCGCGCGGGTTGCGCCGATGAGCTCCTCCACGATGCGGCCGGCATGTTTGCGAATGACGCGTTCGCGCAGCTGGCCCATGAGCTCCGAGAAGAGCATCGAGGCCCCGCAGATGAAGCGGGCATCCAGGATCGGCGTGAGCACATTCAGGTCTTTGGCGGCGAGCGCGAGGCACTCCTTGAGGGAGCGCGTGGCGTGGCCCACATCGAGGCCCATGTCCCAGAGCGGGTAGATCATCTCGCGGATGAGCTCTTCGGCCCCGTCCGGGACGCGCTTTCCGAACAGGAACAGCAAGTCGACGTCGGAATGAATGCACTGCTCTTCACGGCCGTAGCCCCCGAGCGCGATGATGGCGTAGGGGTTCTTGTTGATCTCCAGGCGCGGCCCGACCATGCTGGTTTCAAACGCCTGCTCGAAGTAGTCGTCCAGCGCCCGCGCGTGCTGCTTGAGAAAATCGGGCTGCCGGCCGCGCAAAAACCGGCCGGTCAGTTCGGTGACCCGTTCCTGCAGCGAACGCGTCGCGGGCTCATGGGGGCGCAGCATGGGGCGATGTCGGTCCTTCCCGTAAGAGATTCCCCCTGCACTGAGCAAGGCATGTGCCAAGCTCTCATATTGAAAGAAGATGTATCATTTTCAGGTTGTTATGCAGGCAACGGGTGGCCCGAAAAGAGCGGTGATAATTTACAATTTTGTCATTTTTAATTTTTATTTGATTACACTTATGTCGTTTTTATGAGGGGATGGGAGAAGCCCCCCTCTCCTTCAGCCGCCGTCGTTCGTGCGATGCGGAAGGCGACAAGGCATCGGGTGGGTACGGGATGCGGGATACGGGTTAAAAGCGTTCAACGGTTTCGGGTTCGCGGTTCACGGAAAATGCCCTCCCATATCCGGCGGATCCGCTGTTGGAGCGGCTCGAATTTTTCTTCCGGCACCCGGGCGGGCTTTTCCTGGAGGCTGAGCTGATGGGCGGCGGCGCGGTAGATGAGGTAGGCGTGTTTCAACACGTGGGCCGTGTATTCGTTCAGCACGGCGGCGCTGATCAGGGCCTGGATTAGACGCACGTTGTCGGTCCAGCGCACCAGCTCCGGGTGGCGGTGGGCGAGCAGCAGCACGAGGGCCTGGACCAGGAATTCGATGTCGATCATGCCGCCCGGGCTGTGCTTGAGATCGAACCAGCCGGGCTCGGGGCGGTCGCTTTCGCGGCGCATGCGCCCGCGCATGTCGGCGACGTCGGCCAGCATTTTTTTTCCGGGCCGGCGCCGGGCCAGGGCCGCGGCGCGGATCTCACCGAAGCGCTGGATGATGGCATCATCCCCGCTCACGGCCCGGGCCTTGATCAGCGCCTGGTGCTCCCAGGTCCAGGCTTCGCTCAGCTGATAGTCGTGGAAGGCTTCGACATGGCGTACCAGTATGCCCGCGATGCCGCTCGGCCGGAGCCGCGTGTCGATGTCGTAGACCTTCCCGGCCCGGGTGTGGGAGGTGAGGAGATGGATGACCCGCTGGCCCAGGCGGTTGTAGAACTGGGCGTTGTCGATCGGGTGGGCGCCCCCGCGCGTCTGGCCCTCCACCCCGGCGTGCAGGAACACAAGGTCCAGATCGGACCCGTAGCCGAGCTCGAGCCCCCCGAGCTTGCCGTAGGCGATGACGGCAAACCCCCGTTCGCAGTCTGTTTCCCCGAGGCGGCTCTCCGGAGTTCCATGCTTTTCGGCGAGGTGGTCCCAGGCGAGGTCGACCACGGCGTGGATGACGGTCTCGGCGATGTCCGACAGGTAGTCGCTCACCCGCATGAGCGGCAGGCGTCCGCTCACATCGGCGGCGGCGACCCGCAGCACATGGATCTGCTTATATATGCACAGGGCTTCGATCTGGGACTCGAGATCCTCGGCCGGGACCTGCGAGAGCCGGCGGCCGATGTCGTCCGTGAGGGCCTCGCGGCTGGGCGGCCGGTAGAGGGTGCGCGCATCCAGCAGCTCGTCGAGCAACACCGGGTGCTGTGCCAGGAACGATGCGATCCAGGGGCTCGCGTTCGCCAGGCGGGCCAGATGGGAGAGCGCGGCCGGATACTCCAGCAGCAGCGCCAGGTAGCTCGTGCGGCGCTCGATGGCGCGGATGAGGTCCAAAATCCGCCGCAGAACGGCGAGCGGCTGGCCGGTGCGGGCACTCTCCAGAAGGGTCAGGGGGACCAGCCGGTCCAGGCGCTGGCGCCCGGCGAGACTGAGGGCGCGGGTCTCGGAGTCGCCGCGCAGCTCATCGAGTGCGGCCAGCGTGTCGGCGGGCGGGTCGAAGCCCAGCCCGGCCAGGATGCCGACCGCCTGGGCTTCGTCCACCAGTTTCAGCCAGATGCCGCTCAGGGACTGCTCGATCGCCTTGTCCGGCCCTTCGGCCTCGCTTCCGGCCAGAAGCATCCGGAAGTGACCGTTCACCGTGTCCCGGTGCCGACCCAACACGGTCTCAAACGACTCAGCGTCCGCGAACCCCATGGCCGCAGCGAGTCGCGCCCGGCCGGCGGGATCCACAGGCAGTTCGTGGGTTTGCCGGTCGGCGGCCTCCTGCAGGCGATGTTCGACGGTTCGCAGGAACACGTAGGCCGCGTCGAGCTCGCGGCGGACCGCTTCGGGGATCGTTCCCAGGCGCGCCAGGGCGGAGAGCACCGTGCGGATGCGCCGCCGCTGCAGGGCCGGGGTCACCCCCCCGCGGATCAGCTGGAAGATCTGCCCGAAGAATTCGACTTCGCGGATCCCCCCGCGGCCGAGTTTGATGTTGTGCTCCAGCCCCTTGCGCGCCACCTCCTGGGTGATCATCTGCTTCATGGCCCGCAGGGATTCGAAGGCACTGAAATCAAGGTACCGGCGATAGACGAAGGGGTGCAGCCGGTTGAGCAGTGCCTCGCCCGCGGCCAGATCCCCGGCGACCGCGCGGCCCTTGATCCAGGCGTAGCGCTCCCAGTCCCGGCCCTGCTCCTGGTAATAGCGCTCCATGGCGTCGAAGCCCATGACCAGCGGGCCGCCCTCTCCGAACGGTCGCAGCCGGAGGTCGATCCGGAAAACGAACCCCTCGGCGGTCACCTCTCCGATCACGCGGATCAGGCGGCGGGCGAGGCGGGTGAAAAAATCCGTGTTGTCGATCGGGGCCGGGCCGCCGCGGGTCTCTCCGGCGGCGGGATAGGCGAAGACCAGATCGACGTCGGAGGAGAAATTGAGCTCGCGGGCGCCCAGCTTGCCGAGCGCCATCACCACTAAATGCTGGGGGCGGCCGTCGGCGGAGCAGGGCTCCCCGTGGTCGGCGCAAAGCCGCGGGTGAAGCCATTCGAGGGCGAGATCGAGGCAGGCCTCCGCGAGCGCGGAGAGCTCCGCCGTGGTCTCGGTCAGGTCGGCGCGCCCGGCGAGGTCGCGCCAGGCGATCCGCACCATTTCGCGGCGGCGGAAGCGCCGCAGCCGGGCGCTGAGCTCATCGAGGTTGGCCGGCCCGGCGAGAAAGGCGGTGGCCCGGATCCGGAAGCCGTCCGGCGGGTAGACCCGGTCGAGGTCGCCCCCGCCGGCGAGCTCTGCCAGCAGGGCCGGCTCCTGGATCACGCCTTCCGCCACGAAATCGCTGAAGGCGAGGACCCGCTGCAGCGAGTCCTGGAACCCGGGCTGGACCGGCGGCAAGACCCCTGCCTGCCGGCAGGCCTCGCGCAGACGCTCGGCCGTGGCGTCCGCCTCGGCGCGCAACCTCTCCGGCAGCGGGAGGCCGCCGCCGGTCATGGCCGCAGTGCCTCGCGGGCGGCGGTGGGATGATCAGCGGGCATAGCCCCATTCGCGCAGGCGCTGGGCGGCATGCTGGGCGTACTGCCCCTGGCGCACTTGCTG
>JBFYWT010000226.1:0-8098 GCA_041310895.1 Desulfobacteraceae bacterium | reverse complement strand
GCTGGGGTACGTTCTCGGCGGGCGGCTGGTCGGCATCCCCATCCGGGCCAGCGGCCCCATCGCCGATCCCGAGGTGGTCCCCATGCACCCGGCCGCCGTGGGGCAAAGCGTGCTTGAGATGGTGGAGCGGGCGCTGCTCCTGCCGGTTCACATCGTTCAGCCCCTGATCCCGGGCATCGAAGAGGGCCGCGACGAGAGGGGGACCACCCTGATCCGTGAATGAACAGGGGAAGGCCCGCTTGACTTTCGCCGGACCGGCCTCACCATGTCAGCACAGCCTTATTCCAGGTTGGGTGAAAATCGAACCGTTGATCTCAAAGGAGGAGGCCATGGCCTATACCTGTAAAACCTGCGGCGCCGTCGCCAAGGAGCCCGGTCACCTGTGCAACCCCTGCAACGACAAAAACAAGTGCAGCTTCTGCGGAGCCCCGTCGGTGGATGCCAAGCACGTCTGCAAGGACAAGCTGGCGGCGATGAAGTTCACCTGCAGCGCCTGCGGGCGCGTGGCAATGGAGAAAGAGCATCTCTGCAAGCCGGCGCCGATCGCCTGACCAAAAGGCGGGCGGCGAGCCGCCTGCCTTTTTCCGACATGT
Source organism: Desulfobacteraceae bacterium (assembly GCA_041310895.1). Classification (GTDB taxonomy): domain Bacteria; phylum Desulfobacterota; class Desulfobacteria; order Desulfobacterales; family SpSt-501; genus SpSt-501. The sequence goes on along the minus strand of JBFYWT010000226.1, from coordinate 7,505 downwards.
TTCAGTCAAATCCCCGTCGCGTCCGGCGCCTCCCGCGCGGCTCCCAACGGATTGATCGAAAACGATGAAACGAGCTGACCTGCATTTCGAACAGGGGCCGATCCGGCCGCCCAACGAGGCCCACAGCCTGCTGTTGCGGTTCACCCGCAACTGCCCCTGGAACCAGTGCCTTTTCTGCCCGGTATACAAAGGCCGGCGGTTCTCCCTGCGCAGCGTCGACGAGATCAAGGCCGACATCCAGGCCGCGCGGGACGTCGCCGACGAGATCCGGGCCTTTTCGATCGAACGCGGCCACGGCGGCGCCGTCACGGACGCGGTCGCGAGCGCCCTCTGGGCGGATGCCTCCCTGCCGAGCAGCCACCGCAGCCTCGCCGCCTGGATGTACTATGGCACCGGCGCCTGCTTCCTGCAGGATGCCGACAATCTCATCATGCGGACCGAGGATCTGGTCGCGACGCTCTCCTTCCTGCGCCGCCGCTTCCCGGAAATCACCCGTGTGACCACCTACTCCCGCTCGCGCACCGTCGCCCGCAAGTCGCCCGAGGCCCTGCAGCGGATCCGGGAAGCGGGGCTTGACCGGGTTCACATCGGGCTCGAGTCGGGCAGCGATGCGGTCCTGAAGCTGATGAAAAAGGGGGTGAGCGCCGAGCAGCACGTCGCGGCCGGACGCCTCCTGATCGATGCCGGCATGGAGGTCTCCGAGTACGTGATGCCCGGCCTGGGCGGCCAAGCCCTCTGGCGCGAGCACGCCGTGGAAACCGCCCGGGTGCTGAACCGGATCAACCCGCACTTCATCCGCCTGCGCAGCCTGCGGGTGCCCTCGCGGGTGCCCCTCCACGCCCTTGTTGCGGAGGGGACGTTCCGGCCCCAGACCGACGACATGCTGGCCGAAGAGCTCCGCCTCTTCATCGAAGCGCTCGAAGGCATCACCAGCACGGTGGCGAGCGACCACATCATGAACCTGCTCGAGGACGTCTCCGGCACCCTGCCCCAGGACAAAGAGCGCATGCTCGCCGCCGTCACGGCCTACCAGGAATTGAGCGACGCCGACCGGCTCGTTTACCGCGTCGGTCGCCGCGGCGGGGCCTTCCGCTCCGTCCGCGACCTGGAGCAGGACCCCCAGGCCGTCGGGAAAATCAGACACCTCATCGACGAGGTGCAGGCACGCGAGGGCGCCGCGGGAGTGGAACGCATGATCACGGAGATGGTCGACCGCTACATTTGAAGGCGGCCGTGCAGAAGGTTTTCCGCTCCGCGCGTCCTCACGAACGACGACCTTGCGGCGATGGGTCTCGACACCACCGCACATTCATCGAAGCCATTCGCGAATGCGCCGACCACAACCGAATCGGGATCGAGGAGATCGCCTGGTTCATCCCGCACCAGGCCAACCAGCGCATGTTTCAGAACATCGCCCAAACGCTCAAGCTGCCCTTCGAACGTTTTTACCTGACCCTGCCCAAGTACGGGAACATCTCATCGGCCTCCTGCGCTATTTCGCTCGACGAGGCGATCCGCGACAGCAGCATTCGAGCCGGCGATCTCGTCTGCCTGCCGGTTTTCGGCAGCGGCCTCACCTGGGAGCAGCGCTCTCATCCGGTGGTGACGACGCATCGCACGCCCACAAGAAGAAACGAAAGCGCGGCGGGTGTGGGCTTGTCGCGCGCTTTTGTTGAAGACACTGAAATGTCCGCCGACGATGTATTGAAGGCCGCCGGAACCGGGCATGCCCGAGCGCGGCATCTTTCCCCGCCCCTTGCGGGAGGGGCCAAGGGAGGGATCGGAGTCGCTAAGGCGTCAAGCGCAGGGAGCGCAGCAGGCGGCGGGCCGGATCGGTGATTTCGGCGACCTTCAGGGTGAAACCGGCAACGATCGAGAGCGCCAGGAAGGCGGCCCCCACCACCCCAGCGACCGCCAGGCTGCCGATCAGGCCGGAGGCGTCCACCACCTCCAGTGCCAGGTCGCGGATCAGCGCCAGCACCGGCACCAGCAGGATGCTCAGGAACATCGTCTTCAGATAGAAGCGGATCACCGCGCCCTGCCCCGGGTTGGCGCTGCGGCGGCCCCAGAGGACATAGAGGAGCACCGCCTGCAGGATGCCCGCCGCGGAGACCGCCAGCGCCACCCCCTGCACGCCCAGCAGCGCCAGGCCCGCCAGGTAGATCGGAATGCCAGCCGCAACCGCCAGGGTCCCGAACAGCGCCGGGGTGAGCGTGTCGCGGGTCGCGTAAAACCCGCGCACGACGACCGTGTTGGCCGCCACGGCAAATGCACCGACCAGGAAACAGGCCAGCACCTCGGCCGTGAGGCGGGTGGCAGCCGGGTCGAATCGCCCGCGTTCGAACAGGATGCGCACGACCTCGGGGCTCAGCACCATGAAAAGGGCCGACACCGGTAGGAGCAGGGCCAGGTAGCGCAGGGTGCGGTTCAACAGCCGGTTCATTTCCGCGATATCCCCCGCTTCGGCCAGGCGGGTCATGAAGGGGTAGGCGGCCGTGCCCACGGCCTGACCGAAGACCCCTACCAGGATGAGCATCACCCGCAGGCTGAAGTTCAAGATCGCGATGCCCCCGGCCGGAAGGTAGGAGCCGAAGAACCGGAACAGGAACTCGGTTGCAAAGGTCATGCTGAGCCCGATCATCAGGGGCAGGGTCAGGCGCAGATATTCCCGCACATCGGGGTGCCGCCAGGCCCAGGCGAGTCGAAGGCGCATGCCGACCCGCTGCGCCCCGACGATCTGCAGGCCCAGGTTCCCGGCCACCGCTCCGGCCAGAACGCCCCAGGCAAACCCCTCCATCCCCACCCGCGGGCCGAGCAGGAGGCCGCCGAGGATGATGCCCCCGTTGTAGATCAGCGGCGCCAGCGCCGGCAGAAAGAACCGGCCGTGGGCGAACTGCACCGCCATGAAGAGCCCGCCGGCGAAGAAGGCCACCTGGCCTGGAAGAATGATGCGGGTCATCCGTACCGCGGCCTCCAGCACCTCGGGTTCCCGGATGCCGGGAGCCGCCAGCGCCACCAGGCTCGGAGCGAACACCATGGCGGCCAGGGTCCCGGCCGCGGCGAGCGCGCCGAAAAGGCAGAAGACGATCGAGAAGACCCGCCAGGCCTCCTCGGTGTCCCGGCGCAGCAGGTAGCGGGTGAAGATGGGGATGAAGGTAACCGAGAGAAAACCGCTCGCCAGCACGTGGTTGAGCACCTCCGGGAGAGCGAAGGCGACCTGGTAAGCGTCCACTGCCGCCCCGGCCCCGCCCACGTAGGCGACGAGCATCTCGCGCAGCAGCCCGATCACGCGGCTTAAAAAGACCGAGCCCATCATGATCAACGATGCGATACCGACCTTGCGGCCGAGAGACGAATTCATGGGCGGCACTTTCATAAAGAGCGGGTTATGGCGCCCGGCGCTATTCTATCGGTAATGAAGTGTCGCCCTTGTGGGAGTGGCTTCCAGCCACGATCATCGCGGCAACCAGCCTTTGCCGCTGGCTACGGCGGTCAGGAGATGCCGCTCCCACAGAAGGAAAACTCAACTTACTTGAAAGATCCCGGGCGATGGGATCCTCCTTATCCGATATGCCTCGCCCGCGCAACATGGTTTCGGGATACGAGATGCGGGATGCGGGATACAAGGTTGGCGGGTTTCGGGTTCACGGTTTACGGTCGGGGTGCAGGGTTCAGGAAGCCGGTAAGTGGATAGCCGAAAAACGTTCACGTTCACAGCGAAGCGGTACACGTTCACGTTCACGAAACCATTAAAACCAATGACCGGGTACGGGTACGAGTACATGAACGGGACCGTGAAAGATCGGGGTTTTCTTGACTTAAACGCTTCCATTCACTATAAACCAAGGGGTGCTTGCATCGCACGCATCTCCCGGCGGGAAAGCCGGTGCGTGGCATATCGCCCCAGCCTATCGCGGCAAGAGGCACCTTGCCATCTCACCCAGAGACGGGGACCATGAACGAGAGCAGCAGCGCCGGCATCCCGCAGAAACTAACGGCCGTTCTGGTATACGGGCGCCTGCCGCTGGTGTTCGGGGGCATGCTCTGCGCGGTGGCCGTGATGTGGACCCGCAGCCCGACTCTCTACACGATCGGGGTCGTCCTGCTCTTCGTCTCCATGACCTTCGACCTGGTCGACGGCTGGCTGGCCGCCCGTTTCTACCCCCACCCGCAGATGGCCCAGCTGGCCGACCGCATTCTCGACAAGCTGGTCTACTCGATCATATTCCCGCTCGTGGCAGTGGGCGCCATGTGGCGGCTGCTCTACGTCGTAGCGGACCCCAAGAAAACCGAGCTGCTCCATGCCGTGCTGGTCCTGTTTTTAGCCGTGACCGTGTTGATCCGGGACAACTTCGCCCACTTCATGCGCGGGGTCGCCCAGCGCTTCGACCAGGACATCGAGTACCGCGAGTTCACCCGCCTGCGCACGATCGTCGCCGCCCCGGTCGGGGCGCTGCTCTACGCCTACGTCTTCTATGTCCCGGACGGCCCGCCCTCGATCGTCTACCACTGGATCTCGAAGGTCGGCCACTCCCCCCTGCGCACCCTGTTTTTCATCGAAATCGTCTTCTTCATCATCAACGCCGCTTCAATGGCGAGCCTGGTCCGCCGCTACGGCACGCTCTGCCTCGATGAGATGTGCCTCGGCAATGAGGCGCTGCGCCGGCGCATCCTGGCCTTCTTTCCCAACGCGCTGACCGTGATGAACGCCATGATGGGGCTCATGGCGGTCTTTTTCGCCGTTCAGGGACGGGTGCGGGAGGCTTCGCTCTTTCTGCTGGGCGCCGCCCTCTTCGACAAACTGGATGGGGCCCTCGCGCGCCGGCTCGGCCTGACCGAGCCGGCACCCGGCAGCGAGCATCGCTCCGCCCGGGTGAGCATGGGAGGGCTGCTCGACGACATCGCCGATGCCCTCAGTTTCTGCATCGCTCCGGCCGTGATTTTCTTCACCCTGATGTCCGACACCCCGGATGCCCTCATGCAGCGCCTGCCTTACGGCTGGGTGGCCCTCGCCTACGCCGTGGCCGGTATCGGCCGTTTAGTGTATTTCACGCTGGACACCGCGCCCATCCCCGGCTTCTTCAAGGGCATGCCCACCCCGGCAGGGGCCCTTCTGGTCATCGCGCCGATGGTCATTTTCTCCCAGGTTGCGGGGGATGCGCCTGAGATGGAGCGGTTCTGGGCCGTGTTCTCCTTCGGCCTGATGATCGCCACCGCACTCATGATGAACGCCTACCCCATCCGCTACCTCCACATCGGCCGGTGGATGGGCCGCCACCCCTGGGTGACCCGCTTCAACCTGCTGGCGCTGATGCTGTCGCTGCTGACGCCTTTTTACGGTCACATGCTGCTGATCCAGATGCTTCTCTACACCCTCTCCCCGTTCGTCACGGGTCGGATCGATCCTCAGATCGCCGCGCAGGGAAAACGCCCAAAAGCGCTCTAACCGGCTCACCCCACTCTAAAGAGGACGCCACCTGACCGCAAATGGGGAACGTGCTTGCCAACCCGCCGGGTTTGCACTATTTATGTTTGTGCAGAAAACACACCAAAGGGGTTCGACGGGTAAGAAATCCTTGCCCGGCATCGACGCGAACAACCGCATCCTTCGTCCTATGACCGACACGCTGACATCATTGGGCCTCTGCCTGGGGGCGTCGACCATCTCCATCTGCCGCGTGGAGGCCGCCCGGCGGGAGATAGGCGGCCGACCGATCATCCTCGGCCACGCCCTTTACCCGCACGAGGGCAACCCCAAGGCGACGCTGGTCCGTGCCCTCAACTCCCTGGAGATCAAGGATTTCGACCGCATTACCGCCACCGGCCGCAAGTTCAGGCACTTCGTCAACCTCACCTCGATCCCCGAACCCGAGGCGGTCGAGCACGCCTACCCCTATGTCAAACCCGACGGGGGGGGGTGCACGGCCGTGGTCTCCGCGGGCGGGGAGACCTTCATGGTCTATGCGCTCGACCACCGCGGCCGGATCGCCAACGTCATCACGGGCAACAAATGCGCCTCCGGCACCGGGGAGTTCTTTCTGCAGCAATTGCGCCGATTGGACGTGAGCCTTGAGGAGGCCGCCCGGTTTGCAACCGTGGCCGAGCCGCACCACGTATCGGGACGCTGTTCGGTTTTCTGCAAGTCCGACTGCACCCACGCCACCAACAAGGGGATCCCCAAATCCAGGGTCACGGCCGGCCTATGCCAAATGATGGCCAACAAGATCCTGGAGCTCCTCAAGAAGATCGAGCGGCGCCGCATCATGATCACCGGCGGCACGGCGCAGAATCGCATGATGATCGACTACCTGCGCCAGGAGATCCCCGATCTGGTCGTCCCCGAAGAGGCGCCCTACATGGAGGCGCTGGGGGCCGCCCTCTGGGGACTTTCCCACGAGACGACGCCCTTTCCGGGCATCGAACGGCTCTTCGTCGAGGGATCGAGCGCCTTTGCGACCCTGGCCCCGCTCGGCGAATTCGAGCCCATGGTCGAGTTCAAGCAGATCGATCGCGGGGCGATCCGCGCCGGGAATATCTGCATCCTCGGCCTCGACGTGGGCTCCACCACCACCAAGGCCGTTCTCCTGCGGCGCCCGGACAACGCCCTGCTGGCATCGGTCTACCTGCGCACGAGCGGGGACCCGGTCGGCGCCTCCCGCCGCTGCTACGCCGCTCTCCTGGCGCAGGCCGAGGCCCAGGCCGACCCCGGCACCCTGCGCATCGTGGGCCTCGGGGTGACCGGCTCGGGCCGGCAGATCGCCGGGCTGCATGCCCTGACCGACGGGATCATCAACGAAATCATCGCCCACGCCACGGCGGCGGTCCACTTCGACCCGGCGGTGGATACCATTTTCGAAATCGGCGGCCAGGATGCGAAGTACACCTACATCACCAACTCCGTGCCCACGGACTACGCCATGAACGAGGCCTGCTCGGCCGGCACCGGCTCCTTCCTGGAGGAGTCGGCGCTCGAAACCCTGGGCGTGCGCATGGAGGAGATCGCCGCCATCGCCCTCACGGGGAGCCGCCCCCCGAACTTCAACGACCAGTGCGCGGCCTTCATCGCCTCGGACATCAAGAACGCGATCCACGAGAGCGTGGCGCACGAGGACATCATCGCCGGCCTGGTCTATTCGATCTGCATGAACTACTCCAACCGCGTCAAAGGCAACCGGCCGGTGGGGGAAAAGGTCTTCATGCAGGGCGGGGTCTGCTACAACCGCGCCGTGCCCCTGGCCATGGCGGCGCTGGTGGGCAAACCCATCATCGTGCCGCCGGAGCCCGGGCTGATGGGCGCCTTCGGCGTAGCCCTGGAGGTCGGCAAGCGGATCGACCGCGGCCTCCTACCGGAGACGCGCTTCGATCTCGACGCCCTCGCCGGCCGTGAGGTCGGCTATGGAAAAAATTTCGTTTGCCGCGGCGGCAAGGAGCGGTGCGACCGGCGCTGCCCGATCGCCGTCATCGAGGTGGAGGGCCGCAAGTACCCCTTCGGCGGGGCTTGCAAC
>JBFYWT010000212.1:0-5795 GCA_041310895.1 Desulfobacteraceae bacterium | reverse complement strand
GTCCAGGGATTTCACGTCCGGCGCCAGCTGGATCAGGTAGCCCGAAACGAAACGGGCGGCCAGGCCGAGCTCTCGCAGGAGGTTCACGAGCAGCCAGGCCGAGTCCCGGCAGGAGCCGCTGCCGAGGGTCAGGGTCTGCTCGCAGCTCTGCACGTTGGGCTCCATGCGGATGAGATAGCGGACATCGCGGCTGAGCCTGCGGTTGAGGTCAACGAGAAAGGGGATGAGCGGGCGGGGCGTGCGGTCGATGTCAGCCACGTAGGATGCGAACCGTGTCCCGGACGGCCCCGCATCGAGGTAAGGCGTCAAATCCGCCCGCAGCCGTTCGTCGTAGGCGAACGGGAAATTCTCGGCCCCGGGCTCGAGGAAGAAATCGAAGGGGTTGATGACGATCATCTCGGCTACCAGGTCCACCTCCACCTCGAGCGCGGCGGTCTTCTCCGGGAAGACCAGGCGGCAGAGATAGTTGCTGAAAGGGTCCTGCTGCCAGTTGACGAAATGGGTCGTGGGAGTGACGCGCATGGCGTAGCTCGCGATCGGGGTGCGGCAATGGGGCGCCGGGCGCAGGCGCACGATCTGGGGCGCAAGGCGGACCCGGCGGTCGTAGCGGTAGCGCGTCGTGTGGCTCAGGGCGACATGGATTCCCACGGAAGATCCTTTCTTGGGGGCGGTGCCGTCATCAGCCGGTCGCCGCGCCGAATCCCTCCGAAGCGGACCGGGCGCGGTGCTGCCGGCTACTGCTCGACGGCAGAGGCTTCGATCAGCGGCGCGAGATTGAAGAAGGTGGTGCCGATGGCCGTTCCCACCTCGTTCAACCGGCTCTGCAGCCCGTCGAGGAATTCGTGCATGCCGCGGTCGACCACCTCGTCGATGTCGGTGTATTCCAGGTCGGCCTTGAGTCGGCCGAGTCCTTTCTCGGCGGAATTGCGGGCCGAGCCGGGGTCCGAGCCCGTGATCCGGTGCAGGCAGATCTGGGCCTTGCCGATGCAGTGGCGGATCGAGCGCGGGAAGTGGTTGTCGAAAATCATGAAGTTGGCCACGTTGCGGGGGGTGATGTGGTGGTGCTGCTTGCGGTACATCTCGAAAGCGCTGGCCGATTTCAACACGGCCGTCCACTGGATGTTGTCGAACGGGGTGTTCACTAGGTCGGCCTGGGGCAGCAGCATGAAGTACTTGACGTCGAGGATGCGCGAGGTCTTGTCCGCGCGCTCCAGCATCATGCCGATGCGGGCGAAGTTCCAGGCCTCCCCGTGGCTCATGGTGCTGTCCATCAGGCCGGTGAAGAGGTGGCTGCGCATCTGGATGATCTTGAAGAAGTGGTGGGGGTCCCCGAAGGCCAGGTTTGTACTGCGGGGGTCGGCCAGCTCCAGGTAGAAGTGGTTCAGGTGCTCCCACATTTCCGAAGAGATGATCTCGCGGATGGAGCGCGCGTTTTCGCGCGCCGCCGCGAGGCAGGCGAGAATGGCGTTGGGATACTCGCGGTCGAAGGTGAGGAAGCGGATCACCGTCTCCTGGGCGTAGTCCGGGTAGCGCTCCTCGAAGCGCGATTGATCGCCGGTCGTCATCACGAGCGGCTCCCAGTGCTTGCCCTTTTCGGAGGGCATGTCGAGCAGCAGGTTCAGGTTGACGCTGATGAAGCGGGCGACGTTTTCCGCCCGTTCGATGTAGCGGCACATCCAGTAGATCGAATTGGCTACACGGCTCAGCATGGCAAATGCCCCTTCATGCACGTCCGGTCACAGCACCCAGGTGTCCTTGCTGCCCCCGCCCTGGGAGGAGTTGACCACGAGGGAGCCTTGGGTCAGGGCCACCCGGGTCAGGCCGCCGGGCAGGACGTAGATCTCCTTCCCGAAAAGCACGTAGGGGCGCAGGTCCACGTGGCGCCCCTCGATGCGCTCGCCCACGATCGTCGGCACCCGCGAGAGGGAGATGGTCGGCTGGGCCATGTAGTTGCGCGGCTCTGCCTTGATCTTCTCGGCAAAGGCCGCCCGCTCAGCGGCAGCGGCATGGGGGCCTATCAGCATGCCGTATCCGCCGGATTCGTTGGCGGCCTTGACCACGAGCTCATCCAGGTGGTCCAAAACGTAGGCGCGGTCCTTTTCGTCACCGCAGATGTAGGTCGGCACATTGGGCAGGATCGGTTCCTCGCCCGTGTAGTATTTGATGATGCGGGGGACGAAGGCATAGATCACCTTGTCGTCGGCGACCCCGGTGCCCGGGGCGTTGGCGAGGGCGATGCGCCCCGCCTGGTAGACGCCCATCAGCCCTTTCACTCCCAGGAGGGAGTCGGGCCGAAAGACCGCCGGGTCGATGAAATCGTCGTCGATCCGGCGATAGAGGACGTCGACCCGCTTCAGGCCCTTGGTGGTCAGCATATGGACGAACCCGTCGGCCACGACCAGATCCTGACCCTCGACGAGCTCAACTCCCATCTGCTGGGAGAGAAAGGAGTGCTCGAAGTAGGCGCTGTTGTAGATACCGGGCGTCAGGACTCCGATCGTGGGCGACTGGACGCTCTGCGGGGCCAGGTGCTCCAGCATTTCCAGGAGCTTGGTGGGGTAGTCGTCCACCGGCCGCACCCGGGAGGCCTCGAACACCTGGGGGAAGGTGCGCTTCAGGACCTGGCGGTTCTCCAGCACGTAGGAGACGCCGGAGGGGCAGCGCAGGTTGTCCTCCAGCACGTAGAAGCGCCCGTCGCGGTCGCGCACGAGATCGGTCCCGGTCACGTGGCACCAGATCCGGCGGGGCGGGGTGAACCCCTCGCACACCCGGCGGTAGGTGCGGCTGGAGACGATAAGCTCTTCCGGGACGACCCTGTCCCGGAGGATCTTCTTCTCGTTGTAAATATCTTGTATGAATTCGTTGAGGGCGAAGATCCGCTGCCTGAGACCGCTTTCGATCTGCCGCCAGTCCTCGGCGGAGACGATGCGCGGGATGATGTCGAAGGGCATGATCTTCTCGGTGCCCTCCTCGCGGCCGTAGACATTGAAGGTGATGCCCATCTTGAGGAGCATCGCCTCTGCGGCTTTCTGGCGCATGGCCATCTGGCCTTCGGGCAGCGATTCGATCTTGTCCACCAGCAGCCGCACCCCGGGCCGAGGCCGGCCGTCCGGGCCGATCAACTCGTCGTAGTAGTTTCCCGGATCGTAGGTGCTGAAAGTCTCCATCGCCAGCGTTTCCTTCTGTTCGTGATGGCCGTGCGGCCCACAACTTTCAGCGACTTGCTATAGAACAGAGGCACAGCCCCGTCAACACGGGGGCGGCGACCGGCAGAATTCCCTTGACATTGAAGTACTCCTTTGCCATGTCTATCTATACATGTAGTTTTCTTTCCTGATCAGCGCTTCCACATCCGGCGGTCCGGCTTCCGGCCGGCTCTCCGGCCAACCCAAGGGGACAGCGCCCATGGCGAGCAAGAAAAAAGCCTCACCCGCCTCGAAGCCCGCGGTGAAAAAACCCTCCGCGAAACGTGCACCGAAAACCGCTCCGGCCGCCGCGAAGCGCAAGAGCGCGCCGGTCAAACGGGGCGCTTCCGCCAAACGGCCGCGCCGGGCCGTGGCGGCCGCCTCCGGCGCCCGCGCCAAACCGCGTCCGGCGCCGGCAGCGGCTGCAAAATCGTTCGCCGTTCGGGCGATCGTCGACCTCGGGCTCATCGTGGAACGGGTGCGGCCATTCATCCCGCGCGACCCCCAATACGCCATCCGCCGGCCCGACGACCTCGCGGTGGCGACCCTGGTAGCCCACAACCTGCGGGTGAACCCCGGATCGCCCCCGCAGCTCGTGCGCTCGAATCCCGCCGCCGAATCCTATCTGCTCCTCGTGCTGCCCCCTCAAAGTTTCGGCGAAGAGGCGTTTCTGGATGCGACCGGAACAGAAAAGAACGAGTCCGCGGAGGTGAGCGACGCTCTTGGGTACCCGCCAAAGAACTCGCCCGCCCCCGGCCAGCCGGCTGAGCCGACCGGTCCCCTGCCGGCGGCGAGAATGCGCATGTCCGGCCCCAGCCGGATCGCCGTGACCATGCCCGCCGGAGTCGACGCCATTGATTTCACCTTTGCCGGCGTGCTCAAGGCCTGCCGCACCTGGCCGCTGCGCCTGGACGCGAACGCGGCGCCCGAGCCGTCCGTTCGCCCCGATCGGATCGCCGCCACCCCACTCGACAAGCAATGGCTCCAAAACGTGGTGGCCAGTGCGGGCTGGGGAGCGCTCAACCGCGCGCTCGAGACGGGGCTTGGCGGCAGCGGCGGAGACCCCCTGCTGAAGTCCCTGCGCGATGCGGGTGCGTCCATCGGGCGGCAGACGGTGACGGTGCTGCGCAGCGGCCCGACCGCTGCGGCCGGCCGCGATCTCGAACGCGCGCTCACCGCCGGGGTGGAGGCGCTCGGCGCGCGTTACCCCGCCCTGCGCGAAGCAGCCACCCGCCAAACGGCGCTCGCGGTGGCCGCGCTCGCCGCGACCGAGACGGTCGCCGCGAGCCGGCTGGGCTTCGAGATCGCCGCCGAGGCGCTGACCCAGCTTCCGATCTTTCCGATCGTGCTCACGCCGCACGCGCCGGGCGCCGCCGTCACGGCCATCGAGCTGCCCTATCGCCTCATGGTCTCCCCGATCGGGTCGGCGCGCTTCACCCACAGCGACCTGCCGGTCGACCGCCAGGGCCGGACCGAGCTCTGGCACTCGCGGCTCTCCGGGCAGCCGGCGAAGCCGGGGGCCGATGCGCCCTCGAAAATCCGCGCCCTCTGGTCGCCCGACTACGCCTTTACGCTCGAGGACATCCTGAAGCTGCTCAGCCCGCTCAATCCCTACCGGATGAGCCTCGACCCGCTCGACCGTAAAATGCTCGTCCAGTTGATGGCGGGCTACAACGAGCGCATCGACCTGCGCCGGCCTTACACGCCCAGACCCAGCCGGGCTCAGCGGCTCATGCTTTCCGCCCTCGGCGGGCTGCTGGATGCGGAGGGCAGCTGGAACCCGTCGCGCCCCGCCGGAGTGGGCCTCGAGCAGTGGCGGCACCTGGCGACCTTGGGCCGCGACCACTACGTGCGGGTCGTCTACGCCGGATTCCTCATGCCCTTCGGTCATGCGGCCTCGCTCATCAAGGTGACCGAACGCAAATTCGAGAACGGCACCATGGCCTCCAAGACCGGACGGGTGGCGCTCCTGCGGCAACGCTTTTTTATCGTCGTGCGGGAGCCGGTCAAGACGTTCAGCGGGACCGGCCATGCTTTCGGCGGACGGAATTTCCCTTTCACCCAGGTCGAGATCCTCACGCGGGTCACTCCCAACCTGATGGCACCCGACCATCCGGGCAAAGCGCCGTTGATGGCCGAGGTGGGCGCCCAGAAGATCTACGACGCCGTGCCCCAGCGGGCCGCTTTCTGGCCGCTGCTCGCCCCCGGTGCGGACTTCCGCTTCGCGGCCGATGCCACGGACCTCGCCGGAAACCGGGTGAGCTTCGCCATGCCGCTGGCCTTCATGGGGGTCGAAGCCAACCAGGCCCGCGCGGCCGCGGTGAGGGCCGCTTACAACGCCGCGGCGGCCAGCCGCCGGACGGCGCCGACGGCGGGCGCCTCGGTCTGCTTCGCGCCGATAAAGGCCGGCGCCGAAGGCGACCCGCGGCTTCCGCCCGCGAGCGTCGTTTTTGCGGCAGCCGCCGTCTCCGGGGTTTCGCCGGAGCGGCCGCAGTTCTCCCCCGAGATCGAGCGCGCCCCGGTCGGCATTCAGACCGTGAAGCGACTGCTCGGCCGGGAGGCCGCGGTCGGGGTCAAATACCCGGACGTCTACAAGCAGGCGGGCTTCGG
>JBFYWT010000200.1:0-3934 GCA_041310895.1 Desulfobacteraceae bacterium | reverse complement strand
CCTGCGCTGGGCGGAGTCCTACCAGCTGGGCTTCGGCCGTGCGCCGCTCTCCAACCTCTACGAGTCCCTGGTGTTCTATGCCCTGTGCATCACTCTCGTCTACCTGGTGGTCGAGCGGCGCACGGGCAACCGGACCATCGGCGCCGTTTCCATGCCGCTTGCCTTTCTGGCCATGGCCTACGCCTCGCTCTCGCCGGACATGAGCGACCGGATCCAGCCCCTGATCCCGGCGCTCAAAAGCAACTGGCTGATCGCCCACGTGGTCACCTGCTTTATCGGCTATGCGGCCTTTGCCGTGGCCTTCGGGGTGAGCCTCATGTACCTCTTCAAGCGCCCGGGGCCGGCGCCCTCGGCCGGCGCGATGCCGCCGATCGAAACCTTGGACGAGCTGACCCATCAGTTGGTGGTGTTCGGGTTTCTCTTCCTCTCGGCAGGCATCATCACCGGCGCGGTCTGGGCCAACTCCGCCTGGGGGCGCTACTGGGGGTGGGACCCCAAGGAGACCTGGTCGCTGGTGACCTGGTTCGTCTATGCGGCCCTCCTGCATGCCCGGCTGACCCGCGGCTGGCGCGGGCGGCGCATCGCCTATCTCTCCATCGCCGGGTTCGCGGCGGTCCTCTTTACCTATTTCGGGGTCAACCTGCTGCCGGGGCTCCACAGCTACCAGTCCATGGGGCAGTGAGCGCGAAGCTCCCGGCCGGCGCCTATTTCCCCTTGACAACTCCAAGAGGGATAATGTAGGGACTCTACAACCAAATCCCACGTCGGCCGGGCCCCGACCGCGGTTCACCCGATGCGCAACGGGCCGGCCGATGTGTGCGCTTAAACCCCAGCAGCAGGGTGGACCGTCAATGGAGAATCCCAAAGCGAAACTCGCGGCGACTGCATCAGGGCAGGGCGAAAAAAAGGATGGGGCCGGCGGGCCGATCATCCTTTTTTTCATTTTGGGGCTGTTGTGCAGCCTCGTGGTGGGCTGGATCTTCGTCCCGGAGAGTTTCTACTACACCAAAGCGCAGCCGATCGATTTCAGCCACGCGGTGCACAACGAGCTGGTCGACAACGGGTGCCAGAGCTGCCATTTCTTCCGGGCGGACGGCTCCTATTCCGGCGCCCCCCGGTTGACGCAGTGCATCGAGTGCCACCAGGAGGCCAACAGCGACGACCCGGACGAAATCAGGTTCGTGGAAGAGTTCGTCAAAAAAGGGCGCGAGGTGCCCTGGCTGGTGTATGCACGCCAGCCGGCCTGCGTCTTCTTCTCGCATGCCGCCCATGTCAAGCTGGGCAACCTCGACTGCGTCACCTGCCACGGTCACATCGGCGAGTCCGACAGCCTCAGGCCTTACCAGGGCAACCGGATCTCCGGCTACAGCCGCGACATCTGGGGCACGAACCCGCTGGGGATCAAACGCAACCCCTGGGACCGCATGAAGATGGACGACTGCGCCGAGTGCCATGTCGAGACCGGCGTGAGCAGCGGCAGCGTTCAGACCCAGCGGAACGGCTGCCTGGTCTGCCACCATTAGGCTGCCGGCGTTTGCTTTTTCAGACGGACACTCAACCTCTTGGAAGCTCGAGGGAAGGATAGATGAAAATCGACCGACGCAGTTTCCTGGCATTCGTCATCGGCGGCGCGGCGGGCACCACGCTCTCTCCGCTGCCCTGGAAGCTCACCGACGACCTCTCCATCTGGACCCAGAACTGGCCGTGGACGCCGGTGCCGCCCCGGGGCGAGCGGACCTTCGTCACCTCCACCTGCACGCTGTGCCCCGGGGGCTGCGGGATCCGCGTGAGCAAGGTGGACGACCGGGTCATCAAGGTCGAAGGGCTCAAGGGGCACCCGGTCAACGACGGCGGGCTCTGCCCCCTCGGGCTGTCCGCCGCCCAGCTGCTCTATGCGCCCACCCGGGTTCCGGGACCGATGAAGAAAGTCGCCGGGGGATGGCAGGAGATTTCCTGGTCCGCGGCCCTGGGGGAGATCGCCTACACGCTCGGTGAGCTGCGCGCGAAAGGGCAGCCCGAGGCGGTGGCTTGGATCTCCGAATCCGATCGCGGGACGACGGCCGAGCTCTGCAAGCGGTTGCTCACGGTCTATGGGTCGCCGAACTACATCCGCACCCCCTCCCTGCAGGACCCCTTCGAGACCGCCATCTATCTCACCCAGGGGCAGCGGGCCATGGCCGGCTTCGACCTGGCGCAGGCCGATTTCGTCTTGAGCTTCGGCGCCGGCCTGATCGAAGGCTGGGGGTCGCCGGGGTACATGCTGCGGGCCCGCAGCGGCCTGCGGGAGCGCGGAGGCCGGATGGAGCAGATCGAGCCGCGCCTGTCCAAGACCGCCGCCAAGGCCGATCGCTGGCTCCCCATCCAGCCGGGGACCGAAGGCGTCCTGGCGCTGGGGCTGGCCCACGTGATCATCCAGGAGGGCCTCTACCGCAAGGATTTCGTCAACGGCCGCTCCGCCGGGTTCGATGCCTTCAAAAAAATGATCGGCGAGGCCTACACGCCCGAGGCGGTGGCCAAGCGCACCGGCATCGATGCCAAGACCGTCGCCGACCTGGCGCGAGCCTTCGCCGGCGCCAAGAAGCCGCTCGCGGTCTGCGGCCGCGGCAGCGGCCGGCTGCCCGGCGCGCTGCAGGAGGTCTTGGCGGTCCACTGCCTGAACGCATTGGTCGGCAACATCAACCAGCCGGGCGGGGTCGTTGCCGTGCCGGAGCCGGAGTATATCAACTGGCCGGAGCCGGAGATGGACGCGGCCGCCTCCAAGGGCATGCAGCAGCCCCGGGCGGACGGCGCCGGCCGCGACGAGTTCCCGCTCGCGCGCTACCTTCTGAACCGGCTTCCCGCGGTCCTCGCCGCCGGGTCGGCACCGCCGGTCCAGGCCCTCTTTGTGAGCGGGGCGAATCCGGTTCACAATCTCGCCGGCGCCGCAGCGGCCGCCCAGGCCTTCCGGAAAATCCCGCTCATCGTGAGCCTCTCCCCCTTCATGAACGAGACGGCCGCGATGGCCGATTACATCCTGCCCACCCACACCAGCCTTGAGCGCTACGAGGATGTGCCGGCGGCGGCCGGGTTTCCCCGGCCGATCCTCGGCCTCTGCAAGCCGGCGGTCAAACCCCAGCTCGACACCAAGCATGTGGGCGACGTGGTCATCGAGCTGGCCCGGGCCATGCGCCGGCCGGTGGCGGCGGCCTTCCCCTGGGCCGGTTACGAGGAGTGCCTCAAGCAGACCCTGGGTCGCGGCTGGGGCACCCTTCTCAAGGAGGGCTTTGTCAGCGATGCCGCCTTCCTGCCCTCCGGGTTCGAGACCGCCAGCAAGAAATTCGAGTTCCAGAACGAGGCCATTGCCAAGCTGCCGGCCTTTGCGGTGACGGCTGCCCCGGGCGACGAGCGCTCCTTCCCGCTCGTACTGATCCCGTACGACACCCTGCGGCTCTCCGCCGGCGTCGTCGGCTCCCCGCCCTTCCTGGTCAAGGCGCTCGAGGAGACCGTGCTGCTCAAGAACGACGGGCTGGTCGAGATCAACCCGGCCACCGCCGGCCCGCTCGGACTCTCCGAGGGAGCGGCGGCGGTCCTCAGCACCCCCCGCGGCCGCGCCCGGGTGCGGGTGCATCTGTCCGACGGCATCCAGCCCGGCCTGGTCGCCATGCCGCGCGGGCTCGGGCACACCGCCTACGACCGGTTCCTGGCGGGCAAGGGCATCAACATCAACGATCTCATTGCCCCGGTCGAGGACCCCGCATCCGGTTTCGAAGCCGGCTGGGGCGTCCGGGCTCAGTTGACCAAGGCATAGGGGGCGGGCGGGGCCCCGGGGCTGCATATCTGAACCACTTGCCACGCGAAGGTGTTCGAATGGATCAACACAACGGCAGCAACAAGAAATTCGGGATGGTGATCGACCTGGACAAGTGCACGGGCTGCGGGGCCTGCATGGTGGCCT
>JBFYWT010000175.1:0-7039 GCA_041310895.1 Desulfobacteraceae bacterium | reverse complement strand
GCCGCGGCGATCAGCACCCGGTGGGTCACGCTTTTGGAGCCCGGCACCGCGACCGAGGCCCGAACCGGAGCAAGCGGTTTGATCTCACGCATAAAGGCAGATCCTGTAGCGGTTTAAAAAGAAGGTGCAAAGGGTACAAGGGTCCGAGGGTTCGAGTGAAAACAACCTCTACCATTCAAACCCTGCGAGACGCATATGCCCCCCTTTGGCGAAGCAGCTGCAACTGTCCCAGCTATTTCGCGACCATCCAGAAATGGTGGATTACGGTTCAGGCCAAGGTCGCAGCGATTCCGCAACCGGAGACGGTGTACGGCACCGTCAAGGACTGCGAAGAGCGAGAACGCCGGCATGGGCCGAAAGACGCCGTTTATGATCGGGCCCTGTTTCATTCCCTGCGGCCCGTGGCTGACGAAGTAGCAAGCCCAAGATCCCCGCCAAGGCGGGGCAGGCACGGCGCGCGAGCCCCTCAGCGCAAAGAGATGGCCTTCTCATGGGCGCAAGATCACGGCGCGCGAGTTTCGCGTTGCGAGGCGTACTGCAGTACGCCGCAGCAAGCGCGAAACGGAGCGCAACGCAGAGCCTGCGCTCAGGAGGAGGCCATCAGTTCGGCTTCGACGGCCATCCGCATGACATCGACCGGCGCCGCCAGCCCGGTCCACAGCTCGAACTGGCGTGCCCCCTGGCGCACGAACATTTCCAGCCCGTCGATCGTGAGGCACCCGGCCGCCTCGGCCTCCGCGAGAAGCCTGGTTCGGAGCGGGTTGTAGACGATGTCCATCACCACCAGCCCCGGGCGAAGCCGCCCGGCCGGCACCGGTGTTTCACCCGCCGCCGGCGCCATCCCGACCGGGGTCGTGTTGATCAGGAGCTCATAGTCTTCCCCTCGGAACTCGGAGAGCGGCCGGAAATCGGCCTCCAGCTCCGCCGCCAAGGCTTCCCCCCGCTGCCGGCCGCGGTTGAAGATCGTAACCGTCCCCCCCTCCTCCCGGATGCCGAAAGCCACCGCCCGGGCCGCACCGCCGGCCCCCAGCACGGCGGCCTGTCGGCCCGCCAGCGGGGTCTTCTCCTTCAAGGCTTCCATCGCCCCGGCCCCGTCCGTATTCCACCCCGCAAGGCGCCCCTCGCGGTTGAGAAGGGTGTTCACCGCCCCGATCCGCCGGGCCTCCTTCTCGACCTCGTCCAGGCACTCCATCACGGCCTGCTTGTGGGGGATGGTGATGCTCGCCCCGCGAAAATCGAGCGCCTTGAGCCCCGCGACGGCCGCGCGGATCTCCCGGACCGGGATGGCCGCATAGAGACCCGCGAAGCCGGTGGCGGCAAAGGCCGCGTTGTGCATCACCGGGCTCAGGCTGTGACCGACCGGGTATCCGAGCACGGCGAAGCGGGCCGGAGCGGCGTCGGCGGCGATCTGCTGCGGGGTGCGCTGGACGTCGCGCGAGGCCGCGATCAGGTCGGCGTAGATCCGCAGGAGAAATCGGCTGGGGAGGAGCCCCCCGCGGTTGAGGTTCAGGAGATGCCGGTAGACGCTCACCTCGCGGCCGGTGTCGAGGACCTTCAGGCCGAGCGCTTTCTTGATGGCGCCGATGCGGACGGCGGCGGCGATGCGCTCGTTCAGCCGTCCCAGGATCTCGGCGTCCAGCCGGTCGATGCGCTCGCGCTGGGAGGCGATCTCGGCCGCGCCGGCCGCCTCGGGCGCAGAGGGCGGATCCGGGGTATTTTTCGCTGGGCTCATGACGGAAACCTCATCCGGCCGGCTCCAGGATGCCGTGAACCTCCGACAGCCAGTGGGTGAATTGATCGATCGACACTTGCGCCACCGCGGCCTGCCCGATACCCTCAAGCTGCACGAAATGCAGGGCATCCCCCGCCCGTTTCTTGTCCTTGCCGACCGCTGCCTGCACGCGGTTCAGGTCCGCCCGGGCGGCCGTGGGCAGCCGCAACCGTTCGAGCAGCCGGATGATCCGATCGTAGTCTCCGGGGCTGAGCCGCCCCTGCGCTAGCGATACGGCGGCCGCGAAGGCCATGCCGACAGACACCGCCTCGCCGTGGGAGAACCGGCCGGCCGCCTCGAGGGCGTGCCCCAGGGTGTGGCCGAAGTTGAGCAGGCGCCGTTCCCCGGCCTCCCGCTCATCCCGGCCGACCACGGCCGCCTTGATGCGCACCGAATCGCCGACCAGCCGCGCAATGACATCGGGCTCGAGTGCCAGCGCCGCCTCCGCCTGCTCCTCCAGGAAGTCGAACAGACCGGAATCGGCGATCAGGGCGTGCTTGACGATCTCGGCCAGGCCGTTCACGACCTCGGTCTCCGGCAGGGTCCGCAGAAACCAGGGGTCGCAAAGCACGAACTCCGGCTGGCGGATGGTGCCGACGAGGTTCTTGTAGCCCTCCAGGTTGACCCCGTTCTTGCCCCCCACGGCGGCATCCACCTGGGCGAGGAGGGTGGTGGCCACAAGCCCGAAGCGCAGCCCGCGCAGGAAGGTCGCCGCCGCGAACCCGGCCACATCGCAGACGATCCCACCACCGACCGCAAGCACGAAGACCGTCCGGTCGACCTCGAGCCCCAGCATGGCCTCGTAAAGACTCATGACCGTGTCCAGGGTCTTGGCCGCTTCACCGGTCCCGATGCTCAAGACCGGATGCGGCGGAAGCTCGGAGCGGTAAAGCCTGAGGAGATTATCGTCGGTAATGACGACGGCCCGCCCGGGAGGGAGAAAGCGCGCCAGCTCGCCGAACACCGCCCCCACCGCCACCTGCGACCGGCCGGAGCCGGCCGTGATCGAGATGACTTGCATGCTGTCCCTCCTCCCGGCCTCAGCTGCGGGCGGCGATCTTCTCCGCCGCCGCCAGGATCAGCTTCTCGGTCGTCTCCCAGGAAATGCAGGCGTCGGTGATCGACACGCCGTACTTCAATCCGGCCGGCCCCCCGGAAAAGGGCTGGCAGCCCTCGCAGAGGTAGCTCTCCAGCATGAGACCGATCAAGGCCTCGTTGCCGGAGAGCCGCTGGCCGATCACGCTCTCCCAGGCCATCGCCTGCCCCTGGTGGGTCTTCCAGGAATTGGCGTGGGAGCAGTCCACCATGACCGCCTCGGGCAGTCCGTGTTTGATCAAGCCGAGCCGGGCCTCGGCGATGCTCACCGGGTCGTAGTTCGGCCGTTTCCCGCCCCGGAGCACGATATGGCCCATGGGGTTGCCGTTGGTCTGGATGATACAGGCAAAGCCGTCCTGGTCCACGCCGAGAAAGGCCTGGGGGGTCCGCGCCGCCACCATGGCGTTGATGGCGGACTCGAGGTTCCCGTCTGTGCCGTTCTTGAAGCCGATCGGCATGGAGAGGCCGCTCGCAAGCTGGCGGTGGGCCTGGGACTCGGTCGTGCGCGCCCCGATCGCCCCCCAGCTCACCAGATCGGCCACGTATTGAGGGGTCACCATCTCCAGCATCTCGGTGCCGGCCGCGACCCCCATCTCGTTCACCTGCTTCAAGATCGTGCGGGCCTTGTGCAGCCCGGTGTTCATATCGCAGGAGCCGTCCAGGCAGGGATCGTTGATGAGACCTTTCCAGCCGGTCGTGGTCCGCGGTTTTTCCAGGTAGACGCGCATCACCAGGACCATAACATCCTGCACGCGGCGCTGCAACGCGCTCAGGCGGCCGGCGTACTCCAAGGCCCCTTTCTCGTCGTGGATGGAGCAGGGGCCGGCGACCACGAGCAGCCGGGGATCCTCGCGGCGGAGGATCCCCTCGATGGCGGCGCGCGCGGCCACGACCGTGGCGGCGGCCGCGTCGCTGACGGGGATCTCCTGTTTCATCTCGCGCGGGGAGATGAGCCGGGTGTAGTGGCGAATGCGCAGATCGTCGGTGGTCTTCTTCATGAACGCCTCCCAATAAAAACGGCCGCGGGCCTTTTCCGGGCCCGCGGCCGTTTTTACGCCGGGGCCGGTTCGATCCGCCCTCGGCGTGAGATGCTGGTGGGTTGTCCTATCTCAGCGCACCGCAGGCGGACCCGTACGGAACTCGTAGCGGTAATAGCCGTAATACCTGCCTGCGGGGCACCATGCCATGGTTCTTCCTCCGATACCGTCTCAGATACCCAAGAGAAGTAAGCCTGTCAAGCCGTTTGTTCCGAGGAGAGCGCCAGAAGGTGCGCCGCCAGCGCGGAGAGGTTGCCGCCGACCCACTCGGCCCCGCCGGCGGAGAGGGCCGCGGCCGGGCAGGTGCCGGTGGCCACCGCAAAGGGGCGCGCGCCGGCCGCCCGCGCCATCTGGATGTCCTCGAGCGCATCACCGACATACCCGCAGGCCTGCGGCACCACCCCGAGGCGCCCGAGCAGGGTGAGAAGGGGGGCCGGCGAGGGCTTGGGTTCGGGGACCTCGTCGAAAAAAAGGCTCGCCGCCATAAGGCCGGAAAGCTCGCGCGGGAAGACCCGCTCGAAGAGATCGCGAAAGGTGTTGGAGAGGACCCCGAGCATGAACCGCTCTGCGAGCACGCTCAGGGCGCCGGCGGTGTCCGGAAAAAGCAGGGCCTGCGGCTCACCGGCCATCTCCAGATAAATGCGCTTGCGCAGGGCGATCATCTCTTCCCACTTGGCGTCGCTGATCGCACCGTAATAGAGCAGGCGCTTTTTTGACGGCGGCTGCGAGATGTGGCGCTCTATCTGCGCGCGCGCCACCTCGAAGCCCATCCGGAGCCCGGACCGGTAGTAGGCCTCCACGTGCAGGTGCAGATCGTCGACCAGGGTCCCGTTGTAATCGAAAACGATGGCCTTGAGCACGGCGTAGCCTCGCAAAAAAAGTCGGAGTCGGAGTACCGAGTCAGAGTAAAAGACATAATCCATTCACTCTGACTTTTTCATTTTGAGTGTTTGGTGTTTGGTAGTGGTATTCTTTCTTTTCTTTTCACTCGTTGCTCGTTACTCGTTACTTTCTTTTTGCCACTCCGACTCGGAACTTTTTTTAAGCGTCCGATAGCGCGGCGACGCCGGGCAGGGTCTTGCCCTCGATGAATTCGAGCGAGGCCCCGCCGCCGGTCGATACGTGCGATACCATGTCGGCCATGCCGGCCTTCTCCACGGCAGCGGCCGAATCCCCACCGCCGATGACCGTGACCGCCCCGCCGGCGGTGATCTCGGCCATGATCTCTCCGACGGCGAGCGTCCCCCGGGCGGTCGCGTCGATTTCGAACACTCCCATCGGCCCGTTCCAGACGACGGTCTTGGCTCCTTTCAGCACCGCACGGAAGGCTGCGATGCTCTTCGGGCCGATGTCGACCCCCTTCCATGCCGCCGGGATCGCAGTGGCGGCCACCTCCTTGAGGACTCCTACCGTGCGCGCCTTGACATCCAAGGTGTCGGTCGCCAGGAAGTCGACCGGCAGGATGATCTTCCCGGCCCCGTCCGCAAGCAGCCGTCGGGCGAGTTCCACCTTGTCCTCCTCGATCAGGGAGCCGCCGACCTCGAGCCCCTTGGCCTTGAGGAAGGTGAAGGCCATGCCCCCGCCGATCAGAATGGTGTCGACCTTGGGCAGGAGGTTCGCGATCACGTCGATCTTGCCCGAGATCTTGGCGCCGCCCAGGACGGCCACATAAGGCCGCGCCGCCCGGCTCAAGGCCTCGCCGAGATAGGCGAGCTCCTTCAGCATCAGGTAGCCGGCCGCGGATTGGCGGAAATACCGGGTGACCCCCTCGGTCGAGGCATGCGCGCGGTGCGCGGTGCCGAAGGCGTCGTTTACATAAATTTCGCCCAGCGCGGCGAGTTGCCCGGCAAAGCCGGGGGCGTTCTTCTCCTCTTCGGGGTGGAAGCGCAGGTTCTCGAGCAGCAGCACCTCTCCGGGCGCGAGGCGGGCCGCTGCCGACTCGGCCGCCGGCCCGACGCAGTCCGCGGCGAAGGCCACCGGTTTTCCGAGAAGCCTGCCGAGCGCCTCGGCGCAAGGGGCCAGGGACATGTCGGGGACCGGCGCCCCTTTCGGCCGGCCGAGATGGGACATGAGGATGAGCTTCCCGCCGTCGCCGATGATTTTCCGAATCGTCGGCAGTGCGGCCCGGATGCGGGTCTCATCCGCG
Source organism: Desulfobacteraceae bacterium (assembly GCA_041310895.1). Taxonomy (GTDB): domain Bacteria; phylum Desulfobacterota; class Desulfobacteria; order Desulfobacterales; family SpSt-501; genus SpSt-501. Next base: position 990 of record JBFYWT010000175.1, on the reverse strand, counting down.
ACCTTGCCCCCTTTCAGCGGCACGTTGAAGTCCACGCGCATCAACACCCGTTTCCCGCGGACATCGATATCGTCAACCGTGAGCTTTTTCATTGATTCCATCCTCCCCCTGGGTTAGCAGGTTGTTGAGAAACGGCGCCGCCGGCCGTGATCCGTCGTTGTGCGGTTCTTGCGTGAATGCTGTTGCTTAGTTGGCTGACTGCCTGTTACTTGTTTTTCAGCTCCCTGAATAACAACCGCGACCGGAGCGGCATCGCGAGCGAGCGAGACCGATTATACCAGCAAACCAGAGGAGTTCCAAACGTGAAAACATCGCACCGGGTCCTTTTCCGGGACGCCCGAAAAATAGAGCTCCTGCCGGATGGCGCCATCGACCTGGTGCTCACCTCACCGCCCTACCCCATGATCGCGATGTGGGATGAGAGCTTCAGCGCACTCAGCCCGGCCGCGGGCGTGGCGTTGAAGCGGGGAGACGGCCGAGCGGCTTTTTCCGCCATGCACCGGGCGCTCAAGCCGGTGTGGGCGGAGGTCCACCGCGTGCTCCGGCCGGGGGGCCTGGCCTGTATCAACATCGGCGATGCGACCCGCACCCTTTCCGGCCACTTCATGCTCTACCCCAACCATGCGCGGATCCTCGCGGCCGCGCTCGAGATCGGGTTCACCCCGCTTCCGGTCATCTTATGGCGCAAGCCGACCAACTCGCCCACCAAGTTTATGGGCTCCGGCATGTTTCCGGCCGGGGCCTACGTGACCTTGGAGCATGAGTACATTCTCGTTCTCCGCAAGGGGGGTAAGCGCGAGTTCGACGATCCCGCCATGAAACAGCGGCGCCGCGAGAGCGCCATCTTCTGGGAGGAGCGCAACGCCTGGTTCTCCGATGTCTGGATGGATCTCCGCGGCTCCCGCCAAACCCTCGGCCGGCGCGAGGCCCGCCCCCGCAGCGGGGCTTTCCCGTTCGAGCTCGCCTACCGTCTGGTCAACATGTTCTCGG
>JBFYWT010000124.1:0-3722 GCA_041310895.1 Desulfobacteraceae bacterium | reverse complement strand
TTGGTGGGCCGGTCGGTCGTCTGTTCCCGCAGGCGGGCCAGGAACACCTCCCAGCCCTCCGCGAAGCGCCCCCGCCGCAGGTCGTAGCCGGCCTCGTGCGACACAAGGCAGGGGCGCAGGCGGCCGTAGGGGTCGATGCCGAAGGAGTAGGCCCCTGCGCCGCAGCGGTAGAGCGCGGCAGACGCGGCCACCGGAGCTTCGTCCAGGCTCATCCGTTCGGCAAACTCGCGCAGGGCAGAAACCCGCTCAGGTTCGGACAGATCGAGAGCTACCACTTCCGCGGGGGAGAGACGCACATCGAGCGCCCCGGGCCGCCCGTCGCAGCGCGCATTGAGCATGGCATCGAAGCGGAACTCGAGGCCCAGCTCCGCCGCCATCCGCCGCATCTGCGGGAGTTCGTGCCGGTTGAGGTTCGACACGGTGGATTTCAGCTTGAGCGGCAGGCCGCGCTCGCGCAGAAGCCCGATGCCCCGCCGGCAGCGGTCAAACGAGCCGGGCACCCCCGTCACCCGCTCGTAGGTTTCGGGCGTAGCGCCGTAGAGGGTGATCTCGATCGAAAAAGGCCGGCGGCGGCTGAGATAGGCGGCAATCTCCCGTGTGATCAGGGAGCCGTTCGTGAAAAGGGTGACGAGGAGGCCTTTGCGGCGGGCGTGGTCGTAGATCTCCAGCACATCCGGCCGCAGGAAGATCTCCCCGCCGGTAAGCAGGAGCCACACGCAGCCGGCCGCGGCGATCTCATCGAGGAGGCGCATGACCTCGGCCGTGCCGAGCTCGGCCGCCCGGGCGCTCTCATCGGCCGCCGGCAGGTTGTTGTAGCACTGGCGGCAGCGGTGGTTGCAGCGCCGCGTGAGCTCGATCGCTCCGCCGAGCGGCACGCGCCGGCCCCCCGCGCGACGCCGGACCGAGAGGCTCCAGGATGAGTAGTCGAGGGATTCCAAAAGAGACGGGGTTTAAGGGTTTATTGGGTTTATTGGGTTGATTGAGTTGGTTGGGCTTGCTGGGGCATCTTATACAGGTAATTGTCTCTGACCTCTGCAAGAAAGGCCTCAAAATCGGAGAGGTGCCGCTTAAGCACGCCGTAGACGACTTCGTCGTCGACCTTGTCGTAGCCGTGCACCAGGATATTGCGGGTGCCGGCCATGGGCTTTAGAAACTCAAGCGACTGGGGGCTGATGATTGCCGCCTCTGCGAGAACTATAAAGAGGTCCTTATTGTCGCTCGGATCACGGAACACTTTTTCTGAAATGATGATCTTGCCGATATCAAGGCAGGCCTCGATTGCAATCTGGAGGTTGCGTTCCGCAATGTCCTTCACGTCCGCTGATTTTTGATACTCCTCGAAAGAATGGATTTTTTGCGAGAGCCCTTTCAGCCGTTGAATGCGGTCAATGACCAGGGCCATTTTTCTTTCAACCGTCTTCATCTTTGCGCTTCCTTCGATCCGAGCGCTGCTATCTTTTTTGCGCGCAGCTCCGAGAGAAAAGGCTGAAAGTCGAAATACATTCCCTTGATCTTGATCTCGAATTCAAGGAGGAGGTCGGTATCTTTCTCAAAGAGCTTAAGTCCGGTAGTGACGATCTCGTAAGCTGTTTCCAAGGAAACGGAGTTTAAAATCACGACGTCGATTTCACGCTCGAAAATGAGCCCGATCCTTCCCACAACCATGTGCACCGGGCGGCTGGCCTCGTAAGGGTCCTTCTTATATCGTCCCTCATCTACCAGGAACGCAAGGTCGATGTCCGAGGAGCTCTTATCCTTAGAACGCGCGGCCGAACCGAAAAGATAGACTGCCAAAATAAGATCCGGAGACGGGCACGTCTCGATCAGTTGGATTGTTTCCCGCTTGAGGGTTGATAGGTCGATCATATCGGTGCCTGCCTGATGGTTCCTGCCCGGTAAGCGGGCGCAACCGAGTTCCTTCTTAGTATGCGTCACCATCTCCTGTCAATTTGCGCTTCGGACTGAATACAAAACCTCCACCCGGTCGCAGCAGCGGGCGGTCGCGGGGCGGTGGGTGACCACGATCACGGTGCGGCCGCGCCGCCACAGGTTCAGGGAGCCCAGGACCGTTTGCTCGGAGGCCTCGTCCAGTGCGGCCGTCGGCTCGTCCAGGATGAGAATGTCGGGGTCGACCACGAGCGCGCGCGCAAGCGCCAGCCGCTGCCGCTCGCCGGCCGAGAGGCGGAAGCCGCCTTCCCCCACCCGGGTGGCGTAGCCCTCCGGGAGCGAGAGGATCAGCTCGTGGATTCCGGCGGCGGCCGCCGCCGCGCGCACCGGCTCCTCGCCGGCCACGGGGTTTCCGAGGCGCAGGTTCTCGAGGATCGTGCCGGAGAGCAGCCGGGGCTCCTGGGGCAGGTAGCCCAATCGGCGCCGCAGGGCGGCGAGCTCGTAGCCGACGGCGGGCCGACCGTCGAAACAGATCTCCCCGCGCGTGGGCCGGTAGAAGCCCAACAGGAGGCTGAGGAGCGTGGTCTTGCCGATCCCGGAGGGCCCCATGATCGCCACGGCCTCCCCGGGCCGGATGTGGAACGAGAGGTTTTCCAAGACGGGCTCACCTCGGCCGTAGGCGAAGGCGACGCCCCGCAGCTCGACCTCGCCCGCAAGGCGCTGTACGACCAACCCGCCCGCCTGAGTCTCCTCGGGCACCAGGTCGAAGAGGGCCGCGACCCGCTCCAGGGCGGCCCGCGCGCGCTGGAGATCGAGGTTGACCGAGGAGAGGAACTGGGCCGGGCCGAAGACGCTCACGAGGTAGGCCTGGAAGGCCAAAAGCGAACCCAGGGTCCACTCCCCGCGGATGACGAGAACGGCCCCGGCGGCGAGCGCGACCGCCCGGCCGATCCCCGGAATCGACTGGATCAGCATCCCCGACAGGGAGCCGATCAGCGATTGTTCCAGAGAGGCCTCGAGCTGCCGGTCGACGGCGGACATGATCCGCGCCCGGGTGCGCTCTTCGGCGCCGAAGGCCTTGACCACGGGTGCCGCCGCCAGGCTCTCCTGCACCCTGCCGGCCGCCTCGGCCTTGTGCTCGAGCCGCCGGCGGCTGAGAAGATGGATCTTGCCGGAGAAGTAGCGCAGGATGAGGGCCAACCCCGGCAGAAGGGTGAGCACCAGAAGGGCGATCCGCCACTCGAGGTAGATCAGGAAAAAGACCCCGCCGGCCAGCCGCAGCGCCTGGCCGAGGCCATTGAAGAAAACCCCCGAGAAGATGAAGCGCAGGCCGTCCACGTCCTCCGTGAAGCGGCGGGTGAGGTAGCCGGTCTGCTGGGCGTCGAAGAAGGCCTTGGGCAGGGCGAGCGCCCGGGCGAGGAGATCCTCCTGGATGTCCCGCAGCATCCGCTGCTCGAAGCGGGCAAAGCAGTAGTCCTCCGCCAGGCGCAGGAGCTTTTCGGCGGCGAGACAGGCGGCCAGCAAAAAAACCGCAACGGCCAGCAGACTTATCTGCCGGCCGAGGATCACATCGTCCACGAGATAGCGGGTGAGAAGCGGCGGGGCGAACCCGACGAAGGTCGCAAGCAGGATGAAGACCCCGCCCGCGGCGGCTATGGGGCCGTGGCGGCGGATGAGGGGATAAAACCGCCGCAGCGTCCGGCCGAGGCCATCCGGCGGCCGCCCGCCCCCGATGCGGTCGGAGGCCCCCGTGTGGGCCAGGCCGCTTTTCAACGTGTTCAGCCAGACGGCAGGCACGTGCCACCTCCCCTGGACGCCGGCCGTGGAAAGGCCGG
>JBFYWT010000171.1:0-3597 GCA_041310895.1 Desulfobacteraceae bacterium | reverse complement strand
CCAGAGGTCTTTGCCGGCCGCGGTTATGACCCGCACGTCGATCGGGATCTTGTGGTCGCCGCCGACCCGCATGACCTCCCGCTCCTGCAGCACGCGCAGCAGGCGCAGCTGAACGCTCAAGGGGGTGGAGTCGATTTCGTCCAGGAACATGGTCCCCTCGTGGGCGAGCTCGAACAGACCGGGTTTGCCGCCCTTTCTGGCCCCGGTGAAAGCGCCTTCCTCATGCCCGAAGAGCTCGTTCTCCAGCAGGTGCTCGGCCAGGGCCGAGCAATGGACCGATACGAACGGACTGCGTTTGCGGCGGCTGAGGGTATGGATGCTCTGGGCGATGATCTCCTTGCCGGTGCCGGTCTCCCCGGTGATCAGGATGCAGGAGTCGGTCTTCGCAAACTCCCGGCTCAGCTCGGCGACGTGGGCCATGAGCGGGTGGCCGTGAATGAGGTTCTCGAGTCCGTATCGGGCGACGAACCCCTTGGCCAGCGACCGCCGCACCCGGTATTCCGATTTCATCACATGGGCCGCCTCCCGGAAGGAGGAGACCACACCCAGGAGATCGCCGTCGAGCAGGACGGGGGTGTGGTTGAAGATGAACATGTCATCGTGAATGCGTTCGACCTGGTCCAGGGCGGGCGTCTTGGTCTGGACGACACGGGCGACGGTGGCGGGCGGGATCAGGCGGGCGACCGGTGTCCCGACAAGGCTGGCGCCGTCGACGGCGAGCATCCGTCGGGCGGTCTGATTGATGGTGGTGACCCGGCCCTGCGGATCGGTGGCGACGATCCCGTCCGAGGTGGCATCGATGATTGCCTGATAGCGCCGTGCGGCGGCCAGCTGCTGCCGCTGGGACAAGACGACGGAGCGGGCGTTTTCGACCGTTTCGTTGAGCTCCTCCTCCGAGGTGATCATCTCCGAGAACCGGATGCCGCACTCGGCCGCGCAGCGCTGGGTGGTCGCCCCGCCGACCGCCACCTCGAATCCGGCCGCGGCGGCGGTGCGGATGATCTCGCGCAGGCTCGCGGCATCCGTGTAGGTCTCCTGCGCGAAATCGATCTCCATGAACTCGTTGACGAAATCCGCAATCGGGCGGCGGTCACGAAAGCTCGGCATGAAGATCCGCCGCCCCAGCTTGGAGGCCGCGCGGATGCTGCGCAGGACATTCAACGAGGATGTGGGCAGGGAGAGGACCGGGACATCGAGGCTTTCGCGCAGCAGGTGGGCCGTACCGCGCCGGCCGATGAACACTTCGACCCCCTCTTCGGCCATCCGGCGGGCGGCGGCAACCGCCGAATCGAGGGCCTTGTAGGAAACCTTGATGACGATGTCGCGCTGCTCGGCAAGCTTTTTCAGGCTCGCGTGGATCGACGGGCTCGACACCATGATGCCGATGATGATGGGTTTCATATAGATCTCGCTGCCGCGGTGCCTGTTTCAATGAAACAGCTTGTTTCAGTCGGAACAGTTTGTTCTATAAACGGAACAGGGGCCGGCGGCAAGCGATTTCTTTTGGGACCGGCTCAAGGGTTAGGCGTCGTTCCCCGGCGAGGAGCGCGTAACGGCAACGACCCGGGGCGGGAGCAAGCACCCGGCAGGCGCCGTCGGGGTGGAAGCTGCGCCGTTGGGTCCGGGCCGAGAGCAGGGGACCGAGGCGGCGGCGGTTCCATCTTCCTGCCTCAACGGCGCCGGATGCCCGGTTTCATCCGCTGCAGGACGCGGCTCTCCCGGCCGCGGTCCAGATCGTCCAGGGCGAAGTTCAGCGCGGCCTCCATCAGAGCCGACTTATTGTCCACAGCGGCGCCGGCGAGCTTGAGTTCGTAAAATTTCATGTTGAAGCGCTCCAGAATCTCCTCCGACAGGTAAAAGCCGGCCTTGCGTTTGAAATCCGCCGCGGATCCCGGACGCTTAGGGCGCGGTGCAGACCATCGCCCACTGTGGGGCGTTGGGGGGCCGCTGGCGGCTTCGACCGGGTCCGGCGGGTTCTCGTCGAAGAGCTCAGGCGGGGTCGGGCGGCGGCGGGTCATCGTTCATCACCTTTCGGATGAGGGTTTCGTAGTCCTGCGCGGCCACACTCCCGGCGTCATGCTCGAAGATGGTCCGGCCGAGGGCGGGCGCCTCGCACAGGCGCACCGTGTAATGAACGGGCGGGCAGAGCTGCCGCGCGAAATAGCGCTCCAGCTGCGCGAACATCTGCTGGCTGTGGCGGGTGCGCCGGTCATAAAGGGTGGGCAGGATGTATTTAAGGCGCAGCTCGGGGTTGAGCCGCTGAGCGCTCTGCAGGTAGCGGAAGAAGGTCTTGAGCCCCTCGATCGCCGGCCCCTGCACGGCCACCGGGCAGAGCACCTCGGTCGCCGCCATCAGGATGTTCACGCTGAGGACATCCCAGCCGGGAGCGCAGTCGAAGATCAGGTAGTCGATCGCGCCCTCGCGCGGGACCAGCTTGTGCCGGAGGACCGTCTGGCGCTCCTCGCGCGGCTGCTCGCCCAGCCAGTTTTTAAGCTCCGCCAGCCGGACCCCGCCGGCCAGCATCCAGAGGTTATCCCTTGCCCGGAAAACGGTCTCGTTGCGGGAGACGGGGCTGCCGGTATGGGTGCTCTCGGTAACGAACTCCGCCAGCCCGAACGGCGGGCTCACGCCCAGGAACTTGGCGACCTGGTCCTGGGTATCGCAGTCCACGAGCAGCACCCGCTGGCCGCGGGCGGCCAGCCCCCCGGCCAGGCTGACGGCGGTGGTGGTTTTGCCGACCCCGCCTTTGGCCATGGCGACCGCAATCGTGCGCATGTCGGCACCTCTCTTCCATTATGATATTCTTCTATAATTCTTTTCGGATAATATCGAATTCTGCAACTGAATTCAAGCATTTTTTCCAAGGAGGGGGGCCGCCGGCCACGCCGCCGTCACGCCGGCTTCAACTCGACGACGGTCGCCCCCCAGCCGCCGGCTTCCAGAGGCGCGTCGGCGAACGAGACGACCTGCGGGTGCCGGCGCAGGAGTGCCTGGACCCTATTTTTCTGGGCCCCCGTGCCCTTCCCGTGGATGATGCGGACCGAGTGAAACCCGAGCCGCAGGCACTCCTCGATGTAGTCCGCGATCAGGTCGGGGATGTCCCGGGGGTGAAAGGTGTGCAGGTCGAGGACGTCCTCGATGGGAATGCGGACCGGCTCCATGGAACCTCCTCCCGATAAGCGCCCAACGGCGGGTTGTTTTTTAAGCCTGAATGCCTTACTTATTCCACCGGTTCATCCCTATTAAGTTTCGAGTCGGAGTGCCGAGTCAGAGTACCGAGTGGGCGGTATTAGGTCTTCCCGTTCACGTTCACGTACACGATTCCTTTCAACAACGAGTAAACCGCCGTGTACGAGTACGTGTACCGCTGCGCTGTGAACGTGTACGTTTTTTTACTCCCTATTCGTTGCTTATCACTTTTTTTTTAATTTCCGACTCGGAACTCCGACTCCGACTTCATCTTGAACCGTGAACCATGAACTCGGAACCTTCCATCCCCCTGGACGGTTAACGTGCCGCTCGACAACCCCACCCTCTACGCCCTCTGGCTCGCCGCCTACCTGATCGGCTCCGTCCCCTCGGGACTGCTGCTGGCCC
>JBFYWT010000144.1:0-10359 GCA_041310895.1 Desulfobacteraceae bacterium | reverse complement strand
TTCGGCGTTGCGCGGCGGCCTGCGGGCGCTGCGGTCCCGCCGTGGCGGGATACGCCTCGCGCTGCAGCGGATCATGCCGGGCGTTGGCGTGATGAACACAAAAATTAACTGCTGATACAGGAGCCGCGAGATGGCGGAGAGCGCAGCGAAAGAGCCGAAGAAGCAGTTGTACGAGGGGCTCGAGAAGGGGATCCAGTGGCTTACGCATGAGCGCATCGAAAAGGTCATCAACCGCGTGCTGGCGTCGGAGACCGGCGCCCGGCTGAAGGCCTATGTCGAGACCTGCGTCCACTGCGGGCTGTGCTCCGAGGCCTGCCATTTCTTTCTTTCCCACGACCGCGACCCCCGGTTCTCGCCGGTGGGCAAGGTCAAGCAGACCCTCTGGGAGATGATCAAAAAGCGCGGCAAGGTAAGTCCGGAGTTCATCAAGCAGGCCCGGGTGGTCGCCTCCACCCAGTGCAACCTCTGCAAGCGCTGCGCCATGTACTGTCCCTTCGGGATCGACGTGGCCTATCTGATGCTGGTCGTCCGGCGTATCTGCCACCTGCTCGGCGTGACCCCGCTCTACATCCAGGACACGGCCAACAGCCACTCCGTGACCACGAACCAGATGTGGGTCAAGGAGGACGAGTGGATCGACACCCTGCAGTGGCAGGAGGACGAGGCGCGGGGGGAGATCCCGCGCTTGAGGATCCCGCTCGAGAAAGAGGGGGCCGAGATCATGTATTCCGTGATCGGCCCGGAGCCTAAGTTCCAGGCCCAGCTGATCTACCAGGCGGCCGTTTTCATGAACCTGGCCGGCCTCGACTGGACCATGCCGGCCCCCCCCGGCTGGGACAACAGCGACATGGCCATGTACACCGGGGACAACGAAATCATGGGGCGGATCAAGCGTGCCCACTTCGACACCGCCATGCGGCTCAAGGTCAAGAAGATCGTCATGGGCGAATGCGGGCACGCCTTCCGTTCCGTCTACGACGTGGGCAACCGCTGGCTGGGGTGGCGCATGCCCCCGATCCCCATCGTGCACGCCATCGATTTCTATCACGATCTTCTGACGCAGGGCCGTTTGAAGGTGGCCAAGAAATTCGAGGAGCCGGTCACCCTGCACGACCCCTGCAACGTCGTGCGCGGCGGGGGGCTGGCGGAAAAGGCCCGGGATGTGGTGAACGCCATGTGCGAAACATTCATCGAAATGACCCCCAACCGCGAGCACAACTACTGCTGCTGCGCCGGGGGCGGGGTCATCAATTGCGGCCCCCCTTACAAACTGGACCGGGTCGAAGGGAACCGGGTCAAGGCCGAGCAGCTCTTTGCGGTGAAGTCCAAGGGCGCCAAGGTGCTGATCACCCCCTGCCACAACTGCCACAGCGGCTTGGAGGACATCAACCATCACTACCACATCGGCTTTGAGATCAAGTTTCTCGGGGACATCCTGTACCAGGTCATCGAGAAACCAGCCGGGTGAAGAGGAGGAAGATCGATGAAGCGATGGGTTCTGGCACTCCTGGTGACGGCGGTCTCGCTGTGGGTGCTCGCCCCCGGGTTTTCACAGGAGGACATGGTGGTGGTGGACGCGAGCCCCTTCGATAATCCGCAGCGTCCGCCCTCGCTCTTCCAACACGACGCGCACAACGAAAAGGCCGGGATCGACGACTGCGCCGAGTGCCACCACGTCTATGAAGACGGGAAAAAACTAGAAGACGAAAACTCCGCCGACCAGCGCTGCTCCGACTGCCACGCGCTGCGGGCCCAGGGCCGCATCCCCGGCCTGACTCAGGCCTTTCACGCCAACTGCAAGGGGTGCCATCTGGAGCAGAAAAAAGGTCCGGTCATGTGCGGCCAATGCCACGTCTGGCGGCCGGACACGGCGCGTGCCAAGTAAAAGGGGGTCCGATGCCGAAAAAAATCCTCATCATCGACGACGATCCGGTGATCGTCAAATACCTGCAGGCCGTCTTCAGCGACAACGGCTACGCCACCTGCACCGCCTCAAGCGCCATGGAGGGCATGGATGTGGTTCGCCGCGAGAAGCCGGATTTGATCACGCTGGACCTCCAGTTGCCCGGAGAATGGGGGCCCCGGTTCTACCGCAAGCTGCGCCAGGACAAGGACCTGAAAAAAACCCCGGTCATCGTGATCAGCGGGATGGACGGCGATCATGCGATCAAGGATGCCATCACTTTCGTCAAGAAACCCTTCGACCCGGAGAAGCTCGTCGGGATCGTCAAAAACACCATCGGTTGACAGGGCGGCCTGTTGCCGGTCATCCCCCCTGAACCCCGTCCGCGGGCCGCACCCGCAACCCGTGTCCGCCCCGTACTCCGCCGGCCCGGCGGAGCCCGCCCGTTCCATTCCATTCGGCTCCATTGCGTGTGACCCCTCCCGGGGTGTCTGCGTTGTGCGGAGGACCCCGGTCCATGGCTGAGCCTGTTTTGATCGCGGATGCGAGCCTAAGGCGCTGGCGTCGCCTCCAGCGGCTTCTCGTCGGCCTCGGGTATACGGTGCGGCATGTCGCCGGCGGCGCCGAGGCGTTCCACCACCTTCGGTCGGAACGTTATGCCGCCGCGCTGCTCTCAGGGCCCCTGCCGGATGTGGGGCTTGCGGCCTTGGCGCGCACGATTCGCCGCCGCTGGCCCGACACCGCCCTGCTGGCGCGGGCCGACCGTCCCGAGGAATTCCGGGAGCTGGCAGCCTACCTGGATGGGCTGCTCCCTACGCCGCTCAGAGCCGAGGCCCTGGGCGTGCTGCTGCGCGGGGTCTGCGAACGCGGCGCGCTGCGGCGCAAGTTGCGCGAGCAGCGCAAGCTGACCACCCGCCGGCTGGCCCAACGGGTGGAAACCGAGCGCTATCTCACGGTCAAGCAGATCGTGGACAAGCTATCCACCTTTATCGGGCGGATCACGCGCGAGGTGGAAGGTGGAGTGCGGTATTTCAACGAAATGCCCTATTTCGTTTCAATCCACAATCGACGGCACAAGATAGTCGCGACCAACCGGGTGTTTCGCACCCTGCTGGGGGCCACGGTCGGCCAAGACAGCTGGGACATCTATGCCGGCGCCTCGCGCAGTCGCAGCGCCTGTCCGGTCGGCCGGACCATCGCCAGCGGAGTAGCCCAGGAGTCCATCGAGAGCATCCGCTACCGCAATGGCGCCGTTCTCCCGGTGCTGGTCCATACGGCCCCGATCTACAACGACCGCGGCCGCGTCGAGCTGGTGCTGGAGGTGTTCGCCGGGACTCAGGATATCGAGCGGCGCAAGGAGGATGCCCGCACGGCTCAGCAACGCTATCAACTGCTCTTCGATGCCGTGCCCTGTTACGTGGCGGTGCTGGGCCGCGACTTGCGCATCACGGCCAATAACCGATTTTTCATCGATGAGTTCGGTGACCAGACCGGGCTGCCGTTCGGCGACGTGTTCCTCTCGGACAGCGGTACCGTGGCGGATTCCCCCGTCACCCGGACCTTCAGCCATGGGGAGGCGCAGCAGGGGGAGATGGCGTTCACCGCCCCTAACCGGCGCTGCTATGAGACCCTGGTCTGGACGTCCCCCATCGCCGACCCGGCCGGAATGCCGGTTCAGGCCCTGCTGGTGTTCATGGATGTCACCCAGATCCGGAGCCTGCAAAACAATCTGACCTCCTTGGGGCTGATGCTGGCCTCGATTTCCCACAGCATCAAGTCGGTGCTCACCGGGTTGGATGCCGGCGTGTACACCATGGACAAGGCCTTCTCCAGGCATGAGGACCGGCAGCTGGAAGAAGGCCTGGAATTGGTCAAACGCATGGCCGAGCGCATCCGCAAAATCACTTTAGACATCCTGTTCTACGCCCGGGAGCGGGAGCTGAATCCGGTACCGCTGGACATCCGGCAATTCGCCGAAGAGGTGGTTGAAAATGTCCAACCCCGTTTCGATCGCCGGGGGGTGCGGTTGGTCTGCGAGTTTCAGGAACCCTTGGGGGGCTTTGAGGCGGACCCCGGGTTGCTGAAGGCCGCCATGGTCAATCTGCTGGACAATGCGGTGGACGCCTGTCCGGCGGCGGATGGCCGAACCGAGGCCCGGGTGGTGTTCTGCGTCCAAGCCGGCCCGGAGCGGATAGGGATGTCGGTGGATGATACCGGCCAGGGCATGACCCCGGATCAACTCAAGAAATTGTTCACCCTCTTCTATTCCACCAAAGGGGTCCAGGGAACGGGTTTGGGGCTTTTCCTCACCGACAAGATCGTGCGCCAACACGGTGGGGATATCGCCGTGGAATCCACCCCCGGACGGGGCTCGCGCTTCTGTGTTCAGCTGCCGCGGCGGCAGCCGGCGTCCACCCCCACACCCGCGGCACAAGACCTTCCGCCCCTGGGCCCCGGGATCATGGGATGGGGGGGCGATCTCTCATGATGGAGCATGTGCTCATCGTCGATTTCGACCGGGCGCGGCGGGAGCGGTGGCAGGAGCTCCTGTCAGAGTATGGCTTCCGGGTGACGGTTCAGGCGGACCGCGCGGGAGCCCTGCAGGCGGCGGAACGCTTGGGAGCGAAAACAATCCTGATCGGCGACTGCCTGCCGGAGGCCGACCTTCCGGCGTTTGTGCGCTCCTTCAAGCGTCACAGCCGCCGGGCGGCGGTGATGGTTCTCACCGACCGTCCGGCGGTCATCGAATCCCTGCGGGGGATTGCGGAGGGCTTCATCGGCAGCACCCTGCCTCCCTTCGCCCTGGAGGCGCTGATCCGCGGAGCCTGCGAGCGTACCACCCTGCGCCGAAGACTTCACAGGCAGACGACCCGGTTCGAGCGACGGCTCGAAACGAAACTACGCGAGCGGGTCGAAAACGAACGCTTCCTGGCCGTCAAGCAGATCGTGGACAAGCTTTCCTCCTTCATCGGACGGATCTCCCGTGATGTGGAGGGCGGAGTGCGCTATTTCAACGCGATGCCCTATTTCGTCTCGATCCACGACCGCTCTGCGCGGGTGCTCGCCGCCAACCGCCCCTACCGCAGCCTGCTCGGGGGAAAAGCCGGGACGGGCAGTTGGCGCGTGTTCGAGGGGGCCTCCGCTGCACCCGAGAGCTGCCCCGTGGCGCAAACCATTCGCACGGCCGACGCCCGCGAATCCCGCGAAGTGGTCCGCTACCGCAGCGGCGCCAAGGTGCCGGTGATCGTCCACACGGCGCCGATCTACAACAACGAGGGTGAGGTGGAACTGGTGCTGGAGGTCGCCGCCGGCACCCAGGACGTTGCGCGCCTGCAGGAGGACACCCGCCAGGCTCAGCAGCGCTATCAGCTCATCTTCGACGCCGTGCCCTGTTACGTGGTCGTCCTGGACCGCGGCCTGCACGTCTCGGCCAACAACCGCGCCTTTGTCAATGAGTTCGGGGACAGGGTCGGGGCCCACTTCACCGAGGTCTTTCCAATGAATCCCAGCGAGCTGGCCGCCTCCCCCATCGAGGAGACCTTGCGAAAGGGCGTTGCGCGCCACGGGGAGATGGTGCTGGTCCGCCCGGGGGAGAAGCGCGCCCACATGCTGGTGTGGGCCTCCCCGATGGCCACGGCGGCCGGCAAGCTCATGCAGGTGCTGGTGATCCTGCTCGACATCTCCCAGGTCCGCGAGCTCCAGACGAGTCTTGCCTCTCTCGGGCTGATGATCGGCTCCATCGCGCACAGCATCAAAGGGGTGCTGACGGGGCTCGACGCGGGGGTCTACCTGCTGACCCGGGGGGTGGCGCGCAAAGACGAGGCGCAGGTGGAAAGCGGGCTCGAGACCGTGCAGCGCATGGCGGAGCGGATCCGCCGCATGGTTTTCGATATCCTGCTCTTTGCCAAGGAGCGGAAGGTGCGGCGCGTCCCGGTCGCCCTCCGTGCCTTTGCCGAGGAGTTGCTCGACCTCGTACGGCCCCAGTTCGAGGCCAAGGGGGTGCCGATCGAGCTCGACTGCCCGCCGGATCCGGGTGGCCTTGAGGCCGATGCCGACCTGCTGCGGCCCGCGCTTGTGAATCTTCTCGAAAACGCCGCCGATGCCTGCGCCGCCCAGGCCACCGCTCGCGAGCCGCGGGTGGTGCTCCGGATCGCGGCGGACGAGGCCCGGGTGGTGTTCACGGTCGAGGACAACGGCGTCGGCATGAACCCCGAGCAGCTGCAGAACCTCTTCACCCTCTTTTTCTCGACCAAGGGCACCCAGGGCACGGGCTTGGGACTTTTCATCACCGACAGCATCGTGCGCCGGCACGGTGGGCGCATCGAGGTCGAATCCACCCCGGGGTTGGGGTCCCGGTTCCGGGTGAGCCTGCCGCGGCGCGTGGATGCAGCCCCCCCGGCTCCCGCTGGAAACAAGGGGCAGGATGCGGGAGAGCCTCCCCCGCCGGGGGAGGCAGTCGGGAGGTCTGCGGAGTAGCCATGCCGGCCCGGATCCCGTGCTCTGCAGTCAAGCCTCGTGTCATCGTCATCTGCGGCCCGACGGCGACCGGCAAGACCGCCGTCGGCATCGAGCTTGCGGCGGCGCTGGGCGGGGAGATCATCAGCGCCGACTCGATGCAGGTCTACCGCTACCTCGACATCGGCACGGCCAAGCCGACGGCCGCCGAGCTTGCCGCCGCCCCTCACCACCTGATCGACATCGTCGATCCCGATGAGCCCTTCGATGCGGCGCGCTATGCCGCTCTGGCCCGGGAGCAGGTGAGGGCGCAGCATCGCGAGGGCCGGGTGCCGCTCGTGGTCGGCGGCACCGGGCTTTACATCAAGGCCCTGCTGCACGGGCTCTTCGGCTCCGAGGCGGGCGATCCGGCGGTCCGCCGGCGCCTGGCGGCCGAGGCCGCGGCGGCGGGAATCGCGAGTCTCCACGCCCGGCTGGCCGCCTGCGACCCGCAGACCGCCGCCCGGCTCCACCCCAACGACACCGCCCGCGTGCTGCGCGCCCTGGAGGTCTTTGAGGTCACCGGACGGCCGATTTCGGCCTTTCACCGCACCCACCGCTTTGCCGAAGACCCCTTCGAGGCGCTCCTCATCGGGCTGGACGTGGCGCGCGAGCGGCTCTACGAGCGCATCGACCGGCGCGTGGAGGCCATGCTCGCAGCCGGTTTCGAGGAGGAGGTTCGCGGTCTCCTGGAACGCGGGTACGGCCCGGAGCTCAAACCCATGCAGTCCATCGGCTACAGCCACCTCTGTGCCATGCTCGCGGGCCGCGTCGACCGGGAGGAGGCGGTTAGGACCCTCAAACGCGATACGCGCCGTTTTGCCAAACGCCAACTGACCTGGTTTCGGGCCACACCCGGCATCATCTGGCTCCCCCCCGATGCGGCGGGCGAAATTCAGCGCCGGTGCCGCGCCTTTCTATCTTAGCTCCATTCGGGCGCTTTTTTCCAGGTTGACAAAATTCCTGACAGCTCCTCCCGGTCGCGGGGCCGACTGATGCGGGCGGGCGGGCCCGGAATCGCCGGGGCCGCGGCCTCCGGGCGGGATGGGGATTGGCACAGGGATTGCTTTTTACCTGCCTTAAACCGGTGGCCATCCGCCCGTCCGCCCTATCGCCCCCCCGGTTGCCCGCAAGGGGAAAGGGTTGTGCGCTATGGACCCGCGTAACCTGCTGACCGCCCTCCTGGTGCTGGGCCCCGCGGCCGGTGCCGTTCTGTGCCTGGTGCTGAGATCCCGCCGCGTGCGATCGACGATCGTGCTGGCGACCGGCGGTCTCCTGGCGCTCTCCGCCCTGCTGCTGATTCCGCTCACCCCCTTCACCCTCGACGGCGGGTCGATCGTCGGGGTCGAGCTGCACCGCCTGGTCCAGGCGGGGGACGTCCTGCTGCTGCTCATCATCCTCTTTTACGGGCTCAAATACAGGCACCGGCTGATCATCGCCCTGGGGCTGTTTCAGCTGGCGCTGCTCGGGGTCCTGGAGTTTTTCATGATCCGCGAGGTGCCGGCCTTCCAGCGCATCACCTGCGATCAACTCGCCCTGATGATGGTGCTGATCGTCTCCATCGTCGGGTCGATCATCTGCTGTCAGGCCATCCCCTACATGGAGGCACACGAGCACCACTACCGGCCGGCGCATTCGCTCCAACCGCGCTTTTTCTTCGTGATGCTGATCTTCCTGGGCGCCATGAACGGCCTGGTGCTCTTCAACGACCTCACCTTCATCTATTTCTTCTTCGAAGTGACCACCCTGTGCTCGTTCCTGTTGATCGGCCACGACCGCACCACCGTCGCCACCCAGAACGCCCTGCGGGCGCTGTGGATGAACAGCGTGGGCGGCGCCGCCTTCATCCTCGGGACCGTGGCCGCCGTCCACGCGACCGGAAGCCTTGACCTGCAGAGGGTTATCTCCTTCCCCGGGGGGACCGGACCCGGGGTATACCTGCTAAGTCTGGCGTTGCTCTCGATCGCCTCCTTCGTCAAGTCCGCCCAGTTTCCGTTCCAGAGCTGGCTGCTCGGCGCCATGGTGGCGCCGACCCCGGTCTCCGCCCTGCTGCACTCGAGCACCATGGTCAAGGTGGGGGTTTATACGGTGCTGCGCCTCGCGCCGGGGTTCGCGGGCACCCTGCTCAGCCAGAGCATCGCGGTGTTCGGTGCGTTTTGCTTTTTGGCCGGCGCGGCCCTCGCCGTCGGTCAGAGCAACGGCAAGAAAGTGTTGGCCTACTCCACCATCAGCAATTTGGGTCTCATTTTCGCATGCGCCGGAATCAATACGGCCGCGGCCATGACCGCAGCGATCCTGCTCCTCGTGTTCCACGCGGTGATCAAGGCCATGCTCTTTCTGAGCGTGGGGGCGATCGAGCAGCGCATTGCGAGCCGCGACATCGAGGACATGCGCGGGCTGTACGCCGTCATGCCGGTTACGGCGCTGATCGCGGTGGCGGGGGTGGGCATGATGATCATGCCGCCCTTCGGGGTGCTGCTCAGCAAATGGATGGCCATGCAGGCCGCCGCGCAAAACCTCTATGTCATCACCATGATCGCGCTCGGCAGCGCCCTCACGGTGATGTACTGGGCGCGCTGGGCCGGCACCCTGATGAGCGACCCCTTCGCAGGGCGCTTCCACCTCGAGCGGCAGCCGGTGTTGACCTGGATGGCCCTCGCGCCCCTGTGCCTCATGGCAGCCGCTTTGAGCGTCGTCGCCCCCTGGTTGTATGCGCGCATGATCGTACCGGTCCTGGGCGGCCGCTATGCCCTGAGCTACACCGCGACGGGCGGCGCGCTGGAGAACGCCACGGGGTGCTTCGCCGTCCTGCCGCTGAGCCTCGTGGCCCTGCTCGGGTTGCTTGCGGCCTTCATCGCCCTGCGGTGGGCGTTCGGGGCCAGGATCGTGCCGGCCTACATGAGCGGGGCCCAGACCCCCGAGCCCTCCATGTTCAAGGGGCCGATGAACCAGGCGGTCAAAGCCGAAGCGAAAAACTATTACCTGGACTCCATCTTCGGCGAAAAACGTCTGACCGACTGGCTCAACCTGGGCGGCGGCATCCTGCTTACCCTGATTCTCGGAGGTGCCCTGTGACGCGCACCGCCCTTCTCATCGCCTGCGGCCTGGCGGCCGGCCCGCTCCTCGGGGGGCTCGTAAGCGGTATGGACCGCATCCTGACCGCCCGCATGCAGTCCCGGATCGGACCGCCGCTCCTGCAGCCCTACTATGACGTGTTCAAGCTCTGGTTCAAGGAGCCGCTCGTGGTCAACGTCTGGCAGGCGTTCTGCGCCACCGTCTACGTGGCCGCCTCGTGCATGGCCCTGGTCCTCTTTTTCCTGCAGTCCGATCTCCTCTTGATTCTCTTCGTGCAGGCCGTCGGGGCCGTGATGCTGGTCGTGGGGGCGCTCTCCTCCACCTCGCCCTTCAGCCAGATCGGCGCCCACCGGGAGCTCCTGCAGATTCTCTCCTACGAGCCGCTGCTGGTGCTGGTCGTGGTGGGGATCTACCTTGAGACCGGCAGCTTCAAATTAAGCGAAATCTACCGGTGGCCCGCGCCGCTGCTGCCCAAGCTGCCCTTTTTGTTCATCGTGCTGGGGTATGCCCTGACCATCAAGCTGCGCAAATCCCCCTTCGATCTCTCGACCTGCCACCACGGCCACCAGGAGCTCGTCAAGGGGCTGCTCACCGACTATTCCGGGCCGTTTCTGGCCATGACCGAAATCGGCCACTGGTTTGAGGTGGTGCTGCTCTTGGGTTTCTGCGCACTGTTCTGGAGCACGAGCTGGATCGGGGCGGCTGTCCTGCTGGCCGCCACCTACTTTCTCGAAGTACTGGTGGACAACATCACCGCGCGCATGAACTGGCGCTGGATGCTGAGCTATGTCTGGGGAGTGGGGCTGACGCTCTCGCTCGTGAACCTCATCTGGCTCACCCAGAGAGGATGACGTTGCCGGAAACCCAATTTCATCGTTGCGCTTCAC
>JBFYWT010000128.1:0-4713 GCA_041310895.1 Desulfobacteraceae bacterium | reverse complement strand
ATGAAGCGCAACGCAGAGATTGGGGTTTTTGCGAAGTCGTCAGGATTGCTATGAAAATTAAGGTTGTGATCGAGTCGAGCGATGAGGGCGGCTATACCGTTTACGTGCCCGGGCTTCCAGGCTGCATCAGTGAAGGTGATACGCGGGAGGAGGCCCTGGCGAACATAAAAGAGGCCATCGAGCTATACCTCGAACCCGTAGAAGACGATCTCACGATCCTGCCGGATAGAGAGCTATCCGAGATCGCTCTATGACCAATTGCTGTAACCTGTAACCCGTCGCGGCTGGAGCTTACCCCGCCGCAGCAGCGATGCCGTTGCGAAGGCCGGGAGCCGCTCCCACCAAAACACACCCCCATAAAAAGAAACCCCGGTGCGTAAGCACCGGGGTTTCTTTTTAGGAAAAGTCGGGCAGGTTGGCGTTTACGAGATCACGTCAGCTTAGAAGTTGATCTGCCACTTCGCGCCGGCGTACCACAGGTAGCCGCGGTCGTCGTCGGCGATGGGATCGTCCATGAAGGCGATGTAGCCGACTTCCGGCACCAGGAAGACGCCCGGGGCCAGGGTCAGGACGGCCTGACCGTAAGCTTCCCAGGCCTCGGCATTGTCGACGCCGCTGACGTCGGAGTCATCATTACGATAACCGGCGCCGATTTCAAAATTCACGCTGTCGCTGAACTTCAGGCCGGCGACCAGCATGGCCGACCAGCTCTTGGCATCGTTGGTGTCGTCATCTCCGTCCAGAGTCGCAGCAGCGTAGCTGACACCGCCGAGGTTCGAGGAACGGCCGGGGTACCAGTTGGCGTTGGCCCAGTTCTGGCCGTAGGCCGCCTGGCCGCCGATCCGGAAGGCGCCGATGTTGAACATGCCGCCAAGTCCGACGACGTAGGAGAGGATGTCGATTTCATCGTCGAGGAAGGCGTTGGCACCCTGGTCAACCGTAAAATAGTTGATGCCAGCGAAGGGCTTCAGATAGAAGGAGTCCATCTTCAGGGTGTAGGCCGCCTCGAACTTGGGAAGGTTCCAGTCGGGGTCGGTGTTGGCAGTAGAGGTGCCGGCAGGTGCGGTGGCAAACAGGCCGCCGGTGCTGACCGGGTTATTGAGCAGGGCCAGCTCGAGAGCGCCGATATTCAGGAACAGACCGGCCGGACGGCGGCCGTAGAAGTTGCCCTGGCCGAGCAGACCGGCGTCGGAGTCGAACACCTGGCCGGAGATGAAATCCGTGACCGGGGAGTAGTCTTTGCCGACCTTCAGGGTCATGTTGTCGGCGAACTTCCAGGCGCCGTAGGCGCGGCGGGTGTTGACCCCGCCGTCCCCGCCGTCCCCGCCGTTGGCGGCCGTCAGGGCGAGCTCGATGTAGCCGCTGACCTTATCGGCCTTCACGCGGGCGCCCACGCGGGAGTTGCCCTGGAACTGCCACTGCAGGCCCCAGTCGTCATCCTCGCCGCCGGTGGGGAACTGGGTGAAATCGCCGTAATCCTGCGCTACGTAAAAGGTGGCCACGCGCTGGCTGCCGAAGAAGGACCACTCGGCGGCCATGGCCGGTGCGGCAAACAGCAGAACGAGCAGAACCGCAATCAGTTTCTTCATCTCTTCAATCCTCCTTAACGATTGAAAAACGGGTTTTTGCCAAGCCTAACAATTTCCTGCCGTGTGCCCGACTCTCCCTGGACACCTCCTTTGAAGGGAGGGGTTTTTGGACCCGGGGCCATGCAAGCCTAAGAATCATAACCCAAGGTCCGCACATTAGTGGAGATATTAGTCCGGGGTGCTTTTTAAGTCAAGCGGAAATTTGATGAAGAGGGTCCGAGGGGTCGAGGGGTCAAGGGTCCGAGGGTATTCAAAAATGTTGCAGTGAAAAAGGATAGGAAGCTAGGAGGCTCAAAAAAAATGGCCTCCGCCACAAACCTCCCGGCTCCATAGCCTCCCAGCCTCCTAGCTTCCTAGCCTCCTAGCTTCCCAGCCTTTAGCCCAAACTCCAGCTACGTCCGTTTGAACGCCCGCTCGATCACCCCCAGGTCGTAGCGCACCCAAGTGGGCCGGCCATGAGGACAGTGAGAGAAGTTGACGCAGGCGTCCATCTGCTGGAGCAGGGCCGTCATCTGGGGGAGGGTCATGTTCTGCCCGGCACGAATAGCCGCATGGCAGGCCGCGATGTGCCGGAAGCGCTCCAGGAGATCGGGCGCGCCCGGGACGCCCTCTGCGGCGGCCGCCGCCGCGGCCAGCTCGTCAATGAGCGGCCCCGCCTCGCGGCCGGCGAGGGCGGCCGGGACCGCCTTGACCACCACCGTGCCGCCGCCGAAAGGCTCGACCTCGAACCCAGCCTCCCTTAAAACGGTGAAACACGCTTCGAGGGCCCGGGCTTCCCGGAAACCCAGTTCCACGGTCTCGGGCACGAGCAACACCTGGGAGCCACCCCCCTCCCCGCGGCCGAGCTGCTCGAACAGGATGCGCTCGTGGGCCGCGTGCTGATCGATCAGGACAAGCCCGTCTTCGGCCTCGCAGAGGATATAGGCGTTTTTCAGCTGCCCGATCACCCGCATCCCCCCAAAGCCGTGCTTTTCCCAGATCTCGGTCTGGAGACGGACGGTGGGAGGTGGAAGGCCTGAGGTTGGAGGTTGGAGGTTGGAGGCAGGAGGCGAAAAGCTACGGGCCGGCGGCTGGGGGCGGGGAAGCTCGTCCTTTTGTGGGAGCGGCTCCCGGCCTTCGTAGCCTGTACTTCGGCGGAGCAAGTCATCCTTTTGTGGGAGCGGCTTCCAGCCGCGATCGCTATGGCTGAAAACCTCCTCGGAAAGCGATCGTTCCGGGAACACCCTGGTTTCATCCCTCACCTGATTGGTTTCCGGCGTCTGTTGCCGGAAACCGGGCCGGTCGATATCATAGAGGGTCTGAGCCACAGCGCGGCGCACGGCCTCGTGAACGCTGTTCGAGCGGGCAAAGCGCACCTCGGTCTTGGCCGGGTGCACGTTCACGTCCACCTGATCGAAGGGCAGGCCGATGAAAAGGACCGCCAGCGGGAACTGACCCCTCACGAGGCGCTGGGTGTAGCCCTGGAACAGGGCGTGCTGGACCAGCCGGTCGCGCACCAGCCGCTGATTGACGAAGACGAAGACGGCCGCCGGCGACCGGCGGTGAACCTGCGGGCTCGAGATCCACCCCCCCACCGTCACCCCATCCCGGTCGAGCGCCACCGCATGCAGGTCGGTTCGCAGGCCGAGGCCGAAGACCCCGGCGGCGCGGTCGAACGGGTCGGCGGCGGGCAGGTCCTTGACGATCCGCCCGTTGTGGGCAAGGCGGAACTGCACCCGGGGCCAGGCAAGCGCCAGGCCCGAGACGATGTCGGCAATGTGGGCCATCTCGGTGCCGACCGATTTCAAGAACTTGCGCCGGGCGGGAGTGTTGAAGAACAGGTCGCGCACCGTCACCATGGTGCCCGGAGCGGCGCCGGTCTCCGCCACGCTCAGGATCCTGCCCCCTTCGATGAGAATCTCGGTCCCGCCGTCGGCGGCCGGCTCCCGGGTCACCAGCGAAAAACGCGAGACCGCGGCGATGCTCGGCAGGGCCTCCCCGCGGAACCCCAGCGTGCCGATGCGGAAGAGGTCCTCGTCCGTGGCGAGCTTGCTCGTGGCATAGCGCTCCACGGCCAGCAGGGCATCGTCGCGGGCCATGCCCGCCCCGTTGTCCGCCACCCGAATAAGTGCCTGGCCGCCCTGCTCGACGTCGATCAGGATGCGTGTGGCCCCGGCGTCAAGCGCGTTTTCGATCAACTCCTTCACGGTCGAGGCCGGCCGCTCCACCACCTCGCCCGCAGCGATTTTGTTCGAAAGTATTTCCGGCAGGATCCGCACGCGGGGCATGGTGTAGTGTCTCCTGTTACGATCGCAGCTTGCCGCGATTCCTCACAAAGCCGGCCGGCGCCGGTCGAAATCGGTCGCCTGTTCGAATGCGTGCCCCACCCGGAGAAGCATCTCCTCGTTGAAGTGCCTGCCCATCAGCTGCAGGCCGATAGGAAGCCCTTTGCCGGAAAAACCGCAGGGGACCGAAAGCGCGGGGATGCCCGCCATGTTGGCGGAGATCGTGAAGATGTCGGAGAGATACATGGTGAGGGGGTCGTCTATCTTCTCCCCGATCAGGAAGGCCGGGGTGGGTGCTGTCGGGCAGGCGATGACGTCGCAGACATCGAAGGCCTTCTTGAAGTCCTCGACGAGCAGGGTGCGCACCTGGGAGGCCTTGCCGTAATAAGCGTCGTAGTACCCCGCCGAGAGGCAGTAGGTGCCGATGAGGATCCGGCGGCGGACCTCGGCCCCGAACCCCTGGGAGCGGGTGAGCCGGTACATGTGCAGGAGGTCGCCCGGCGCGGCGCAACGCAGACCGTATTTCACCCCGTCAAAGCGCGCCAGGTTGGAGCTCGCCTCGGAGGGGGCGATCACGTAGTAGACCGCCACCGCGTAGCGCGTGTGCGGCAGCGAGATCTCCACGCGCTCGGCGCCCAGGGACTCGAGGGTCTTTACGGCGGCCTCCACCGCCGCGCCCACCTCGGGGTCCAACCCCTCGGAGGCTGCATACTCGCGGGGGATGCCCACTCGCAGACCGTTCACGCCTTCGGCCAGCGCCGCGGTGTAGTCCGGGACGGGGAGCGGCACGGAGGTCGAGTCGGCCGGGTCGTGGCCGGCGACTGCCCGCAGCAGGAGTGCGGCGTCAACGGTGCTGCGGC
>JBFYWT010000097.1:0-2988 GCA_041310895.1 Desulfobacteraceae bacterium | reverse complement strand
CTCGCCGCTGAAAGCCCCCAGGGACTTTGCGATTTTCAACCCCTCGATCTTGCCCGTGAACATGGCCGCCGAGGCCTCCGCGATCTCCTGGGCATCGCCCGCATGAAAGACATCCATGCCGAACTGCTTGGCCTTCAGATAGAACTCGTTGACCTCTGCCAGGCCGACCGCGATCAGCACGGTGTCCACGGCAATGTTTTTTTGCGTGCCGGGTTTCACGTTCCAACGGTCGTCGAGCTCGGCGATGGCGGCGGACTCCACGCGCTCGGCGCCGGCCGCGCAGACGATCGTGTGGCGGGTGTAAATGGGCACGCCGAGGCGCATCAGCTTGTCGGCGTGGACCTTGTAGCCGCCGACCCGGGGCAGGGCTTCGATCAGGGCGACGACCGTGATGCCGGCCTGGATGGCGTGGTAGCCGGCGATCAGTCCCACGTTCCCGCCGCCGACAATGAGCACCCGTTCGGAGGACTTTACCAGATCGCGGTTGACCAGGGTCTGAAAGGCCCCGGCGCCGTAGACGCCGGGCAGGGTGTTGCCCGGGAAGGAAAGCATTTTTTCGCGCGCGCCGGCGGCCACCAAGAGCTTGGACGGCCGGACGGCGGCGTAGCGGCCGGCCCGCACGACGCCGACCATGTGGTCCGAAAATACGGCCACCGCCGTGGCGTTGAGCCAGACCTCGACCGATGGAAGCTGCGAGAGCTCCGCAGCGAGAATGTGCCCGATCTCAAAGCCGCGCGTTCCCGCGTAAGAATCTTCCACGGAGCCGAAGAACTTGTGGGTCTGAAGCACCAGCTTGCCGCCCAGCCGGTCCTTGTCGTCGACCAGCAGGGTGCGCACGCCGAGTTTCCCCAGTTCGATGGCGGCCGATAGGCCCGCCGGGCCGCTGCCGATGATGAGCACATCGACCGCGACGGTTTCCACCGCAGCCGTCTGCGGAACCGAATCGTCCTCGGGCAGGCGGGGCAGGCCTTCGACGCTCTGGACCGCCATCCCGGCCTGCAGCGGCGTCATGCAGGCCTTGACCGGCCGGCCGTCGGCGATCACCAGACATTGAGAGCACTGGCCGTTGGCGCAGAAGAGCCCCTGGGGGCTGCCGTCCTTGGGGTGATGGCCGAACACGTGGACGCCGTTGGCGATCAGGGCCGACGATATCATCTCGCCGGGATAGCCAGTCAAGGGAGCGGCGTTCCAGGTGAACGGGACCGCGTCCCGCTCCGGAATCGACAAGATGGGGTGTTTGCGGATTCGCATCAGCATGATCGCTTCCTCCGGAGACCACCCTTCGGGATTAAGGCGTTGCTCCGGGAAGGCGGTTTCGGACCGGCCGATTCCTCCAGGGCGCGGCGCTGCATATGGATGCTGAAGCGCTGGACATGCCCACGGGCCAGCCGCCGGGCGGCGCCGGCATCCCTTTTTTCAATCGCAGCGACTAGATCGCAAAGGTCCCGGTAGTTTTCCGACAGCTCGCGGTCATCCATGGATAGAAAGCGGTCGTAGTAGCGGTGGATGTTGTCATGGATGGAGGCGAGGACGCTCTGGTAAATCGGGTTCTGCGTCGCGGCGGCAATGGTCATGTGAATCTGCTTGTCCACTTCGAGCAGTTCGTTGCGGCCCCGGGAACTGTTCTTTGCGCAGCCGCCGGCGACCGCCAGCAGGTCCTTCAGCTTACGGATATCGGCGGCCGAGCAACGCTCGGCCGCTTGCGCGGCGATGATGCCCTCCACCCCGACCCGGAATTCGGTCAGGTGGCTCAGGGAGACCTTTTGCGACCGGATGAGCAACCCCAGGCTTTCACTGACCCGTCCGGCATCGACGGAGCGAACCACGGAGCCGCCGCCGACTCCCAGGCGGATTTCGATCAAGCCCTTCTGTTCTAAAACCCGCAGAGCCTCCCGCAGGGTTCCGCGGCTGATCTGAAACATCGCCTTCAGCTCCCGCTCGGATGGCAGGGTCTGGCCGGTTTCGATGCGGCCGGCCAGGATGGCCTCCTCGATTTGACTGACCACTTCCTGGAAAACCTTGGTGGGTTTGGCGGTTTGAAACATGGCTATTGTCAGTTCTGAGATAATTGTAATGGTTAGACCATTTATAGCCGGCCGCAGCGGGCGTGTCAAGCGCATACAGCCGGCCGGCCGTGTGTTAGCCGGCCGGTAGATTAGGCTTGACTATCCGGGCCTGAGTCCATAAGAATTCAAGCCGGACGTGAAACCGGTGGGAGGAGGCGGACGTGGATATGCTGATCGGAAAGAAGCTTTGTTTTTTGGGTTGCGGCAACATGGGTGAGGCCTTGGTGAGCGGCCTGGTGCAATCGGGGTCGGCCCGGCCGGCGGACATCATCTGCACCGATGTCCGTGACGATCGGCTGGAGGAACTGCGCGGCCGCTACGGCGTGCGCACCAGCGCCCAGAATGTGGACGCCGTAGCCCAATCGGAAGTCATCATTTACGCCGTGAAACCACAGCTCATGGCGGAGGTCCTGAAGGAAACCGCCGATCAGCTGGATCTTTCCAAGCTCGTCATCTCCATTGCCGCGGGCGTTCCGCTGCGGGCGATCGAGGCCCTGCTCCACAAGGAGCTGCGCTTGATCCGGGTGATGCCCAACATCGCGGCTTCGGTGAAGGAGTCCGCTACGGCCTTGTCGGCCGGCAAGCATGCCAGGAAGGAAGACATCGAGCTGGCGATGGCCATTTTCAATTCCGTGGGCAAGGCGGTCTTCTTGCGTGAGAACTACCTGATGGACGCCATCACCGGTTTGAGCGGCAGCGGGCCCGCCTACATCTTCATCATCGTCGACGCCTTGGCCGATGCGGGCGTGAAGATGGGGCTGTCCCGCAAGGACGCCCAGTACCTGGCCGCCCAGACCGTGCTGGGAGCGGCCAAGATGCTGATGGAAACCCGCGAGCACCCCGGGCAGCTCAAAGACCGCGTGACGTCGCCGGGCGGCACGGCCATCGCCGGCATTCATACCCTCGAAAAGGGCGGCCTGCG
>JBFYWT010000083.1:0-9972 GCA_041310895.1 Desulfobacteraceae bacterium | reverse complement strand
GCGCTCCGCCCAGGCCGCGGTGCGCATCGCGGTGGACATGGTCGCCGAAAATCTCATCTCCCGCGAGGAGGCCGTGCTGCGGGTGAGCCCCGAGCAGGTGGACTTCTTCATGCACCCGCAGATCGATCACCTCACCAAGCAGGAGGCGAAGGCGGGGGGGGCGCTCCTGGCGACCGGGCTGAACGTGTCGCCCGGTGCGGCGGTGGGCATGGTGGCCTTCGACGCCGACCTGGCCGAGTCCTGGAGCAAGAACGACAACAAAACCGTCATCATGGTCCGGCCCGAAACCAAGCCCGACGACGTGCACGGCATGCTCGCCGCCCAGGGGATCTTGACCAGCCGCGGCGGGCGTACGAGCCACGCGGCGCTCGTGGCGCGGCAGTTCGGCAAGCCGGCCGTGGTCGGGGTCGCCTCGATCGAGATCGACATGAACGACCGGCTCATGCGGGTAGGGGAGAAGATCGTCAAGGAGGGCGAGTGGATCTCGATCGACGGGACCTCCGGGGAGGTCTACCTTGGCAAGCTCAAGGCCGTGGTGCCGGACATCAAGGACCCGTGGCTCATCAAGCTGCTGCGCTGGGCCGATGAGTTCCGGCGGCTGGGGGTGCGGGCGAACGCCGACTACCCCCGCGATGCCCAGCGGGCCCGGGAGTACGGTGCGGAGGGCATCGGGTTGTGCCGGACCGAACACATGTTCTTCGAGCCCACCCGGCTCGCCTTCTTCCAGAAAATGATCATGACCGACCTGCCGAGCGAACGCCGGGAGGCCCTCGAAACCCTGCTGCCGTTTCAACGCGACGATTTTCTCGGGCTGTTTCGCATCATGAACGGGCTGCCGGTGATCATCCGGCTGATCGACCCGCCCCTGCACGAGTTCCTGCCGAACATCTCCGAGCTCATGCACGATCTGGCCGATCTCAAGATCCGCATGCAGCATGCCCCCAACCTGGCTCAGGTGGACGACCTGCTCGAGCAGATCCGGCTCAAGGAGACGCTCCTCAAGCGCGCCAGGGCCCTGGACGAGTCCAACCCCATGCTCGGCATGCGCGGGGTGAGGCTCGGGATCATGATCCCGGAGCTGACCCGCATGCAGGTGCGCGCCGTGTTCGAGGCGGCCTGCATCGCGGCCGGCGAGGGGGTCGATGTCCACCCCGAAATCATGATTCCGCTGACCAGCCACTTCCACGAACTGAAGCGCCAGCGCGAGGTGCTGGAGGCCGAGGCGAAAAAGGTGATGGAGGAGCAGCGGATGGCCGTGGACTACAAGTTCGGCACGATGATCGAGATCCCGCGGGCGGCGCTCACGGCCGACCAGATCGTCGCGCATGCGCAGTTCTTCTCCTTCGGGACCAACGATCTGACCCAGACCACCTTCGGCATCTCCCGGGACGACGCCGAGGCGAGCTTCCTCGTGCCCTATATCTCGGCGGGGATACTGCCCGACAACCCGTTTGCGACGATCGACCCCCAGGGAGTGGGTGAGTTGATGCGCATTGCCATGGAAAAGGCCAAGCGGGTCCAACCCGATTTGATGTGCGGGATCTGCGGGGAGCACGGCGGGGACCCCGCCTCGATCGTGCTCTGCCACACGCTGGGGCTGGATTATGTCTCCTGCTCGCCCTACCGTGTGCCGATCGCCCGCCTGGCCGCCGCCCACGCCGCCCTTCGGGAAAAGACGGCCGGGGCCTGAACGGGACGTTCGGATGGCGGGGTGTATTGGGACACTTGTGTGTCAGGATCCGTCTGAAACAGAGATGGTCGCGCCGGATCCTCATATACGAAAAGGGATCCAGCCATCGGGCCCTGGAAGCGGCGCAAGCGCCGCGCGAAACGGTGTCTCAGGTTTTCTGCGGCGGGGCACCCGGCCGGGGTGGGGGCATCCCTCATAACCAGCTAAAATCGAAGCGTTTTCAACTTTTTCGGATCCAGACCTGCGGGTGGCACGCAATTTGTTAGAATGGTTTCGCCCGATCGCCAAGCGGCTGTTTGAGAAAATACCGTTCCACACCCATACGATAAGGAGGAAACGACATGAGTCAGACCGAAAAGAATCTTAAAGAGGCCTTTGCCGGGGAGTCCCAGGCCAACCGCAAGTACCTTGCCTTCGCCCAGAAAGCAGAGACCGAAGGGTATCCCCAGGTCGCGAAGCTGTTCCGCGCCGCGGCCGAGGCGGAGACCGTTCACGCCCACACGCACCTGCGCACCCTCAAGGGGGTCAAGAGCACGCTGGAGAACCTCAAGGAGGCCGTGGGCGGGGAGACCTACGAGTTCGAGTCCATGTACCCGCCCATGATCAAGGCGGCCAAGGCCGAGGGCAACGAAGCCGCCGTGCGCACCTTCACCTACGCCAACGAGGTCGAAAAAATCCACGCCGCTCTCTACCAGAAGGCCATCGACTCCCTCGGCAAACCGGCGGCCAACGTGGATTACTATGTCTGCTCGGTCTGCGGCTACACCTGCGAGAGCGAAGCCCCCGACGAGTGCCCGGTCTGCAAGGCCAAGAAGAAGGCCTTTCGCAAGGTGGACTGATTATTTTCCGCCTGCGGCGGAAAATAGATGGGAGAGACCGATGAAGTGTCCCGTCTGCGGTTGCCAGGAGTTTTACGTCAAGGATCCGGAGGACGAGTTCGAGACCTGCGGGTTCAGCGTGGCCTCGGGTGCTTTGCGTTTCGCCGACAAGGGGTCGGAGGGGTCGGTACCCGAAATCCAGGATACGACCGAGACTTACTGCGACCGGTGCTCCTGGCACGGCAGGCTGGGGGAGTTGAAGCGAAGCTGAGCGCCCCGCCGCGATGACCGTCGAACGAAACGCCGCCCTGCGCGCCGCACGGGGCGGCGTTTCGTTTGGGGCTGTGGGTCGGCCCAGAGGCTCACGCCACCGATGGGCGTTCTGCTTTGCGGGTGGCGGCTTTGAGCGCGGCCACCCGATCCCCGAGAATGGCCGGCAGCTCCGGGCGGCCCAGGTTCTCCTCGATCAGACGCTCGAAGGCGCTGCCGACCACGACACCGTCGCCGACGGCGCTGAAAGCGGCCACCTGCTCCGGGGTCGATATGCCGAAGCCCACGCAGACCGGCAGCCGGGTGACGCGGCGCAGCGCCTGCACCTGGCGTTCGACCTCCGGCACGCTCACCCCCGCACTGCCGGTGACCCCGAGCTTGGAGACATGGTAGATGAACCCCGCGGCCGAGGCGGCGATGGCCGCCAGGCGCACGGGCGGGGTGGTCGGCGCCGTGAGCCGGATCAGGTTGAGCGCGTTTCCGGGCCAGCGGGAGGTGAGCTCGGCGGACTCCTCCGGCGGCAGGTCCACCACGAGCACTCCGTCGGCGCCGGCGGCGTGAGCGTCGCGGTAAAAGGCTTCGGCGCCGTAGGCAAGGATCGGGTTGTAGTAGCTGAAGACGACCAGGGGGATGTCGGCGAACTCCCGGATCGCCGCCACCATGCCGATCACCTGCTGGAGGTTCATGCCGGCCGCCAGGGCACGGGCCGAGGAGCGTTGGATGGCGGGCCCGTCGGCGGTCGGGTCCGAGAAGGGGACCCCGAGTTCGAGCAGATCGAGGCCGGCCCGGCACATCGCCCGGATGGCCGCGAGCGAAGTCGGCCGGTCCGGGTCGCCGGCGGTGATGAAGCCGACCAGCGCCTTTTCGTTTTTCCCGGCCAGTTGCTCGAAGGTGCGATCGATGCGGTTCATGCGCCCTCCTTTGCGTTGGGCTGCAGGCGCGGGACCACGATCCCGAGGTCCTTGTCCCCCCGCCCGGAGAGGTTGACGACGATGATCTCGCGCGGGGAGCGGTGCGGCGCTTCGCGCAGGACCCAGGCCAGCGCATGGGCGCTCTCGAGCGCCGGGATGATGCCTTCCAGCCGGCAGAGGGCCTGGAAGGCCTCGAGCGCGGCGTCGTCCTCCACTGCTTCGTAGCGGGCGCGCCCGCTGTCCTTCAGCCAGGCGTGCTCGGGCCCGACCCCGGGATAGTCCAGGCCGGCCGAGATGGAGTGGGCTTCGCGGATCTGCCCGCCGGCGTCCTGAAGCAGGTAGGACTTGGACCCGTGCAGGACGCCGACGCTGCCGGCGCCGAGCGCGGCGGCATGCCGCCCCGTCGGGATCCCGTGGCCGGCCGCCTCCACGCCCACCAGCTCCACCCCGGGCTCCGCGAGAAACGGGTAGAAAAGGCCCATGGCGTTGCTGCCCCCGCCGACACAGGCCGTAAGGCAGTCCGGCAGCCGGCCGGTTGCTGCCTCCATCTGGCGCTTGACCTCCACCCCGATCACCTGCTGGAAATCGCGGACCATCATGGGGTAGGGGTGGGGGCCGGCCACCGAGCCGATGACGTAGAAGGTGTCGCTCACGGCCTCCACCCAGAAGCGCATGGCCTCGTTCATGGCGTCCTTGAGGGTGGCGGTACCGCTCGCCACCGGCACCACCTCCGCCCCGAGCAGGCGCATGCGCTGGACGTTGGGCGCCTGGCGCCGGATGTCCTCCACCCCCATGAAGATCCGGCATTCCATGCCGAAGAGGGCGGCTGTGGTCGCGGTCGCGACCCCGTGCTGGCCGGCCCCGGTCTCGGCGATCAGCTTGCGCTTGCCCATACGCCGGGCGAGCAGGCCCTGGCCCACGGTATTGTTGATCTTGTGGGCGCCGGTGTGGGCGAGATCCTCCCGCTTGAGGAAGACGGCCGCCCCGCCCAGGTGCCGCGAGAGCCGTTCGGCATGAAAGAGCGGCGTCGGCCGACCGACATAGTCCTGCAGCAGGCGGGCGAGCTCCTGCTGAAAGCCCGGGTCAGGGGCGATGCGCCGGTAGGCCGCTTCGAGCTCCAGGATGGCCGGCATGAGGGTTTCGGCGACATAGCGCCCCCCGTAGGGGCCGAAGTGGCCGGCCGCATCCGGCAAACCGCCGCCTGAGGGTACCGCAATCGGTTGGGGTGATGTCATACGAAGATCCTCCTCCTTGCGCCGGCGTCGGAGACGGCGGCAATGAAGTCTGCCACTTTGCGAAGGTCCTTGCGTCCGGGCGCCGATTCGACGCCGGAGCTGACGTCCACGGCATCCGGGCGGGCCGCGCGGATCGCCTGGGCCACATTTCCAGGGGTGAGCCCGCCGGCCAGGCTAACGGGGTACCGGCTGCCGAGATCGGCCGCCCCACCCCACTCCCAGGTGAGGGCGTTGCCGCCGGGCAAGACCCCCCGGCCGCATTCGACCAGAAAGGCCGCGGCGGGGTAACGCGGCGCCTGGTCAAAGCGCGGCTCCCGTTCGGCAAAAAGCGCCTTGATGACGAGAAGCCCCTCGCGCCGCAGGTGCTGAACCACCTCCGGCGTTTCGTTCCCGTGGAGCTGAACGGCGGTAAGGCCGGTTTCGGCGGCGACCGCCAGCATGTGGGCGACGGGTGCGTCTACGAAAACACCGACACAGGCCACGGCCGATGGAAGCGCGCGGCGGATCTCTCGGGCGGCGGCGGGCGTGACGCAGCGCGGGCTCTTTGCGACGAACACGCAGCCCACGGCCGCCGCGCCCATCTCGGCGCAGGCCACCGCCTCCTCCACGCGCGTCAGTCCGCAGACCTTGACCTGCACGGTGGGGGCGGACGCGCTGACGTCCGTTGCCTCGACGTTGGTCTCCTGCGGCGTCATCCATCCACCCCCATTAACTGTTTCAAAAAACCCACGGGGTTTTTTGAACGCACCAGGCTCTCTCCGATCAGGAAGTTGAACACCCCTGCTTCCCGGTAGCGTCGGATCTCCTCG
This sequence comes from Desulfobacteraceae bacterium, assembly GCA_041310895.1. Taxonomy (GTDB): domain Bacteria; phylum Desulfobacterota; class Desulfobacteria; order Desulfobacterales; family SpSt-501; genus SpSt-501. The sequence continues at coordinate 4,239 of JBFYWT010000083.1, read as the reverse complement.
GGCCGGCCGATTCCGCTCGCGGCGACCGCTACCTGCTCCGGGCTCAGCCGGGGCAACAGGTGCAGGGTGCGGCCGAGGTCGGTCGCAAAGGAACTCAGGTTGCGGTTGTTGATTCCGATCAGCCGCGCGCCGGCGGCCCGGGCGGACTCCAGCTCCTCCGCCGCATGGATCTCGACCAGGGCGTCGAGGCCGAGATCGGCGGCAAGCCCCATCAGCTCGGCCAGCTCGGCGGCCGCGAGGATCCGCACGATCAGAAGAATCGCATCCGCCCCCATGGCCGCGGACTCATAGACCTGGTAGGGGCAGACGATGAAATCCTTGCGCAGGACGGGCAAGGGGCAGGCCTGCCGGGCGCAGGCGAGATCCTCCGGGGAGCCGCGGAAAAAATCGGTTTCCGTCAGGACCGAGACCGCGGCCGCCCCGCCGGCGGCGTAGGCGGCCGCCAGCCCGGCCGGGTCGAGGTCGGCGGCGATCAGCCCCTTGGAGGGCGAGGCACGCTTGATTTCGGCGATGATGTTGACGCCCGATGGCCCCGGGGAGCGCAGGCGCTCGAAAAAGGGGCGGATGCCCCGGCGCGACTCGGCCGCCCGACGCAGGCGATCTTCCGGCACCTTGCGGCGGGCGGCGGCGACCTGCTCCCGTTTGACGGCCACGATCCGTTCGAGAATCCCGTTGGCCACGATACCTCTCCCGTGCGCCTTAGCTGTTTTGGCGCGTGAAGTGAATGAGGGCTTCGAGCTTGCCGCGCGCGGCGCCCGAGTCGATGCTCTCGGCGGCCAGCCGGATTCCCGCCGCGAGGCTCTCCGCGCGGCCGGCGGCGACCAGCGCCGCTGCGGCGTTGAGCAGGACCACGTCGCGCCCGGCGCCGGGGGCGCCGTCGAGGATCGCGCGGGTGATCGCGGCGTTTTGCGCCGGGTCGCCCCCGGCGATCTCCGCACGCTCCGCCCGGCGGCCGACATACTGTTCGGGGGTGATGTCATAGGTGCGGATCAGGCCGTCATCGAGCTCGCAGATGCGGGTAGGGGCACAGACGCTGATTTCATCCAGTCCGTCGTGTCCGTGCACGACAAAGGCGCGCCGGGAGCCGAGCCGCCGCAGCGCCTGGGCGAACATCTCGGTCAGCGCGGGGGCGAAGACCCCGAGCAGTTGACAGGTGGCGGCCGCCGGGTTGGCGAGCGGCCCGAGCATGTTGAAGATGCTGCGGATGCCCACCTCGCGGCGGGCCGCGGCGGCATGCTTGAGCGCGCCGTGGTAGAGCGGGGCGAAGAGAAAACCGATGCCGATCTCGCCCAGCGCCTCCTCGACCACCTCGGGGGGCACGTTCAGGTTGACGCCGAGCGCCTCCACCACGTCCGCGCTGCCGCAGCGGCTGGAGACCGAGCGGTTGCCGTGCTTGGCCACGGTCACCCCGCCGCCGGCCACGACGAAGGCCGTGGTGGTGGAAATGTTGAAGGTGTTGGCGCCGTCGCCCCCCGTCCCGCAGGTGTCGACCACGGTCTTCCCCGGGGCCTGGATGCGCACGGCCTTGCGCCGCATCACCCCCGCGGCCCCGGCCAGCTCCTCGAAGGTTTCCCCCTTGGTGGCGAGGGCCGCCATGAAGGCGCCGATCTGGGCGCTCGTGACGCTGCCGCTGAAAATCTCCTCGATCATCCCGGACATTTCGGCTTCCGACAGGTCCTTTTTGGCGATGATCGCTTGCAGGTGTTCCGTGAACATGGTCGGGTCCTTTCGTTTTCCGGAGCTCAGACCGGGATCGGCTGGTGCGTCATTTTAAGGAAGTTCCGCAGCAGACGTTTGCCGACGCTGGTCATGATGGACTCGGGGTGGAACTGCACCCCCTCGGTGGGGTGGCTGCGGTGCCGGATCCCCATGATCTCCCCGTCCTCGGACTCGGCGCTGATCTCGAGACAGGCGGGCAGGGGCTCGCGCGCCACGGCGAGCGAGTGGTAGCGCATGGCCTGGAAGGGGCTCGGGATGCCCAGGAACAGGGTGCGGCCGTCGGCGCTGACGTTCGAGGTCTTGCCGTGCATGAGACGCTGGGCGGCAACGACCTCACCGCCGAAGGCGAGCGCGATGGCCTGGTGGCCCAGGCAGACCCCGAGGATGGGGATGCGGCCGGAAAAATGCCGGATGGCCGGCAGCGTGATCCCGGCCTGCTCCGGTCGGCCGGGGCCCGGGGAGATGATCAGCCCCTGCGGGGCGAGGGTCGCCAGCTCCTCCAGGCTCAGACTGTTGTTGCGGGCCACCCGCACCTCGGCCCCCAGCTGCATGAGGTACTGGTAGAGGTTGTAGGTGAAGGAATCGAAATTGTCGATCATGACCAGCATGGCCTCTTCCTCCTCAGATGGTGGGTTCCGGGGCGATGAGCTCGAGCGCCTTCTGCAGCGCCTTGGCCTTGTTGACGGTCTCCTCCCGCTCGCGCTCGGGGTCGGAGTCGGCCACGATGCCGGCCCCGGCCCGGACCGAGAGCTTGCCGCCGGTGATGCAGGCGGTGCGGATGGTGATGGCCATGTCCAGGTTGCCGCTGAAGGAGAGGTAGCCCGCGCAGCCGCCGTAGGGGCCGCGGGGTTCCTTCTCGTGCGCGGCGATGAGCTCCATGGCGCGCACCTTGGGGGCGCCGCTCAGGGTGCCCGCCGGGAAGGTCGCCGCCAGGAGGTCCCAGGCGTCCAGGCCGTGTTTGAGGTCGCAGCGGATGTTGGAGACCAGATGCATCACGTGCGAGTAGCGTTCGACCACCATGAGGTCGGTCACCTGGACGCTGCCGATCTCGGCGACCCGCCCGAGGTCGTTGCGGCCGAGATCGACCAGCATCAGGTGCTCGGCGCGCTCCTTTTCGTCGCGCAGGAGATCGTCGGCGTACTGCCGGTCCTCCTGCTCGGTGCGGCCGCGCGGGCGGGTGCCGGCGATCGGCCGCAGGGTGGCGACGCGGTTTTCCAGCCGCACCATGGTCTCGGGCGAGGAGCCGACGAGCACCGTGTCGTCCAGGTGCACGAAGAAGAGGTAGGGGGAGGGGTTGATGTAGCGCATGGCGCGGTACAGCCGCCACGGGTCGGGGGTGTGGTCGCAGGTGAAAAGCTGAGAGACCACCGCCTGGATGATGTCGCCCGCGCGGATATGCTCCTTCAGGGTGCGGACCGTGGCGCGGAACTCCTCCTCGGGCAGGGTGGGGACGAGCTCCGGCCGGCCGTTGGCCGGGACGGCCGGCCGCCGGATACGGGGAGCGGCGATGGTGGCGAGCATCCGCTCGAGCCGCGCCTCCGCGTCGGCCCAGGCCGCCGCCGGGTCCTGCTTCGGGAAGGTGATGGCGACGAGGAGCAGGGTGTGGCGCGCGTTGTCGAAGATCAGCACCTCGCCCGGGATCATGAAACAGGCGAGCGGTTTGTCCTCCGGCCAGCGGTGGGGGATCGCTTCCAGGAAGGAGACCATCTCGTAATTGAGGTGGCCGACCAGCCCGCCCCAGAAGCGCGGCAGGTTGAAGAGGTCGGCCGGCCGGTAGGGGGCCAGAAGCTCCTTGAGGGCCTGGAAGGGGTTGCCGCCGTGAGCCACCTGCCGTACGGCGCCGCCTTGCTCTACCTCCAGCCGGTCCGCGTAGACCCGGGCGATCAGGTGGGAGGAGAACCCCAAAAAGCTGTAGCGCCCCCAGCGCTCGCCCCCCTCGGCGCTCTCGAGGAAAAAGATAGGGCCCTTGTTCTCGTAGAACCGGCCGAAGAGGGAGACCGGCGTATGGGTGTCGGCCAGGATCTGGGCGCAGACCGGCACCACGTCGTAGCTTTCGGCGAGCTTCAGGAACCGGTTCTTGTCGGGGAAGCGGCTGAGAATCATACACCCTCCATCGGTACGGCGACGGTGCGGGTCCGTCGCGGTTGCGGCATCCAAACAAAAAAGCTGTGGGAGTTTCGGCCCACAGCCTTTTTGAAAGTGAAAAAGGACCGTGGGCCTTCGGAGTGGCCCACGATCCTTTTATGTCGAACACCTGATGCCGGTCGTGCAGGCTACTCCGCGGGAGCGACCTGCCACCACCACTGTCGGTGATTACTCGTTTCTATGGTTGGCTTAAAATGGCGCATCATGCGATCCTGAATGATGATGACGCTAAAATACCCGATTGCGAGCGGCTGTCAAGCATTTTTTTGGGGTGAAATGGTGCTGGTCTTTTGCTTCCATTTTGTGTAAAATTACAAAATGATACTGTCCGTGTCGTTCATGGGGGCGATTTTTGGGGTGCGCATGAAACGGGTC
>JBFYWT010000061.1:0-20726 GCA_041310895.1 Desulfobacteraceae bacterium | reverse complement strand
ACAAACCGCCGCCGCAGGCGGCGTGCAACGCTAAACACCAAACACCCCAATCACAAAACCATTTTTCCCATTTCCCTTGAACCCTCGACCCCTTGAATCCTTGAACCCTTTCAGTTTATAGGTTGCCCATGATCTGGCAGAGCATGCTTGGGGTGTTCGCCTTTGCGGGTATCGCCTGGCTCTTCAGTGAGAGCCGGCGGCGGGTCGATCTTCGCCGGGTCCTCGTCGGGATCGGGCTTCAGGCGGCCTTGGCCGTCCTCCTGATCCACCTGCCCCTTTCGCGGGAAATCTTCGCTCTGCTGAACCGCATGGTGCTGTCCCTGCAGGAGGCCACGGCGGCCGGGAGCGCCTTCGTCTTCGGCTATCTTGGGAGCGGCGAGCTGCCGTTCCAAGCGAACAACGTCGGCAGCAGCTTCATCCTCGCGTTCCAGGCCCTGCCGCTCGTGCTGGTGGTGAGCGCCCTCTCATCGCTCCTGTTCTATTGGAAGGTGCTGCCGGTGGTGGTCCGGGGGTTTTCCTGGGGCCTGCGCCGCTCCCTGGGGGTGGGCGGGGCGGAGGGACTCGCCAATTCCGTCAACGTCTTCGTCGGCATGGTGGAGGCGCCGCTCTTCATCCGGCCCTACCTTGTGCGGCTGACCCGCAGCGAGCTCTTCTCGGTCATGACCTGCGGCATGGCCACCGTCGCCGGCACCGTCATGGCGCTCTACGCCGCCGTCATCGGAAAGCAGGTGCCGGACGCCATGGGGCATATCCTGGTCGCCTCGATCCTCAGTCTGCCGGCCGCAATCACTGTCGCCCGCATCATGGTCCCCCAGACCGGGGAGGCGACCCCCGGCGAGCTGGCCGCCCCGGAGCCGGCCGCGAGCGCGATGGACGCTGTCACCCAGGGCACCCTGCAGGGGATCCAGCTGCTGCTCAACATCGTCGGCATGCTGATCGTGCTGGTGGCGCTCGTCAGCCTCGTGAACCTGATGCTGGGGCTGATCCCGGAGGTCGGAGGAGCGCCGGTCAGCCTGCAGCGGGTCGCCGGCCTGCTCATGGCGCCGGGCTGCTGGCTGATGGGAGTGCCGTGGTCCGAGGCGCCGGCGGCGGGCGCCCTGATGGGGACCAAGACGATCCTGAACGAGCTCATTGCCTACATCGACATGAGCCGCCTGCCGCCGGAAACGCTCAGCCCGCGCAGCCTTTTGATCATGACCTATGCCTTATGCGGATTCGCCAACCCCGGAAGCCTCGGCATCATGATCGGCGGTCTCTGCACCATGGCTCCCGGCCGCCGCGACGAAATCGTCGCGCTGGGGCTGCGCTCGATCCTCTCCGGCACGCTGGCCACCTGCATGACCGGATGCATCATCGGCATCGTCGGCGGTTCTGCTTGACAGCTTCGGGTGGATTGCCTATCCTGCAGGCGTTTTTCAGCAGACACGCGGATCAAGGAGGGGTTCATGGCCGACAAACGTGCATTCGAATGTGAAACCTGCGGTAAAACGAGCGAGATCACGGGCGCGGTCAAGGTGCCGGAGTGCTGCGGCAAGCCCATGCGGGCCACCGAGAAACTGCCGGTCTGCGAGGTGAGCACCACGGCCGAGCACAGCCGCTTCACCGGCGACGACGACGCCTGCGACGACGGGCGCTCGGGGGCGTGACCGGAACCGTTCGGGCGGACGGCCGCACGGCCGTTCGCCGTTGCTGTATTCAACGGGCTTTGCCTACGGGGACCCACCCGGGGCAAGGCCCGTTTCCTTTTGGAGGGGAACACCATGGGATATGACGAAATTCTCTTCGCGACCACCGGCGCTGTCGGCACCATCACCCTGAACAACCCCGGCAAGATCAACGCCCTCTCCCGGAAGATGATCGCGGAGCTGACCGATGCCCTCGACCGCGCGGCGGCAGACGAGGCCCTCAAAGTGCTGATCCTCAAGGCGGCGGGCGTCCATTTTTGCGCCGGCCACGACCTGACCGAGATGGTGGGCCGCGGGATGCGCGATAATGCGGAGATCTTCGACCGCTGCAGCCGCATGATGCAGCGGCTGCACGAGATCCCGCAGCCGGTGATCGCCCAGGTCCAGGGGGTCGCCACCGCCGCCGGCTGCCAGCTCGCGGCCTGGTGTGATCTGGTCGTCGCCGAGGAAGGCGCCCGGTTCGCGACTCCGGGAGTCAAGATCGGCCTTTTTTGCACAACGCCCATGACGGCCATCACGCGTGCCATCGGTCGCAAGGCCGCGATGGAGATGCTGCTGACGGGCCGCTATTACCCTGCCGCCGAGGCCAAGGCCCTCGGCCTGGTCAACCGGGTGGTGCCGCTCGCGCGGCTGGAAGAGGAGACCCGGGAGCTGGCCTTGCAGATCGCCGAGGCCAGTCGTCTCGTGCTCGCGATCGGCAAGCAGGGGTTCTACGCCCAGGTGGACCAGCCGGACGACAAGGCCCTTTACGCCGCCAAAACCACTATCGCCCTGAACCTCCACGCCGAGGATGCGCAGGCCGGCATCCGGGCCTTCATCGAAAAGAAGGCCACTGTCTGGAAAAACCGATAGCGCAGCCGCCGCCGGAGGGCCTTGCCTAAAACGGCCAGAAACTGTTGTCGTTCCAGATCTGTTCGGTGATCTCGCGGTCCAGGCGGGAGAGAAAGGCGAGGTGCTCCCCCTCCCATTTCGCCAGCCATTTGTAAAGCGCCGCTTCGTCGGGGTCATGGGCCTCGGCCGCCCGCCGCGAATAGATATCGATGGCGTTCTTCTCCATCGACATGGCTGCGGACACCGCGGCCGCCTCGTAGTCGGCCGCCGCGATCCGGTTCTTGAGGTCCTCGGTCATGATGCGTGCAGCCGTGGCAAATCCCGGCTCCTCGAACCGCTCGGGCTTGAACTTCTTGGTGTCCCGGTAGCTCTTGAACTGCTCGGAGAGGATCTGGACATGGCGGGTCTCCTCATCGGCCATCAGCGCAAAAAAATCTTTCACTGGCCCCGCCGCCGCCTGGGCGGCTACCTTGGCATAAAAGGCATGCCCCCGCTTCTCCAGCAGGATCGCATTCTTCAGAATTTCAGTCGCTCGGTCTTCGCTCATCTATCCTCCGTGTAAAACAAGTGGTCGGTTGTTGGTGCGTGGTGATTAGTTTTTGGTGAATGGTGTTTGGTTATTGGTTGATTGGGTTATAGGGTTATCGGGAGGTTCATGACTGGCTGTTTGTTCAAGCCGTTGGAGGGTAGTCCATGAACCGCGCGCCTCTCGCCTCGTCCTTTGATTATCCCAATGAACTCGATAAACTCAACAAACTCAATAAACCTGCTCATCCGTGAACCGTGAACCGTTTTCCTTCAACCGTGAACCCCATCCCGTATCCCGCATCTCGTATCCAGCATCCATCTTTTTTATCCGTGAACCGTGAGCCGTGAACCTTTTTTTACTGCCATATTAGTCATCCGGCCGGCGGAAGACAATCCCTCTCAGCCCGAGATCCGGTCGAAGAGGTCGGCGATGTCCTGCTCGTAACGGCTTTGAAGACGCGGGCCCTCCAGAAACCCGTTGTGGCCGCCGTGGGGCTGGATGACGACCTCGCCCCCCGGGCCGAGCCGGAGATCCCGAAAATCGGCGGGCGGGACGATGGGGTCGTCCGCGGCGGTCAGAAGCGTGGCCGGAACGCGCATCCCGGCCAGGGCGCTGCCGGTCAGGGTGTAGTCGGCGAAATAGGCGGCCGCCGACGGGTACTCGCTGTGATGCGCGAGCAGGTAGTCGGTGACCGCCATCACCGATTTGAGCCGCAGGGCGGGGCTGAAATCGTAGTGATCCGGGAAGAGCGCCTGCTTGGCGGCAAGGGACCGGTGCCATTTCTTCAGGAAATAGCGCCGGATCAGCGGGTGCCGGTCCACCCGCGCGGTGGCCTCGGCCGGGTTGATCGCCGGGCTGACGGCGACGATGTGGCGCAGCCCGGCGATCGGCGTGGCGCCGCAGCGCCGGCCGATTCGAAGGGCGAAGTTCCCCCCCAGTGAAAAGCCCACGAGGAGCACCGGCCGCCCGCCGGCCAGGACCGCGGCCTGGGCGGCCGCCTCGAACACCTCCTCCAGGAGCACCGCATAAAAAATCCCGCGGTTCAAATGGTGGCTTTGGCCGTGGTCCCGGTAATTGAGGCGGAAGACATCGTACCCGCGTTGGAAGAGGGTTCGCCCCGTGCAGCGCATATAGGTCGAATCGATGCTCCCCTCCCAGCCGGGCAGAAGCATGGCGAGCCCCCGGGCCGGAGGGCGCCGGTGGCTTGCGTAGGCGCCCAACAGGCGCACCCCCGCAGTGGTTTCGAGGACCATCGTGCGTGAGGCCGCGAGCATAAGGTTCCGGCCCGCGGCGCGAAAGCGGGCGCTCGCGAGCAGGGTCTGGAGTTGGCCGCTGCGAAGATAGAAGGGCGGAAGATAGGGCCGTGAAAGTTCCGATTCAGGGTTGGGCGGCATAAAAGGTCAGTTCCCACTCGAGGCTGACGACGTCGTGGCGGATGATGTAGAGCCCCCCATCGTCCCCCCGGATTTTGAAATAGCGGTGATCCGGCGCCAGCCAGCGGTCGATCACCCCGGTCACGGCCACCCGCCGCCGGCCGAAGCGGATGACCCGGGGGGTCTCCTCCCCGCGGTAGCCCGCGGTGCATTTAACCTCGATGTGCATGGCCGCCGGCCAGGGCCGCCGCCAGGTAGGAGATGACCGCGGCGGCGGCGATTGCGTGAAACCCCGCGCTGATGGCCAACTGGGCGCTGGCGATGGCGGCGAGCACCGAGGCGCACCCGTTGACGGCCCAGGCATAGGCCTTGGCGGAGGGGTGCGGGACCGCCCAGCGCATCCCGAGCGGGAAGAGCATCCCCATGGCGATGGCGGGTAGCATGGCGGCCGCGAGCAGCAAAAGACAGCGCCAGGCCCAGGGCATGGCAAGGAGGCTCGCCGCGGCCGCCCAGAGTGCGGTGGCGGCGAGCGCAATACCCAGGGCCGCCGCGGCCGCCGACCGCTTGAGAGCGGCCGGAGAGAACCGCTCCGAGATCAGCCCGCCGAGGCCGGAGGCGACCAGGACGCCCGCTACCACCAGCGTCAGGCTGACGACCGGATCGCCCAGGAAAAAGGTCCCGGCGTAGACCCACAACAGCTCGGCGAACATGAACCCGGCGCCGATGGCAAAAAAGAAGAGCAGGCTGGCGGCGCGGGGGCGCTGGGCGCGGTTTCGCATCAGGGCCGGGGGAAGCAGCAGCAGAATCAGGCTGACCAGGAGCGCTTCGGCGAACACCACGGCGACGACGATCTCCCCGGACAAAAGGAAGACATGGCTGCGGCCGCCCAAGGTGCGGTGCAGGTCTCCGGCCCGGGACCACTTCAGGAACCGATCGGGGAATGGCCGCAGATCCGTTTGGGGGGCGACATCGATCACGTACTCCCGGAAGAAGGCATTCGGCCGCTGCGTTTCGAGCGTCCCGGCCAGGCGCTGATGCTCGATGTGATGATAGGGGGCATCGAACACATTGAAGCGGTTTGAGTGCCCGGGGTCCGCGCCCATGAGGTAGACCAGGTCGAAATTGAGGCGTTGGGCCCACGCCGCGACCGCCGCCGGATCGGCGATCGGGCGGCGGGTCATGACCAGGGTGAACGTGTCATAGTTGCGGAAAATCGCAAGACAGCGCTGAGGTTCCGCCATCCCGGTTGCGATCAGGGCCTCGCGCGCCGCGGCCCACACGCGCAGGGAGTCTGCCGGCGGCAGGAGCAGCCGGCGCGAGATGACGAAAAGCCCTTCGGGCGTCAGGCGCTGGAGATAGGTCTTGAAAGCGGCAACGGTAAGGGTGTGGTCCTGGTCGAGGGCGCCGGCACCCGGAATCGATGCGCCCCAGTTTTCCAGGTGGATGATGTCGAAGCGATCCTCGCTGCCCGCGAGGTGGGTGCGTGCGTCGCGCGCGATCACGCCTTGCCCGTAGTGGCGTGCGATCATTCGTGCGACCTCCGGGTTGGGATTCAAAATCCGCACCTCGGCCGCACCGGAGGCCGCCGCACAGGCGATGGAAAGCCCGCCCCCGCCGGTTGCTGCCAGCACCCTGCGCGGTGCGCCGGCGAGCGCGTATGGCAGAAACGAGAGACTGTAGCGGGCGAAATCCGGCCACCCGGCCGCTGCGGTGTCGTAGAGGTAAAGCGGCCGGTCCCCGTCCGTGAAGACCGCCTGGGCCGTGGGCAGAGGCCCTGTGAACTTAAGGCTCAGTCCCGGGGCAAAACGCAGGTGCGGGCTTTCGACCCGCTCGATCCGGCCGCGAATCGTCGTGCGGCTCTCGGCGATGTGGGTATCCGGAAACTGGAGCACCTGGGAGATCGACTTGTACGCGGAGGGGGTGACCGCGCGCACGCCCGCGGCCATGGGCGTGAGCAGCCAGAGTCCCGCTGCCAGGACCAGAAGAGCGGCCGCTCCCACCCCCGTCGCCGCGGGTGGGCGGCGGAGAGGGGCGGCCGGCGACCGCCCGCATGGCAGAAAGGCGATCAGGACCAGGGGGGCCAGGGCGGATACGATCACAAGGCGCGCCTCCCCCCAGAAGGGGAGCAGCAGGGCGGGGGTCAACGCTCCCAGGGCCGATCCGGCCATCGACGTGAAATAGACCGCCCCCGGTCTTTCGGGGCGGAGAACGAAGGCCGTTGCGACCAGCCCGCCCGAGACGAAGAAGGGCAGGGCGATCGCCAGACAGACGAGCAACAGGTAGGCCGCCTGGGCCGGCTGGAACGGAAGGCGGTGGTAGTCCAGGGGGACGCGGTTCAGGGTGAGCAGGGCTGCCAGGAGTGCACCCGAAAATAAAACGATTCCGCCGGGGATCCAGAGTGGGGAAAACGGCTCGCGGCGGCCGGAGCGGAGCGACCCGAGCAGGCTCAGCGCCGTGCCGCTCGCCGCAAACCCGAACAGGGCCATGCTGATCACAAGAAAGGAGAGATGGTTCCACTGGCTCACGGCGAAAATCCGGGCCAGGGCCACCTCGAAGGCGAGGGTGGCGCAGGAGACCAGGAAGACGGCGGTCAGCATAAGGGTTTTTCAACCTGCCGGGGGCACGGTAACAGCTCAGGTGTTTAGGCTGAAGACTGAAGGCCGAAGGCTATAAGACCCATTGCCAGGCGCGAATCAAGCCGTTCAAGACCTTCTATGTTTCTACGACTCTTGGTTCAATCGCTGAAAGCCTTCAGCCTCCAGTCTATCTGCCTGGATAATAGGGCTTGCGACAACGTCATCAGCGCTGGTCCATGGCATGTCCGGTCATGGGCACGAACAGAACGCCGGTGACCTGCCGGAGCGCGAGATCCTCCCCGCGCCGGGTGACGAGCACCAGGTTCTGGTACCCGAAGGGGCTCCCCAATGGGAGCACGAGTCGGCCGCCGTCTTTTAGTTGGGCGATCAGGGGCGGGGGAATATGGTCGACGGCCGCCGTGATCATGATCGCATCAAAGGGGGCAGCCTCCGGCCAGCCGTAGTAACCGTCTCCATGACGTGTTTTTATCGTATTATAACTGTGTTCTTTTAATAACTTATCGGTCATTGCATAAAGAAGTCTCTTAATCTCGATCGTGTAGACCTCGGTCCCGAGCGCGTCGAGCACGGCCGCCTGGTAACCGGAACCGGTGCCGATTTCGAGCACCCGTTCGGAAGGTTTGAGATCGAGGAGCTCGGTCATGAGGGCTACGATGTAGGGCTGGGAGATGGTCTGGCCCTCGCCGATGGGGAGCGGGCCGTCGTGATAGGCCGCGCGCCGTTCGCTTTCAGGCACGAACCGGTGCCGGGGGACTTTGGCCATCACCGCCAGCACGGAGGGGTTCGTAATGCCACGCGCCTGGATCTGCTCCCGGACCATGCGCTCGCGCGCGGCCTTTGTCTCAGGGGTATCGGCGGCCAGGGCGCCAGGCCGGAGCAGCACCAGGCAGATGAGGATCAGGATCAAGCGTGCCATGGAAACCCCTATAGCATAAAAGCGCAAATTCTGTAATGCCGCCGGCGGGCTATTTGTAATTTCGGGCGTATCGTATATACTGGATCTGGATAAAGAATACGGTTAAATGGTTCACGGTTGCCGGTTCACGGTTGAAGGGAAACGGTTCACGGTTCACGGCACACGGATAAAAAAGATGGATGCAGGATACGGGATACGAGATGCGGGATGGGGGTTAAGGGTTCACGGTGCACAGTGACGGAAAACGGTTCACGGTTCACGGTTGGCGGAAAAAAGATACAGTTACGGAAATGATGGTACGAATTCTTATCGGGGTCGGGGTCGAGCTCAGGGTTCAGCCAAGGATCAAGGAAACCGGCGGCAAGCATTTGCGACAGCCGACCGGCGGCAGGTGACCGGCAGACCGGAGACGGGTGACGGCTGGTATGGGTCTTTTCGGGAAGAAAAAGGTGAATGGTGGGACGGCAGGCGGGCAAGACAGCCGGCAGACCGCGTTGCTCGGGCCGAAACTTGCGATCAAGGGCAAGGTATCCGGCAGCGGAAACCTGATTCTGATGGGAAAGCTTGAAGGGGAGTTCGACCTTGACGGAGAGCTGGTCATCGCCCCTCCTGCACTCGTGGACGGGGAGGTCAAGGCCTTGACGCTGAACGTGAGCGGCACGGTGAGCGGCAACCTGACGGCCCGGGACAAGATCCGCTTGGAGAAGAGCGCCCGGGTTCAGGGCAGGCTCATCGCACCGCGGCTGTCGGTTGACGATGGCTGCGTCTTCAATGGGGAGATCGAGATGAAACCACCGCCCACCGTTCCCGGAAAGGCTGCGGCAGGGAGCCGGTCGAAATGAGCAAGCGCGTGGATGCCGGCGCCACCTCCCTGGTCAGCAAGGAGGTTTTAATCGAGGGCGAGGTAGCCGGCGAGGAAAACCTGCACGTGGACGGTCGGGTCACGGGTGTCATCCGGCTGGCCGGTGACCTTTTCGTGGGCGCCGGAGGGTCGGTCGAGGCTGAGATCGACGCTCGCAATGTGGTCGTCCAGGGCACCCTTGCCGGCAAGGTGATCGCCCGGCAGCAGTTTGAGGTCCGGCCCACCGGGCGATTCAGCGGTGAGTGTACCGCCGCCTCGATCGAGATCCGGGAAGGGGCGGTCTTCGAAGGCACCTCAAAGATGATCGGCCCGGCGGCCGCCAAGATCCCCGGCCCGCCCGCCCCCAGCGGCGCCGCATCAGCGGAGAAAACAGTTAAGTGATTGGTAATTGGTGTATAGTGTATAGTGTTTGGTGTTTCGTGTTTGGCTTTAATCCTGAAACCCGCATTTCGATACCGACCCCGACCCCGACAAGAATTCGTACCCACATTCCGTAACTGCATCTTTTTCCGCCAACCGCCAACCGTGAACCGTGAACCCTTAATCCCGTATTCCGTATCCATCTTTTTTTATCCGTGAACCGTGAGCCGTGAACCTATTTTTCCTCGAAGGACTGCACCCGATACGTCGACACCTCCATCCGGGAGCGCTTCCACTCATCGGGCGGCAGGCCCGCTTTGCGGCAGAGGTGGCCCAGGAAGTCTTCCGGCGCGGGCAGCTGCTCCCAGACCTGAGGCAGGAAGGTGGCGCTGGCGTGGCCCTTGCGAAGTATGACTCCGTGGACGTGGGGCACGAGCTTGGCGATAAGGTCATCGGCGCCGGTGTAGTCCAAGGGGCGGGGAGCGGAAAGAACGCTCACTTCGATGTGGACCTGGTCGAGCTCGCGCAGGGTGAGGGATGAAAAGCGCGGGTCGTGGAACGCGGCATTGAGCGCATTGCTGCGTACCCCCGCGCGGATGGGTTCGACCGGGTGCAGGCAGCCGATGCATCCCCGCAGACAGTTCCGGAGTTTCAGCGTCACGAAGGTCCCGGCGAGGGCGTCCAATGCCGGCTCCTCCAGGTGATGGCGGAGCGCCTCGATTTCAGAGGGGGGAAGCGGCCGCCCCAGCTTCTCGCTCAGGCTCGCGCGGGCGAGCCGCAGAAGGGCGCGGCCCTGGTCGGCGGAGAGGGTCACGGGCGTGTCGTCAGCAGTGCTCACGCGCGGCTCCTGGATCGACAGATTCCGTTTCCGGTTGGGCACAAGGCTACATCGCGGTGATGGCCGCTGTCAACGTCAGACCGTCGTTGACAGCGACAACTCGTCGTCCGGGCGGCAGGTCACCGTGGCCGGCTCTTCCGCCAGCGGTCTCCAATCCTCCTGGTACATGGCCTTCAACACCATGTTGAACATGAACATCAGGAGGTCGTACGTGCTCAGGCGGGCCGGGATGGTCTCGAGCAGTGCGCAGAGATGGGCCTTGCGTTCGTGCAGGGCCTTGAGGTTGATGAGCTTTTTGAAACATTGCAGGGCCCGCCGGGCGGAATCGGCGGAAAGCGCTCCGGCCCTGGCTCTAAACTCGATGTCCTGCATGAAGCGGCAGATCTGAGCGTGGGTGCACTTGAGCAGTTGGTCGCGGCCCGCGGCGGATGGGACATGCGGCTGGGAGGCCACGAGGCGCTGGATGGCCTCGGCCACCGAGGCTGCGTCGCACTGCACCGTCTTTAAGAACAAACGCCGGGCCGCGGACGGCAGCTCGACCTCGACCTGCCGGAACGTTGCCTCGTATGCCCGCATCCCGAGCCGGAATTCCTCGACGGCGTGTTGCCAGAAGCCGCGGCTCAACTCCGGGACAATCTCCTCCAGGGGGCGGCGCTCCTTCAGGGCCCGGAGCACCTCCGCCTTGATCTCAACGAACTGCTGGGCCGTGCGGTCGAAGAGCAGCTCGCCGGTGATGGTCCGATAGATCATGACGATCACCGCCTGCCAGTCCTGGAAATGCAGGATGCGGCCGGGGTCGCCGAAGCAGTTCCGGATCACCGTGTTCGGCATCAGGTGTGAGGGCGTGGCGTAGTAGGGGGTGCCGCCCAGGAGAGGCTGGCGCAGCTTTGCCTCGCCGGCGGTGCCGAAATAGACCGCCGTCTCGACGTCGATGATGCCCAGGGAGTAGTCCCGGGGGGATCTCAGAAACGCGGGGTAGCGCTGGGGGTCGCCGGCCACCAGCATGTTGTCGGGTTTGAGGTCCCGCAGGGCGACGTGCTTGGTGTTTAGATCCCCCAGGAGGCCCAGGAGGTGGGTAATGATCCCGGACACGATCGGCATGTTCTGCTCAAGGGCCAGCCGGGCCGCATACCGGCGGACCGCGGCGTGGAAGGCATCCACGCTGGACTGGTATTTTTGGAAATGGGCGTCGAACACGTAGGCGATGGAGGATGCGAGCTCGGTGGAAATGTCTTGCCCCATTTCCCCCAGGCGGCGTGTTTCCAGATACTGCAAAAACCACATCTGGACCCGATAGGGGGAGATGAGCGCCGAGTGGCCCTGCTGCTTCAGCTGGCGGGCGATCTCCGCCTCGCACTGGTTGTAGAGATCGCGGATCTCGAAGCCCACCGACTCGTTCTCAGTCACGTAGCGGTCTTTGAACTTGTCCGGATGGCGGATGATCTCGGGCGTGGAGTTGATCTCGGCGCGCACGGCCTCCGACACGTCGTGAAGGGCGTCGATGATGTGGCCCAGGAATCGGTGCTGGGAGAGGTCCATGAAATAGGCGAAACTGCCGTTGATCTTCAGATGCTCCTGTGACTCCGGCGACTGGCGCAGCCACGCGATGTGGGCCTGCTCACGGGCCTCGGCCGGCAGATCCGCCCCCGCCGGTGTCGGGTGGACCCGATCCAGGATCACGGACACCGTGGGCACGATGCACTCGCGCGGGGCGAGCCGTTCCACGATGTGCCGCTCCTTGTTGAGGCCGGCCACGTAGTCTTCAAAATTGCGGATCGGCTTGGGGGGGATCTTGACCACCAGGTGCTGGTCGAAGATGACATAATAGCAGGTGCTTTTGCTGCCGCTCTCCTCCCCCAGCGGGCCGATGCTCATGCGGCGTTTGACCCAGTCGGTGGGCCCCTTGACGCGCAGCTCGTAGGTGCGGTTCGGGCCGGAGCTCGATTGAAGCCGGGAAAACTCCGAAGGCGCCTCCGGGCCCAGCCCGAGCTCGAGGCGGTGCAGGTTGAGGAAAAACCGGACCACGTCGTTGCGTTCGGGGATCGGCCGGGTTCCGTTATCAGCGGCCGGGGCAGCGGCAGGCGCAGAAGCCGGGGCGGCCTGCGCCTTTGGATGCCGGGCGTGCACCCGGCGCAGCGTGGCGATCAGGAACACCAGAACCACTCCCCCGGCGAGGACCGCCAGGTGGTTCGAAAAACGGCCGGCGAGGCGGGTGGCGTCCTGTGCCAGGGGGGCCACGTCGTGGATGCGGCGGCCCAGAAAATCGGTGCAGCGATCCCCGGCCGCTTTCAATCGCTCGGCCGGGCTGAGCGTGCCGATCGATTTGATTTGCGCGCGGCTGACGAAGGCGATCTCTTTTTCGTTTTCGTAAAAGAGGTCCTCGCCGGCCTCCCAGGTGCGGTCGACCGGGATCATCTTCCCGTCGTGCAGGAGGATGACGGTGCGGTTCGGCTGGCTCACGGCCAGCACGCCGAAGCCCGTCGTCAGGATCAAAAGGCAGACCAACACAATTTTCCACTTGCGCATAACCCGGGTCCTGGAGGCAGGGCGGATTTTTTTTCGCGCGTTTCCGGCCACCCCCCTCCATTTGGGTTATCGGTCCGGCGGGCAAAATCTTGAGGACAGCCGGCCAAGGCGCCGCCTTGGTGGCCACGGCCTCTCGACCGCCCTGCGATTGACCCCTGCAGGTGCATTGGCTATAGTGTAGTTTCAGCGGTGAGGGGTCCCGATGCAAACGCTCGTCCAGTCCCATGCCGCGCCGCCCCCTCGGGCGCCGGCGTTCGCCGTCGAACGAACGCTGGGCCGATTGGGCAAATGGCTGCGCCTCCTGGGGTTCGACGCGCTTTTTGAGACCGAATGTCCGCCGGGCGGTTTCATCGCACACGGCGACCCGGGCCGCACCCTGTTGACCCGTACCCGCCGCGTGGCGGAGGCCCACGCAGCGCACGCGCCGATCTTCATCCGCTCCAACGATCCGTTCGAGCAGGTCGGCGAAGTGGTGCGGGTGCTCGGACTCACGGTGGGCGACGTCAAGCCCTTCAGCCGCTGCCTGCGCTGCAATGTGCCGATCGAGGTCCTGCCGCGGGAGGAGGCCCGCGGCGTCGTGCCCGACTACGTCTGGGAGACCCAGCCCTCCTTCAGCCGCTGCCCGCGCTGCCGGAGGATCTACTGGCGCGGGACCCACACCGCCCGCAGCCTGGAGCGCATCGAAACCCTGGTGGGTGGCGCGCCATGAACTTCACCCGCAACGTCATCGCATTAGAGGGGCGCCTGCGGAAATGCCGCAATGTCATGACCCTCGGCGTGCGCCCCAACCCGGCGGACTACGGGGAGGCAGAGCGGGCCCTGATCCGGAACGCCCGGACCGTCTACTACCCGTCGACCTTCTACGCCGATCTGTTCAATGCGATGGGCAAGCAGACCTTCCCGAGCTACCACACCTACAAGTGCGTTCAGGACAAGATCCGCCAGAGCGCGCTCTTCGAGCTGGTCGGCATCCCCCACCCGCGGACGCGGGTCTTCTACGGGAAGCGGCAGAAGGCGGCCATCACCGAGCAGTTTGCCTACCCCTTCGTCGGCAAGATCCCCCGGGGGTCCGCCCTCGGCCGGGGGGTTTATCTCATCCGGAGCGCGCGCGAGCTCGAGGCGTATCTGGCCAGGACCCGGATCGCCTATATCCAGGAATACTTGCCGGTCGACCGGGACATGCGTATCGTGGTCATCGGCCGCCGGATCGTTCACGCCTACTGGCGCATCGCCGCCCCGGGCGAGTTCCGCTCGAACCTGGCTGCCGGGGGGCGGGTGAGCCTGGAGCCGGTGCTGGAAGAGGCCTGCGCGCTCGCCCGGTGCACGGCGCAGGCCTGCGGCTTTGACGATGTCGGTATCGACATCTGCCGCTGTCGCGGGGCGTGCTGGGTCCTCGAAGCCAACATGAAATACGGGCTGGAGGGGTTTCGGCGGGCCGGTATCGACTACACCCACCTCATGGAGACGATGATCGAGAATGAAGAGATCTGATAATTCCCTGCTCCCGCGCATCCGCGACGCGCTCGACCTCCGGCATGCGGCAACCTTCTCGCCGCACGCCACGCCGAATGCCGCCGCGCGGCGCCGGCGCGAGGAGGATTTTTTGAAGGAAGGCTACCGCCAGGCCTTTTCCGTGGACGTGGACCGGATCCTGCACTCGCGCGCCTATGCCCGCTACATCGACAAGACCCAGGTGTTCTACCTGATCCGCAACGACCACATCACCCACCGCGTCCTGCACGTCCAGCTCGTGTCCAAGATCAGCCGCAGCATCGGGCGGTTTCTGGGGTTGAACGAGGACTTGATCGAGGCGATCGCACTCGGCCACGACATCGGCCACACCCCTTTCGGCCACGACGGCGAGCGGTTTCTCTCCGAGCTGTGCCTGGAGCACGCGATCGGCACGTTTCAGCACAACGTCCAGAGCGTGCACTTCCTCGAGGTGGTCGAACGCAAGGGGCAGGGATGGAACCTCTGCCTGCAGACCCTGGACGGCATCCTTTGCCACGACGGGGAGGTGCACAACCAGAGCCTGGCCCCCACGCGCACGAAGGATTTCGAGACGCTGCGATCCGAAATGCAGGCCAAACAGGACCAACCCGAGACCGAGCTCACCCCCATGAGCCTCGAGGGCTGCGTGGTGCGTATGGCCGACACGGTGAGCTACGTCGGGCGCGACATCGAGGACGCGATCCGCCTGCGGCTGATCGATCGCAGCGAGCTGCCGCCGGTGAGCACGCAGGTGCTCGGTGAGACCAACGGGACCATCGTTTACAACCTGGTGACCGACATCCTCAAGACCAGTCATGAAAAGGCCTATGTGGCCTTCAGCCCCGAGGTCTCCGAAGCCCTGCGCACGCTCAAGCAGTTCAACCTGGAGCGCATCTATCTGAACCCCCGCATGAAGCCCTACACGGCCCGGATCCGCGATCTCTTCCGGCTGCTCTTCGAGGAGTACCTCGCGGCGGTTGAACACCGCCGGGAGGAATCGGTGATCTTCCGGGGGTTTCTGAACGGCATCGCACCGGAATATGTCGAGCGGCATCGGCCGGCGGAGATCGTGCGGGATTTCATTGCCGGCATGACCGATCACTACTTCATCGCCCAGTGCCCCGAGCACCTGCGCCCGGCCTACCTCCAGTGCCCCGAGCCATGAGCACGAGCTTCCCCCGCGCGGCCGGCCCGCCGGCTCCCTATGAGCCGCGAACCTACCGCAGCCTCGTGCGGGGCGATCGTCTGGTCGGATTCGAAGTGGTCGTCCGGGAAACCGACCTCATGATCAGGGCCGCGCGGGACCTGCGTGCTCCCGCCCGCGAGCTCGTGCTGGCGGAGCGGGCCGGGCTCGAGGCCTACATCCGCGAGCATCCCGCCTTTGCGGGCACGCTTGCCCCCTGGGCTGCGCCGGGGCCGGCCCCGCGGCTCGTCCGGGAGATGATCGCCGCCGGTGCGGCGGCCGGGGTGGGGCCGATGGCCGCCGTTGCCGGGGCCATCGCCGAGGCGGTCGGCCGCGGCCTGCTGGCGCACGGCGATGAGGTCATCGTCGAAAACGGCGGCGACATTTTTTTGAAGACCCGGTCGGCCGCCGCCGTGGCGCTCTACGCCGGGGCATCGCCGCTCAGCTTGAGGATCGGGGTCGTGGTCGGCGGGGGCGGCCGCGCCGTCGCGGTGTGCACCTCCTCAGGCACCGTCGGCCACTCGCTGAGCTTCGGGACGGCCGATGCGGTCTGCGTGGTGGGCCCCTCCGGCGCCCTGGCGGACGCCGCCGCCACGGCCGTCGGCAACCAGGTGCGGTCTGCGCGGGACCTGCGCCGGGCCATCGCACACGGGCGCCGCATCCCCGGTGTGGAGGGGCTGGTGATCGTCGCAGGCGACCGGGTGGCCTTCTGGGGCGACGTCCAGGTGATTCCGATCGCCTCAAAAAAGGGTTGAGTTTTGGGGCCTGACCATTTAGATAATTCATGATATGCTATGGATAGTCATATGGACAGCGAGAGGCGGCGGATGACGACTACCATGAAAACCATGTGGGCTCCCTGGCGGATCGAGTACATCCTGGCCGACAAGACGGGAGGCTGCGTGTTTTGCAATGCGCTCGGCGAGCGGGCGGACCTCACCCTCTACAGAGGCCCACGGACTCTGGTCGTGATGAACAAATTTCCTTACATCAACGGGCATTTGCTGGTAGCCCCGGTGCGGCACGTGGCCGCCCTCCAGGATCTTGACCGGGAGGAGATGGGACTGCTGCTCGCGACCGTGGACCACTCCGTGCGGGTGCTCAAAAAAGTGATGCGCCCGGAGGGTTTCAACATCGGTTTGAACTTGGGCCGGGTGGCCGGTGCCGGGATCGAGGAGCACCTGCATTTCCACATCGTCCCCCGCTGGCTGGGGGATACCAACGCGCTCGCCGTTTTTGCCGACGTGCGCGTGATTCCCCAGCACCTGCAGGAGACCTGCGAGGCCTTGAGACCGCATTTCCAGGCGATCGCACCCTGAGTCAACGACCACCCGCAAAGCGGGTGGCTTGGATTTTCGGCCGTAGGCCGAAAAGACAAAAGCATGTTAGTGCTTCACTCGTTGCACGTGAAACCGCGTGCACAGCACGCGGTTTAAAAACACGTAATCCATCACATCCGGAGAGGCACACATGAACAAGACGAAGCTGGTCATCTGGCTGATCATCCTGGGACTCATCGGGCTGGCCGTCTATCAGAACCAGGAGCATTTTCTGAATACCGCGCAAAGTCTTAGGCTCAACCTGGGGCTGGTCCCCGAATATCGCTCCCCCGAACTGCCGCTGGTGACCTTTTACCTGATCTTCTTCCTCTTCGGCTTGCTTGTCGACTTCGGCTTCGCCTTGCCGGACAAATTGCGCAAGCGCCGCGCGTTGAAGCACCTGTCGACCGTTGCGGGTGAACGCGAGAACCAGCTCAATGCGCTGCGAATCGAGGTCGCCCGCCTCAAGGGCGAGCCCCTCCCCGGAGACCCGCCCGAGTCCTCTTTCACCTCTTCGGTTCAACCCCCGCCGAGGCGGGGCTGAGGCGGGGCTTAAGGCGGGAAGGAGGCATCAGGATCAGCTCCCTCCCGGTGGTGCCATGACTGCCCCCAAGTCGACGCCCATGATCCGGCAGTACCTCCAGATCAAGGGGGACTACCCGGATGCCATTCTCTTCTACCGCATGGGGGACTTCTACGAGATGTTCTTCGAGGATGCCGAGACCGCCGCGCGCGTGCTCGACATCACGCTGACCTCCCGCAACAAGAACGACGAATCCCCGGTGCCCATGTGCGGAGTGCCCTACCGCGCCGCCACTGGCTACATCGCCCGCTTGATCGAAAACGGTTTCAAGGTGGCCGTCTGCGACCAGGTGGAGGATCCCGCCGCGGCCAAGGGCCTCGTCAAGCGCGAGGTGGTGCGGGTCATCACCCCGGGGATGATCATCGACGAGGAGTTCCTCGACGCCCGCTCCCCCAACTTCATCCTGGCCCTGGCGCGCTCCGGCCACCTATCCGGGCTGGCCTATCTGGACATCTCGACCGGGATCTTCCGCGCCACCGAATCGACGGACGCCGAGGGGATCCGCGAGGAGCTGCGCCGTGTGGGCCCGAAGGAGATCCTGATGCCCGAGAGCGCCCGGCGGGAGGGGGAGAGCCGCCTCGCCGGCTCCGCCGCCACGACCTACCTGGACGATCACGAGTTTGATTATGCGCGCGCCTATCGCCGTCTGACCGATCAGTTCCAGACCGTCAACCTGGAAGGGTTCGGCTGCGAGCACTTCCGGGCCGGAGTGGCGGCGGCCGGGGCGCTCATGGCCTATGTCGCCGAAACCCAGAAACAGAAGACCGCCCACATCACCCGAATCGAGAGCTATGGGCTCGGCGGCTGTCTCGTGGTCGACGAGACCAGCCGGCTCAATCTGGAGCTGACCCGCAGCCTGCGCACCGGCTCCCGCCGCGGGAGCCTGCTCGCGGTCCTGGACCACACCCGCACGCCCATGGGGGCTCGGCTGTTTCAAGGCTGGCTCCTCGCCCCGCTGAGCGAGCGCGAGGGCATCCTCGAGCGCCAGGCCGCGGTGGCCGAGGCGCGGGAGCGGGTGCTCGTGCGCCGCGCCCTGCGGGAGCTGCTCAAATCGGTGCACGACATGGAGCGGCTCGGGAGCAAGATCGTCATGAACCGGGCGAACGCCCGCGACCTGGTGGCGCTCCAGCGCTCACTCCAGACGCTGCCAGGCATCTGGGCCGAGCTGGGCGGTTTTTCGGCCGCCCTGTTTCAGCCGCCGGGGCCGATGGAGCCGCTCGCGGCGTCTGCCGCTCTGATCGAGCGCGCCATCCGCGAAGACGCTCCGCCCACGATCCACGAGGGGCACTTGATCAAACCGGGCTTCCACCCCGAGCTCGACGAGCTGGTCGCGATCGGTCGGGACACGAAGGGCTACCTGGTGCGGCTGGAGCAGCGCGAGCGCGAGGCGACCGGGATCAATACCCTCAAGGTCAGCTACAACCGGGTCTTCGGCTACTACATCGAGGTGCCGAAGGCGCGCGCCCACCAGACGCCGGGCCATTATGTGCGCAAGCAGACCCTGGTCAACGCGGAGCGCTACATCACCGAGGAGCTCAAGGGGTTCGAAACCAAGGTGCTCGGCGCCGAGCAGGCGCGCGCCGAGCTGGAGCACCGGCTCTTCCAGGAGATCCGGGAGGCGGCCGCCGCCCGTTACCCGCACCTGCAGGCGGCGGCGCGGTTTCTGGCCCGGCTCGACTGCCTGCTGAACCTGGCCGAGGTCGCCGACCAGAACCACTACTGCCGCCCCGCGATCCTTGACGAGGGGCGCATCCTGATCGAGGACGGGCGCCATCCGGTGGTCGAGAAAATGCTCGGGGGCGAGCGCTTCGTGCCCAACTCGATCGAAATGGACGACGCGGCGCATCAGGTCCTGATCATCACCGGGCCGAACATGGCCGGCAAGTCCACCGTGCTGCGGCAGGTGGCGCTTCTGGTCATCATGGCCCAGATGGGCGGTTTCGTCCCGGCGCGCAAGGCCGCTCTCGGCGTCGTCGACCGGATCTTCACCCGGGTCGGCGCCCTCGACAACCTCTCCCAGGGTCAGAGCACGTTCATGGTCGAGATGCAGGAGACCGCCAACATCCTCAACCATGCCACCGGACGCAGCCTGGTCATCTTGGATGAGATCGGCCGCGGCACGAGCACCTACGACGGGCTGAGCATAGCCTGGGCCGTGGCCGAGTACCTGCACGACCTGAACGGCACCGGGGTCAAGACCCTCTTTGCCACCCACTACCACGAGCTCACCGACCTGGCCGACCGCAAGCCGCGCGTGAAGAACTTCAGCATCGCGGTGAAGGAGTGGAACGACGACATCATCTTTCTGCACAAGCTCGTGCCGGGCGGAACCAACCGCAGCTACGGAATCCAGGTGGCCCGCCTGGCCGGGGTCCCGCCGCCGGTGATCGGCCGGGCCAAGAAGATCCTCTTCGGCATCGAGAGCGGAGAGCACGGGGCCCCGGCCGTTTCCCCGGCCGGGCGGAGCGCAAAACCCGTCCCGACCCAGCTCGATCTCTTCCGCACCACCGAGGCCAAGGTGCTGGAGCTGCTGCGGGCAGCCGACCTGGAGCGGCTCACCCCGCTCGAGGCCATGAATCTCCTGAGCCGTCTGCAGGAGCTGGCCGGGAAGCGGGAGCCCGCTACGGCGACCGCGCCGGATATCGAAAAGCATCGCCCCGGGTCCTGATCGGGCCTGGCCTTTCACCCGCTCTGCGGCATGTGAAAATGCTGTCGATATGCCTGGAAATTCAAAGAGATTTAGGATAAAGTAAAGCATCATGCCGACGCCTCGACGGTCTCACGGGATCCTGCCGCCGGCGGGAATCCGCCTGATTCTACTCATTCTCTGTGCGGGTCTGTTGCTGCCCTCGGCGCCGGTGCACGCCGCCGACCCGAGCGGCGCTTTTTTCGATGCCGACGGCTGTACGCGCGCCCTGCGCAGCGACCCGGCGGCGTTGAAGATGCGCCACAACTGGGAGCGGTGCATCGACAAATTCCAGGCTGCCTATCGCCAGGACCCCCGCGGCCCCTGGGCCCCGGCGAGCCTCTTCCAGGCCGGAATACTCTACCGCGATCTCGCGCGGTTCTCCCGCAGCGAGGCCGATGAGAAGCGGGCCGTCGAGCTCTTCGAGCAGGTCCAGAAGCAGTTCCCCGGCAGCGCCTACCGCGAAAGGGCCGCCGCCGAGCTGCAGAAGGCGAGTGCCCCGGCCGCCCGGGAAGAAAAATCCCCCCCATCGCGTGAAAAAGCTGCCGCGGCCCCGCCGGCACGCAAGGAACCGGCCCCCGCCCCAGCGCCCCCCGCACCTAAAGCCTCGGCCGAGGCCCGGGCCGCGAACCAGGGCTTTCAGAGCGCCCAGGGCTGCTTCCAGCAGCTGCGGCGCGGAAAACCGACCGAGGCCAACCGGCGGGACTGGATGCTCTGCATCGGACGCTTCCGCAACGTCTATTCCGAGGACCCTGCCGGAGAGTGGGCCGCTGCGAGCCTCTTCATGGAAGGGCAGCTCTACTACGACCTGCACAAGGGGCTGAAGTTCAACTCGGATCTCAAGGCCGCCCAGGAGAACTTCGAGAAGATCCTCAAGGAATACCCCGAGAGCCGGTACGCCGCCCGGGCCGACAAAGAGCTTCAATCCATGCCGCGCCCCTGGGCCC
>JBFYWT010000054.1:0-4881 GCA_041310895.1 Desulfobacteraceae bacterium | reverse complement strand
TTAAGCGCCGGGGTTGCCGCGAGGTTACCAAGAAGCCCCTGAGCTCGTTGCGCCATCCGATGCTTCACGGCGTTGCCGCGTCCTCTTTTGAGCCGATGGGCAGCTTGACCGTAAACGTGGTTCCGCGCTGCTTGCCGAGGGCGGTGGCCGGGCTGCTCGTGCACTCGATCGTGCCACCGAAGCTGCTGATGATCCCGTAGCTGACGAAGAGCCCCAGGCCGGTGCCCTTGCCCTCGGGTTTGGTGGTGAAAAAGGGCTCGAAGATCCGGTCCATGTCCTCGGGCGGGATTCCCGTCCCCGTGTCCTGGAACTGGACCACCACCCGCCGGGGGCTGCGCTCCAGAAAGCTTCGGATCCTGAGGGTTCCGCCCGTCTCCATCGCGGCCATGGCGTTGGTGATCAGATTGAGGAACACCTGCTGCAGCTGGCGGGCGTCGGCCTTGGCCGGGGGCAGGGAGTCGGCCAGCTGCGTGTTCAGGTCGACCCCGTTTTTCTCGATCAGATGACGCACAATCTTGACGATGGCCTCGATGCAGAGGTTGACATCGGCCTGGGCCAGCGGCTGGTTCTCCGCGCGGGCGAAGCTGAGCAGGTTTTCGACGGTCTCCTTGCAGAGCAGTCCCTGGCGTTCGATGGTCTTGAGGTCCTCGAACTGCTGGGAACCGGGTTCGGCCTTGCGCAGCAGGAGCTCGCAGAAGCCCAGGATGACGCCGAGCGGGTTGTTGATCTCGTGGGCCACCCCGGCGGCGAGCGTCCCCAGGCTGGCAAGCTTCTCGGCGTTGACAAGCTGCCGCTGCAGGTTCTTGGTTTCGGTGATATCGCGCGCGATGCAGAGTACGGCGCTGGTCTCACCGCTTTCGGTCTTGATCGGCATGAAGTTGGCACTGAGCCAGATCGATGTATCGCCCAGCGGCAGCTCCAGCTCCTGGCGCAGGCTCTTGCCCGTGCGGTGCACCTGTTCGATGAGGGCCGCCTGCTGCGGGGCGGCGGGCTCGGGCAGGGTGCTCGCGATGTGCCGGCCGATGAAGGCCTCCGGCGGTCCGCCGAAAAAAGTGGCCGTGAAAGTGTTCACGGACTGGAAGCGACCCTCGCGGTCGACGGTGAAGATCAGGTCCTCGGCACTTTCGACCAGGGAGCGGTATTTCTCCTCGGACTTGGCCAGGGCTTCGGTCTTCGAGAGCACCCGGGCTTCTAACACCTTGGACCAGCGGTTCTCCATCCAAATGACGGTCGCGGCTCCCAGCATCACCGACAGGAGGATCAGCCCCATGAGCAGGAAGAGCTGGAGGGTGGCTTTGCGCAGGGCCTCCTCCACCTCGGACTGGGGGGCGACCACCGCCACCGACCAGAGCTGGGGTGGGTGAGCCGCCACCGTGATCGGTGCGTAGGCGATGAGTTTCTTCATCGGGCTCACGATCCCCCGGTGCCAGGGGGAGTAATACCACCCGGTGCCCTGATCGCCCTTCAGCATCTTCTCCTGCTGGATGAAGTTGATGCGCTCGTAGGAGACGAGCGGCAGCCGCTCCTCGCGCACCGCGAACGCGTTGCCGCCGATGAAGTCCGGGTTGGGGTGGTAGAGGAAATTGCCGCTCGCGTCGATCAGCCAGGCATAGCCGCTCGTCCCTGAGCGGATGGGCTTCAGCAGGCCGGCGAGGAGGGCCGAGACATTGATGCGGAAGACGAGCAGGCGGGAGTGATCAGGCAGGAGCGGGGCGGCTGCCGTCATTTCCGCACCCGCGGCGGAGATCCGGACCGGCGAGACCCAAAGGGCGGGTGAGACCCCGGCCGGGAAGTGGATGTCGTCCTCCGGGGCGGTGGCGGGCAGAGGCTGTTCGGACACCTGCCCGGGGTGGGTGAGGGCCAGGACCGTGCGCGCCGTCAAGTCCACCACCTCCACCCGGCGTATTCCGTTCTCCAGGACCCGATCCAGTCCCTGTCTCAGAACGGATATCTCCTCAGGCCCCCCGGCGGCCACGACCTGCAGGTGGCGCGCCACGTGGAAAAGCGCGCGCATGATGCCCCCGAGCTCCCGTTCGATCCGCGCCTTGGCGGTCTGGGCGATGACCATCTGCTGGGCATTGAACTGGTCGGTGACGATGGCGCGCATCTCCCGCAGGGACCAGAGCCCGACGAGGATCCCCACCGTCGTGATCAGAACAACCCCCAGGTAGACGAGGGTGACGATGATGCGCCCGGTTCGTGTCTGCTTGGTGATGGACATATTCGGTTGCACGGCTGACAGGCCCGCCTCACGGCCTCTTTCGGATTTGCGGCATCATAGCCGATTTCGACGAAATCGCAAATCCTGAGCGGGCAACCGGACGGTGGATGTCTGGGGGCTATCCGTGCGTCAGGTCCGCGGCAAATTTCTTCCGGAACGCCCGCGAGACCAGATCGGCTGCGAGACTCGGGGAGTCGATGTGGTCGCAGTTGATGACCATGTCGAACTCGTAGGGGCTCGCGTCCTTTTTGCCGAAGGCTTTTTTGAAGAAGGCCCGCTGCTCGCGGTCGATCTTGGCCAGGGTCGCGGAAGCCTCCGCCTCGCTGACCTTCAGCAGGGCGGCCAGCCGGCGGATTCGGAATTCGTCCGAGCAGATGAGCCGCACCGCCAGCACCCGGTCGCGCGGCAGAATCAGGTGGGTCCCGCGGCCGACGAAGATCGTCGACTCCGTGGCGGCGAGGGCCAGCACGGCACCGACCAGGCTGCGCATATAGTCGCCCATCACGAAGGATTTCTCCCCGAAGATCATGGCCGACAGCTCGACGGTCTTGCCCGGGTAGATCTCGTCGAAGAACTGGACGGTCTCTTTGTCCAGACCGGTCTCGCCGGTCATGCGCTCGAGGATCTCGCGGTCGGCGACGTGCAGGCGGAGCTTTCGGCCGAGGAGGTCGGCGATTTCCAGCGCCCCCACCCCGATCTTGCGTGAAAAACAGATGCAGGGGGGAATCTGCAGCGAGGCTCCCTTCTGTTGCGCCAGCTTCCGGCGGCGCGATTCCCACTCGTGCACGAATCGCGACACCATCTCTCCGGCCTCGGGCCGTCTCTTGGCATACGTGCCGGGGACATACGGGGTTACGGATCGGAGCAATGCCATCTTACACCTCCCTTGGGTTGATCGGCCCAACGCCGGTGGTCAGCATGCGGCCGGATCAGACTCAGGACAAGCTCGGCCGCGGGAGCGACGAGACCTGCCGCCGCCGGCGACAGCCCCCGCGCAAGGTCGAAACACTCCCCTCTCAACGAGACGAGAAAACTCTCGGGCCTCCGCCCGGCAGCCGCTGCGAGCAGCCAGAGAAACCCCTCCGGCGGCAGGCAGTGCGTGAGTCGGGAGGCGAAGCGTGCCTCCGGCGCGATCCGGGTGCAGACGATCTCTCGGGGCTCGGACGGCACATGGGCGTCGAGGAAGACCATCCGGTCGCACTCCCCGAGGTCCATCACAAGCTCCGGTACCAGTTGCCGGACGAAGATCAGGGCGGTCCCCGGCCCGCTCGCGCCCAGCCCCGTCTCGCTCTCATCAAGGGGCGCCACACCCAGTTCCGCCCGCAGGCGGTCGATGACGTGCCGGGCGACGCCGTCATCTCCGCGATCCGGGTTGCCGATGCCGATCACCCAATGTTGCGCCATGGCGGCCTCCGTATGCCCTCATCGCGCGATGCGCGCCTGCTCCCGGCCGTCCGGCCCGAGCAGGACCACCTCCAGAGGCATCCGGCCGATCGCATGCGTGGAGCAGGAGAGGCAGGGATCGTAGCAGAGCACGGCGGCCTCCACCCGGTTCAGCATGCCCTCCGCCACCGTCGGCCCATGCACGAAGGCCTTGGCGACGCTCTCCACCGCCTGGTTCATGGCCCAGTTGTTGTGGCCGGTGGCGACGATCAGGTTGGCCCGGGTGATGAGGCCGTTTCCGTCCACGCTGTAGTCGTGGATCAGGGTGCCGCGCGGCGCTTCGATGGCGGCGATCCCGTTTTCTCCGAGTCGAGCCGGGCCGGGGGCGATAATATCGGCGGAGAGAATCTCCGGTTCGGAGAGCAGTTCCTCGATGCGCTCCAGCGCGTAAATCAGCTCGATCAGCCGCGCATAGTGGTAGAAAAGCGAGCCCTCCACCGGGCGGCCCTCTCCGATCTGCCGGAAGCGTTTGAACTCCTCCTGGGCGAGAGGGGTGGGGATGCCGGTGACCACGTTCAGCCGGGCGAGGGGTCCCACGCGGTAGGCGCCCTGCGGCCAGCCCAACTTGCGGTAGAAGGGAAACTTCAAGAACGACCACGGCTCCACGTGCTCGGCGACGTGCGCGAGGTAGTCCCGGGGGGAGAACTGCTCGATCCGGCGGCCGGCGGGGTCGCAGATGCGGATCTCCCCGTCGTAGAGGGCCAGGCGCCCCTGCGGATCGACCATGCCCATGTAGTTGGAAGCAAAGGCGGCGAAGCGCGCGGCCAGATCACGGTTCTTTTCCACCCAGGCTGCGAGCAGCGCCACCCCTTCCTGGGCGACCTCGATCTGGGTGTCGATTTCAGCGGCCGTGACGTCCCGGTCCACGCGGCTGAGAGGGGCGTTGACCCCGCCCGGGACGGCGACGTTCGGGTGAACCCGCTTGCCGCCCAGCCGCTCGATGATCTGCTGGCCGAAGCGCCGGAGGCCGACGGCTTTCAGGGCCAGCTTCGGGTCGGCCGCGATCAGGCCGAAGACGTTGCGGACGGCCGGATCGGCATCAAACCCCAGGATGATATCGGGGCCGGCGAGGTAGAAGAAGTGCATCCCGTGGGATTGGACGAACTGCGCCATGTGCAGGAGCTCCCGCAGGAGAATGGCCGGCCGCGGGGGCGTGACCCCCAGGATGGCATCGCAGCTCTTGGCCGCGGCCAGGTGGTGGCTGACCGGGCAGATGC
>JBFYWT010000050.1:0-3694 GCA_041310895.1 Desulfobacteraceae bacterium | reverse complement strand
GACCCTCGGCTATGTGCCGACCGCACGGGGGCCGGACGGGCTCGAGCGCGGGCGGTAGGCGACCGTGAGCGGGGCGGGGTACGCGGGCGGGGGCCCGCGCAATCTGTCCCTGTCTCTGCCCGGTGCGCAGGGGGGCGGGGAGCTGCACCTTAAGCTGTATGCGCCCTATGACCTGGCGCACGCAGCATCGGTGGCGGTGAACGGGGTTTCCCTCGGCACGGTCACCTGGCGGGGGATCGGCTTTGCCGAACAGAGCTTCGGCGGGGCGGGGTTTGTGGCGGGCACCAATACGGTGACCATCACCAGCTTGAACGAGAAGGACAAGCTCGCGGTGGACTGGCTCGCGGCCGACTACCCGCGGGGGTTCACGGCCGAGGGCGATCGGCTGAAGTTCACCCATGCGGGGGGCTTCCGGTATCAGGTGGGGGGCTTCGGCAGCGCGGAGGCGGCCCTCTACGACATCAGCACGCCGGGGGCGGTCAAGCGGGTCGAGCACCCGGTTGTGAGCGGCAGCGGGCCCTATGCGCTGGAGGCCGAGCCGGCAGTGGGGCCGGAGGAGCGCACCTATTTTGCCGCAGCCGGCGCGGCCCTCCGGGCGCCGCTTGCGGCCGTGGCGGGGCGGGAGCCGGCTCTCAGCGCCGGCGGCAGCGGGGCGGATTGGATCCTGATCACCCACCGGGCCCTTGGTTGGGAGGCGGGGGGTGCGCTGCGGCAGTGGGTGGGCAGCCTCGTTGCGCTGCGCGAGGAGCAGGGGCTGCGCACGGCGGTGGTGGACGTGGCCGACATTTATGATGAGTTCGGCTACGGGCTGCCCGCGCCGGGGGCGATAAAAGAGTTTTTGCGCCATGCCTATGAGCGCTGGCCGCGGCCGGCGCCGCGCTACGTGCTGCTCGCGGGGGCGGCGAGCTACGACTACAAGAACAACTGGAACCTCTCGCCGGCGCCGGTGAACTACGTGCCGGCCTACCTGATCTTCACCACCCATGGCGGGGAGACGGCCTGCGACGAGTGCTACGGGCAGGTGAGCGGGGCCGACGGCATTTCCGATCTCCTGATCGGGCGGCTGCCGGCGGCAGGCCCGGAGCAGGCCGCGGCGATGGCGGCGAAGATCGTGGCCTACGAGACGGGCTTAAACACCAAGAGCTGGCAGCGGCGGGTGGTGCTCACGGCGGACAACGCGCGGGAGCCCTGGGAGTCGGTCTTCGAGACGATGAACGAGGAGCAGGCCGGGCAGCTGCCGGCGGGAATGGAGATCCCGCAGCGCTTCTACCTGGGCGAGTACGAGAACGAGAGCCTGTCGGTCTCGGATTTGACCGTGGATCTGATCGCGGCGATGAATGCCGGGGCGCTCTGGTTGAACTACAGCGGCCACGGCAGCGTGAACATCTGGGCGACGGAGAAGATCCTCGACCACGGCGGCACAGGGCGTCTGGATCTGGACCTGATCGTGAACGGCGGGATGCCCTCCTTCGTGGTGAACATGGCCTGCCTGACAGGCTATTTCATTTACCCGCAGGCGGGGCGTTTTGCCGCTGCGGGATACCGTTCCCTGGCCGAGGGACTCATGCTGCCGGAGGGCCGGGGGGCGGTGGCGGCCCTGATGCCGAGCGGGATGACGGCGACCGACGGCCAGCAGGTGCTCTCGCGGGCATTGGCCGAGGCGGTCTTCGGCCGGGATCTGCGCCGGCTGGGGGATGCGGTGGGCGCGGCGCGGGAGGAGCTGATCGCCAACGGCGGGGCCGCGGCGCTGGAGACGAGCAACACCTTTGTCTTGTTCGGGGACCCGGCGACCGAGCTCAAAGTGCCGCTGCCGCGGCGGCCGTCCGGGGTCGGGGCCGAGCAGGCGCAGGGGGCGGTGGCGCTGAACTGGGCCGCGGCGCTCGACTGTGATGGACGCCCGGTGGCCGGCTACAACCTCTACCGCCGGCAGGCGGGGAGCAGCGAGCGGGTGCGGTTGAACGCGGCGCTGATCACCGATCTGAGTGCCGTCGAGGACTGGCCGGCTGCGGGGTTGATCCCGGGGCAGGGCTATTACTACGCGGTCACGGCGGTGGATGCGGACGGGGATGAGAGTGTTCCCTCGGCCGAGGCGGGGCTGTGGCTGGCCGCGCTCGACAGCGGCGGGGGAGATGGAGGGGGCGGCGATACCGGTGGTGGCGGCTCCGGAGGCGGGAGTGGAGGTGGCAGCTCCGGTGGCGGCGGGGGTGGCTGCTTCATTGCCACCACCGGCTGGGGCGCTGCGGCCGACCTGCTCAAGCCCGCCGGCGTGATGGCGCTTCTGATCTGCCTGGTGTGGATCAGCAGGAAGAGAAGGGAGTAGAGGGAAGGAAGGAGCGGCGCTACGCGCCTTGAGGAGCGGGCCGTGCGGCCCTTGAGGAGCGCTCGGCGGGAGGGCTGCCCCGCTTGAGGATAGAAGATGGTGGGGGGGAGGGAGCAGCGCTCCGTCTTTCCCCGCCCCAAATCTTTTGCCTCAAGCGTTGCCCGGCAACGCGCTCCTCAAGGCGCACCGCGCCGCTCCTCAAGCGCAGCGCTCCATCTTCCTCCCCTCCGCGATTTTTTTTTTGCTTGCTGATCTATAAAGGCATTTAATGCCCCCTGAATAGTTTTTTAGGTTTCCCTCCTTCAGTGCCTCTCTTCCGACCCGCCGCATCGCCGTCTCTCCGCTAGCACCAGGGCTTCGAACGCTTTTTCCCCGCCGTGTCATTCAACGCCCGCTTCATTTCCAACTCGCTGATTTTATAGCCTTACCAAAAATGTCAGGCCCCCGCCGCAATTCGTCAGCAGCCCCGGCGGCCGCGGGACCATGCCTATTATAACCAGCCTAAAACCAAGCAGTTGCGGGGCCGCCGTCTTGTGCACAAATCTTGCGTTAAAACATCGGGGCCTATTCTAAACCGGTCGGCGCCCGTTGGTGAAGACCCTCAGAATTTGAGCCATATCGAGCAATCGAGGCCGATGGTGGAAGCAATCCAAACGACTTCTTCAACCTGCGCGCCGCCTGCGGCGTCCGAAAACCTTCAGGCGCTCGCGACACCTATCTCCTCATCCCGCCCCTTCAGGGCGGAGGGAGAGGACATGGCGAAGAGGTTTTTCTTCAGGGCCGCTTTTGCCGTTTTGATTGCTCTCTTCACCCTGCTGCCCGCCGCCGCGGCGAATGCCGCCATTGCAGTTGACGCGACGACCAGCGGCAAAGGAACACTCTCATCCATAACAGTCTCTCACACGACATCGGGCGCGAACCGCCTGATGCTCGTCGGGATCAGTGTCGGAGCTGATGACGTTCGGCCTTCTATATCCAGTGTCAGATACAATAACGTTGACCTGACGCTTGTCGGCTCAGCCAATATATGGTCCAACTATGTGAGAATGTGGATTTATCGCCTTGTGGCTCCCGCCACGGGCACTAACAACCTCGTTGTGACCTATTCAGCGGCGCCCACGTATGGTTCCGTGGTCGGAGTTATGACCTTCACGGGTGTGGACCAGACCACCCCTCTGGGGACTTTTGCCAGTGCTAACGGCGTAGGCACCGCGGCGACGGTCAATGTCTCCTCTGCCACCGGGGAGCTGGTCTTCGATACCGTATCGACCTCTTGGAATGCATTAGGGGCTGTGGGGGCTGGGCAGACACAACGGTGGAAGGATATTGTGGGCGGAACCTGGCAGAATCAAAGTCAAGGTGGGGGGAGCACTG
>JBFYWT010000110.1:0-8132 GCA_041310895.1 Desulfobacteraceae bacterium | reverse complement strand
TCACGGCGCTCATGTCCACATCGTTGAAGGTGGTCAGCATGGCCGTGTTCTGGCGCGCCTTGAGCAGCCGCTCGGCGATGCGCCGGCGGATCGGGCTCATGGGCTTGCGGGTGATCTCCTCCGCCGGGCCTTCGCAGGGCGGGCAGACCGGCGCTTCGGCCGGGGCCTCCGCGGGCGGTGCGGCCGTCGCCGGTGCGGTCTTGGAGGATTCGATGTGGAGCAGCACGTCGCCCTTGGTGATGCGCCCGGCCGGGCCGGTGCCGCGGATGCGAGTCAGGTCGAGGCCGTATTCAGCGGCCAGCCGCCGGACCGAGGGCGGTGCTCCCTCCGGTGCGGCCGTCGCCGGGGGCTCCTGCGCTCCCGCCTTTGCCGGCGGTTCCTTTTTAGGGGCGGCTTCGGGCGGTGTGGCCGCTGCTGCCGGCCGTTCGGCTTTGGGGGGTGCGGGGGCCGGGGCTTTCAGAGCCTTCGCCGCATCCGCCGGGGCGGCGCGAGGCGGTTCGGCCGCTGCGGCCTGCCCCTTGCCTGCGGCCTCCGTGTCGATAATCCCTACCACCGCCCCGATCGTGACCGTGGTCCCGGCCGCCACCTGGATCGCGAGCTTTCCGGTCGCCTCGGCCATGACCTCGAGTGTCACCTTGTCGGTTTCCAGGACGAAGAGCGCCTCGTCCTTGCGCACGGTCTCCCCGTCTTTTTTGAACCACTCGGCCAGAAGCGCCTCGGTGACGGACTCCCCGACGCTCGGGACTTTGATTGCGACCAACGCCATGATCTCTCCTTCTTCCGGGTGTCGATGGTTCCCGCGCCGGCCGACCCTTCAGCGGGCGCGGCCCCTTCTCAGGGCTTCGGGCCGACGGCGCGCTCGATGATCTCCGCCTGCCGGCGGCGGTGGATGTGCGGGAAGCCGGTGGCCGGCGAGGAGGACTCCGGGCGGCCGATGAAGGTCAGCGGTTTGCCGGTCGCCGCCTCGATTCGCGGCCGGATGAAATGCCAGGCCCCCATGTTCTCCGCCTCGTCCTGGACCCAGGCCCACTGCTTTACGGCCTTGAAGCGCTTGAGGGCGAATTTCAGGTGCGATTGGGGAAACGTGTAGAGCTGCTCGAGACGCAGGATGGCAGGTTCCGTGCGCTGGAGCTCGTTCCGGCGCTGCCGGAGCTCGTAGAAGATCTTCCCGCTGCAGAAAAGGACCGAGGCCGCGGCAGGATCGGCGGCGGGGTCGTCCAATACGCCGCGGTAGCTCCCCTTGACGAGTTCCTCGATCGTGGCGACCGCTGCCGGCAGACGCAGGAGGCTTTTCGGCGTCATCACGACGAGCGGTTTGCGGAAACCGGCCAGGGCCTGCCGGCGGAGAAGGTGAAAGTACTGGGCCGGGGTGGTGGGATGGCAGACCTGGAGGTTCTCCCCGGCGCACAGCTGCAGGAAGCGCTCCAGGCGGGCGCTCGAGTGCTCCGGCCCGAGCCCCTCCATGCCGTGGGGCAAGAGCAGGGTCAGCCCGCTCAGTCGCTGCCACTTGGCTTCGCCGCTCGCGATGAAGAGATCGATCACGGCCTGGGCGTTGTTGGCGAAATCCCCGAACTGGGCCTCCCACAGGGTCAGCCCTTCGGGCCGGGCGAGCGAGTAGCCGTACTCGAAGCCGAGCGCCCCGGCCTCGGAGAGCGGGCTATCATAGACCGAAAAGGCCGCCTGGCCCTCCGTGACGTGGTGCAGGGGGGTGTAGGCGGCGCCGGTTTGGGTGTCCACCAGCACGCTGTGGCGCTGGCTGAAGGTGCCGCGGCCGCTGTCCTGACCGCTCAGCCGCACGGGGTGCCCTTGGGCGAGGAGGCTCGCCAGCGCCAGGGCCTCGGCATTGGCCCAGTCGATGCCGGCGCCCGCTTCGACGGCCTCAAGGCGCCGGGCGAGGAGCTTGGCGAGCTTGGGGTTCAGGTGGAACCCCTCGGGCACCTGGTTAAGCGCATGGGCGAGAGCGAGAAGGGTGTCCCGGGGCACGCCGGTATCGACGCTGACAGGCGAGTAGACGCCGGAGTAGGGGGCCCAGTTTTCGTAGGTGCGCGGCTCGGGAAAGACGCAGACGCTGCCGTGGATCGCCTCATAATCGGCGGTCAGCTGCGCCCGCACCTCTGCGGCCATCGCCTCGATATCCGCCGCGCTCACGACCCCCTGCGCGATCAGCTCCCCGGCGTAGAGACGCTCGAGGGAGGGCCGCTCGCGGATCCGCTCGTACATGAGCGGCTGGGTGAAATAGGGCTCGTCGCCCTCGTTGTGGCCGTAACGGCGGAAGCAGACCAGGTCGACGACCACATCCTTGCCGAACTCATATCGATACGCGGCGGCCAACTGCAGGGTGTGGACCACGGCCTCGGGGTTTTCGCCGTGCACGTGGAAAACCGGCACCATGAGCATCTTGGCGATGTCGGTGGAGTAGCGCGTGGAACGGGCGTGCTCGGGGAGGGTCGTGTAGCCGATCTGGTTGTTGATGACGATGTGGATGGTGCCGCCGGTCCGGTAGCCGGCGAGCTGGGAGAGGTTTAGGGTCTCGGCCACGACCCCCTGGCCCGCAAAGGCGGCGTCCCCGTGGACCAGGAGCGGCAGCACCTGCCGGCCGTCGTCGTCGTCGGCCATCTCCTGGGCCGCTCGGGCAAAGCCCTCGACCACGGGATCCACGGCTTCGAGGTGGCTCGGGTTGTTCATCATGAAGACCCGCAGCGCGCCGCCCCCGGCGGTGCGGATGTCGTTCAGATAGCCCGTGTGGTACTTGACGTCGCCGGCGCCGACGAGGTTTTCAGGGTCGTAGCAGTTCTCGAACTCGCTGAAGATGTCGGTGAAGGGTTTGCCGAGGATGTTGACCTGCACGTTCAACCGCCCGCGGTGGGCCATGCCCAGGATGATTTCACGGCATCCCAGCTCAGCCGCGCGCTCGAACAGAAAATCGAGACCGGGGATCAGGGCATCCCCGCCTTCGAGCGAAAAGCGTGTGACGCCGACGTACTTGGTGTTCAGAAACTGCTCGAAGACACTGCTCTGGATGAGCTTCCCCAGGATGCGGCGCCGGGCGGAGGGCGCGAACGCCGGCCGGTTGCGCACGGGCTCCATGCGGTCGATCAGCCAGCGACGCTCGGCAGGATCCTGCAGATGCATGAACTCAACCCCGATGGAGCGGCAGTAGGTTTCACGGAACCCGGAAAGGATGTCCCTGAGCGGCGCTTTTACCGCCGGGGCGGCGTCCGGGACGATGAAGCGGCGCTCGAGATCCTCCAGGCTCAAGTCGACGGCCTCGAGGCTGAGCAGGGGGTGCTCGGTCGGGCAGGCCTCGAGCGGGTCGAGGCAGGCGAGGAGATGGCCGAGCTCGCGGTAGCGGTTTACCAGGGCGTGGACCCGCGCCTGGTGCAGCATCTGGGCGCCGTCGCCGTCGGCCGGCCGTCGGCCGGATGCGCCCAGCTCGAACCCCTCGAAGAAAAACCGCCAGTCCGGGGAGAGCCGGCCGGGGTCTGATTTCCAAATAGCGTACTGCTCCTCGACATAGTCGAGGTTCAGGGCAACAAATGAGCTCATGGCGGGTCGCTCCTGGGGGAAGCGCCTTCCGAAACGCCTCTCGACCGGCTCGCGGGTCGGCCCTGGGGCCGAGGTGGTGCGGGCGGAAAACGGTGTGCGCCCCCTCGGGTTTTCGGAAGCACTTCAGCAAGATAAAACGTGTTGGCGGATCATAGAGAAATCGTGCAACGGTGTCAAACGCTAATCGGCTGCGACGGCCGGAGACGGGACGGGTAATTTTGCGTCCTGCCGCAAGGTGAGGTAGAATAAAAAAATCAATCTCTCAGACAAGGAGCATTTTCATCATGCCCGAAGACAGCTACTCCGTGCTCAGCGCCGAGGAACGCGACCAACTCGTGGAAACCGCCGAAATGCTGCTTGCCATGCTGGAGGAGAAAGAGCCGCGCCTCAAGCAGCATTCCGAGCGGGTGGCCAACACGGCCGCAAGTTTCTGCGAAGCGACCGGCCTCTTGGCCGACGACGACCTCCATCATCTTTACCTGGCGGGCTTGCTGCACGATGTCGGCCTGATCGGGACGCCGGGCGAGGTGACCGGTAAAGCGCTTCCCTCCCCGGACGAAGCGCAGCTCATGAAAAAACACCCGGTGACCGGGGTTCGCATTCTCTCGCTGGTGCAACGGTTCGAGCCCCTGCTGGCCGCCGTCCGGCACCACCACGAGGCCTGGGACGGCAGCGGCTATCCGGACGGCCGGCACGGTGAGGAGATCCCCCTCGAGGCGCGGGTTCTGCGCCTTTTTGACGCCTTCGACGATCTGACCTCAACCATCCGGCGGCCGCAGGCGCTTCCGGTCGGCGAGGCCTTGGCGGCGATCCAGGAGCGGGCCGGAGCCGAGTTCGACCCGGACCTCGTGCCCCGTTTCCGGAAATTCGTGGAATCCACCCCGGGGATGGGCGAGGATTTCATGCGCAAGCAGCAGTCGGATTTCGTCAAAACGTCCTTTGCCGCCGTCCTGCAGAAGTTCAGCGCGGGCAAGGTTCAGCCGCCGGCGATGCCGCAGGTCGTTTTCGAGCTGCGCAGCGCCATCCAGCGCCAGGAGACCACGGTCAAGGAGGTGGCGCAAATCCTACAGCGGGACCCGGTGATCTCGCTGCGGTTGATTTCGGTCGCCAACAGCCCGGTCTACAAAGGCCATGGGGAGGTCAAGAGCGTTCAGGTGGCCATACCGCGCCTGGGCTTCAAGGAGACCCTGAGCATCGTCATGGCCATCGCCAACAAGAACCTGTATCAGGCACGGCAGCCCCAGTTCAGGATGGCGCTTGACAAAATGTGGATTCACTCCCTTGCCACCGCTTATGCCGCCAAGCACTTCGCCCGCACCCTCCCGTTGGATGACCCGGAGATCCTGTTTCTGATGGGTCTGATTCACGATATCGGCAAAGTGATCCTGCTCAGGGCCCTTGCGGACGCGTCCAAGGAAAAAGCACCGCCCATGGATGCCATTTTAGCCGGCATTCAGAACGCCCATCAATCCATTGGCACCATGCTGCTCAAGCGCTGGGGGTTTGGCGATGAGTTCCAGAACGTGGTTTCCCTCCACGAGGGGGGAAACTACAACGATCAGACGGACCGGGAAATACTGGTCGTTCATCTGGCCAACATGCTCACGCGCAAAATGGGGTACAGCTCCTTCGCGTGGGACGGTGGGGATCTGGCCGAGCTCTCCTCCGCACGCCTGCTCGGACTCTCATCGGATGCGATCGGCCGCGTCGAGGAGACGGTCAAGGAGGTGATCAAGGATATCGCCCATCTCTTTTAGCCCCCATCCGCGGAAGCCGCTCTCACGTTTGACGACTTCGTAAAAACCCCAATCTCTGCGCTGCGCGTCATTTCGTGGTCGCTGCGGCGTACTGCAAGTACGCCTCGCGACACGAAATTTGCGCGCCTTGATCTTGGGCTTTTTACAAAGCCGTCTGTATCAGGGACTTCCAAGTAAGTTAGGCTTTCTTTCTGTGGGAGCATCATCTTGCCGCGATCGGATCGTGGCTGGAAGCCACTCCCACAAATCTGAACTTACTTGCGGATGAACCGCCGTCGCCGGTGGCGTGCAACGCTTCCAATGAAGTTGTACGCTTTTCTGTGGGAGTCCCGCCGGGGCGGGACCGCAATGATGGTGGCTGGAGCCACCTCCGCCGAAGCAGCCTGGCTGCGAAGGCCGGGAGCCAATCCCGCAAGGGCGACACTTCATTACCGATAGGATCGCGTCGTGCGCCATAACCCGCCTCTTTGGAGGCCATCACGTTATATGG
This sequence comes from Desulfobacteraceae bacterium, assembly GCA_041310895.1. Taxonomy (GTDB): domain Bacteria; phylum Desulfobacterota; class Desulfobacteria; order Desulfobacterales; family SpSt-501; genus SpSt-501. The sequence goes on along the minus strand of JBFYWT010000110.1, from coordinate 2,339 downwards.
CGTTGAGGATAAGTCGTCTTGTTCCCCCTTTGACAACGGGGGAGGGGGATTTCTGTTTTTACGACGCGTGTTGACTTTTGCGGCGGGTGACGTGATTATTACATTTTTGTCCTCCTATTTGCACGGGGAAGGCCGTTGCCGCCCGTTGAGCGGGAGAAATGATGAAGCGATGTTCATCCGTCGGTGATCCCAGCCGACCCTTATGGGCGGCCCTGGCAATGATCCTCCTCGGGGGGATCGGCCTTACCCCGGCTCCGGCCGCCGCTCAAGGAGGGCCGCCCGGCGGTGCACCGCCCCTGGTGGTCCTGGCGCCGGTCGTCTCGGGGCAGATCACGCCCCAGACCGAGTTCGTCGGCACCGTCTACTTCATCGAGGTCTCGGAGGTGGCGGCCGAAATCGAAGGGATCGTCGATACGCTCAAGATCGAAGACGGCCAGCGGGTGAAGGCCGGCCAGGCACTGGTGGAGTTGAACACCGACCTTCTCGGCAAGCGGCTCGAGGCCACCCGCTCCACCCACCAGCAGGTAAAGGCCGAGCTCGAGGTGGCGCGGCTCGACCTCGGCCGCAAGGAGGCGCTCTTCCGCAAAGGGTCGATCGCGGAAGGCAACTATGACGACAGCCGCTTTCGGGCGCAGGCACTCGAGCGGCGGGCCGATTCCCTCAAGGCGGAGGTCGAGCGGCTCGAGCTGGAAATGCGAAAATCGGTGATTCGCGCCCCCTACGATGGGGTCGTGGTCAAGCGCAGCGTCAGCCGCGGGGAGTGGCTTGCCAAGGGCAAACCGGTGGCGGTGCTGGCGCGCGACGAGGTGGTGGACATCGTGGTCGAGGTCCCCGAGACCGCCATCCGGCAGATTCGACCCGGGGTGCCGGCCAGGGTCTCCGCCGGCGGGGAGAGCTTCGACGGAGCGGTATTTGCCGTGGTCCCCCGTGTCAGCGAAACGACCCGCACCCTTCCCGTCAAGGTGCGGACCGCCAACCGCAAGGGACTGGTCGAGGGCCAGTCCGCCACCGTGATGCTCCCGACCGCCGTCCCGCAGCCGGCGCTCATCGTCCCGCGCGATGCGGTGATCACCAGCATGGGGCGTACGGCGGTGTTCGTGGTCGAGGAGGCCAAGGCGCGCATGGTGCCGGTAGCCGTGGTCGGCTACGAGGGGCTCTCGGCCGGTGTTTCCGGAGAGGGGCTATCCGCGGGCATGCGGGTCGTGGTCAAGGGCAACGAGCGGCTGCGGGACGGACAGGGGGTGGCGCTCGTCCGATGAACCTGATCCAGTTCTGCATCGAAAAACGGGTCACCGTTCTGGTGGGGGTGACCTTCATCCTGCTCTTCGGCTGGCTCGGCCTCACGCGGATGCCCTACCAGCTCAGCCCCACGGTGGTCGAGCCCGAAATCTCGGTCACCACCAACTGGCCGGGCGCCACCCCCCACGAGGTCGAGCGCGACATCATCGAAGAGCAGGAGAAAGTGCTGAAGGGCATCCCCGGGCTGATCGAGATGGAGAGCACCTCCTCCAACAGCCAGGGCACGGTGACCCTCAAGTTCGCCATCGGCACCGATCAGAACTCCGCCCTGCTGCGGGTCTCCAACAAGCTCGACGAGGTCCCCTCCTACCCGGAAAACGTGGACAAGCCGATCATCACCGCCACCGGTTCGGCCACCTCACCGGTGGTGTGGATGGTGCTGAAGACCGTCGAGGGCAACCCGGCCTCGGCCTACAGCTATCGCACCTTTTTCGAGAACTATATCCGCCAATATCTGGAGCGGACCCCGGGGGTGGCCGAGCTCTTCATCGGGGGCGGCACGGAGAAGGAGCTCCACATCGAGGTCTCGGCCGATCGGCTGGCGGCCCACGGGTTGACGATTCCGCGACTGATCGACATCCTGCGCGCCGAGAACGTGGATATCGCCGCCGGCACCCTGGGGGTGGGCCGGCGCGACTACCGGATCCGCACCACGGCCGAGTTTCGCTCCAAGGAAGCGATCGAGGACCTGATCATCGTCTCCACCGGCCAGCGCCGCGTGCGCCTCGGCGAAATCGCCCTGGTGCGCGACGGCTATGAGAAGCGGGTGGCGGCGACCCTGCACATGGGGCGGGAGGGGATCGCCATCGGGGTCAAGCCCGAGCCCGATGCCAACATCCTCGATCTCACCGACCGGCTGGAGGCCGTGGTCCGGCAGCTCAACGAGGAGAAGCTGAAACCGGAGGGGATCTACCTCGACTGGACCTACGACCAGCGGCCTTACATCCGCGGGGCGATCGAGCTCGCCTGGGGCAACATCCTGCTCGGATCGGTGCTGGCGATCATCGTGCTGATGGTGTTTTTGCGGCGGCTCTCTTCCA
>JBFYWT010000047.1:0-3937 GCA_041310895.1 Desulfobacteraceae bacterium | reverse complement strand
GGGAGATCAGTTCGCGGTTGGAGTTGACCAGGGATTGCTCGGCCTCGATCTCGGCGACGATGGCTTTTTGGGTTGCGAGGGGTGGGAGGGGAATAGGAATACGCTCAACTATCCCTTGATTTATTTTAGGCATACTCCCAGCCGCACCCACAGCGTTTCTAATCAAGTAATCGCGAACAGATTGCCCTTGTAAAACGTGCAGCAAGTAAAGGCAGGTTAACCTTGTTTCATCAGCCCGAACTCGAATCATCAAATCTGGATAGATGAAGTTTCGTTCATCAACATCAAACAATGCGGCTGTTCCAACTAATTCTGCCGTGTTTCCGCGCTGTAGATAAATATCTCCTTTTTGGCACCGACACGGCGAATCCAATGGAATGGCTTCATCTAAATACTTAAACTTGCCAAGGTCGAGCTTGCCACAAGTCGTTGCGCTGAGTGTCAGCACTTTTAGATCAGTGATCCGATCGACTGGTTTACCAGAATAACCGTTCTTTGGTTTGCCCTGAATGACGGTGCTCAACTCCACCATCGGCCAATCTGGCTTAATCGGGATGTGTGGCCGGTAGTTGTCGAGGACAGCGCGGGCGCCGTCGATGACTTTCTGGTAACCCTCGATCTCCGCCACGATCTCCTTCTGCACTTCCAGGGGGGGGAGGGGGATTTGAATCTTCTCGATGTCACCGCGATTGATCGATGCGAACGCGGCACCTGTATCGCCTGTAATCTCTTTCTCCAAGCTGCGGAGAACATAAAATGTAAAATAGTTGAGCAGGCGGTCCTCAGCAGGTCTAATTGCGGCTAACCCCCGGCCAATACAAATTCGTTGAGTTGCGAGGTTAACGGGCCCTACCGGGGCACGCACTGACATGAGTATGTCTCCAGCCTCTGCGAATCTCTGCGGATTCGTAGTCCATTTTGTGGGTGCGCCGATGAATAATTCACCAAACTCGGTCTTACCCTGATAGAATGGCGTTCCAGTGCCAGAATCATTGTAGGATTCTCCGGGTGGTGATTGTCCTGCGATTACTTCAGCAACATTACCTAAACGCACAATGGAGAAGCGTGACAAGCGGACCCCATTCTCCCGATACCGCTCCCCGCTTAGGTTATAGTCCCCGTTCGCGGTGATCTTCTCCTTGGCCACGATTAGGCCGGAGGCGGGCTGGAAGCCCTTGAGCGGCTCCCCCGCGCGCAGCCGCTGAAGGTACTCGGCGATCTCGGCGCAGACCCGCGGCAGGTCGTTCTTCTCGATCGGCCGGCGCTGGGCCCCCAGGTTGAACCCGTCATTTTCGACCTTGAAAAAGCCGATGGTGTCCGCCCGCTTCGCCAGCGCCTTGTCGAGAATCAGGACCGAGGTCTTCACCCCGGAGTAGGGATTGAAGACGCCGGCAGGCAGCGAGACGACGGCGACGAGGCACCCCTCCACCAGCATCCGGCGCAGCTGCTTGTAGGCGGTCTGGCTCTGGAAGATGATCCCCTCGGGCACGATGATGCCGGCGCGGCCGGAGGGGGTGAGGTGCTCGGCCATGTAGTCCACGAAGAGCACCTCGCTGCGTTTGGACTGAACCGAGAAGCGGTTGTGCGGCTTGATCCCCCCTTTCGGTGACATGAAGGGCGGGTTGGCGAGGATGACGTCGGCGTATTCGTTCCAGCGGTCCTGGCTGGTGAGGGTGTCGTACTCGTGGATGTGCGGGTCGGGGAAGCCGTGCAGGTACAGGTTGACCAGCGACAGGCGCACCATGTCGGGGGAGATGTCGTAGCCCCAGAAGTTCTGCGCCAGCCGCCGCCGCTCGTCGGGGGTGAGGCGGTTGTGGCCGCGGGGGTCGGTGTTGGCCTTGAGGATGTGCTTGTAGGAGGCGATCAAAAAGCCCGCGGTGCCGCAGGCCGGGTCGAGCACGGTCTCGGTCTTCTGGGGGGCGACGATCGCCACGATGAAGTCGATGATGTGCCGCGGGGTGCGGAACTGCCCGGCGTCGCCCTGCGAGCCCAGCACCGAGAGCAGGTACTCGAAGGCGTCGCCCAGCCGCTCGCTGTGGTCATACTCGAACTTGTCGATGACCTTCAAAAAGGCGCGCAGGGTCTCCGGGTCGCGGTAGGGCAGGTAGGCGTTTTTGAAGATGTCGCGAAACAGCGGCGGGATGCCCGGGTTCTCGGGCATCTTGGCGATGGCCTCCGCGTAGAGGTTCAGAACCTCGTGACCGCCCAGGCCCGAGCGCATGAGCTTGGCCCAGCCGTAGCGGGCGAAGCCCGTGGCGAAGAACTTGCGCCGGCCGCCCAGCTCCTCGCTCTCGGCGTCGATGTCGTCCATGAACTTGTAGATGAGCGCGAGGGTGATCTGCTCCACCTGGCTCTTGGGGTCGGGGACCTTGCCCACGAGGATGTCGCGGGCGGTGTCGATGCGGCGTTTGGTCTCGGCGTCTAGCATGGGGCGTCCTTCAGGCGGCGAACTGGTTCAGCGAAACGTAGTCCTTGATGTATTCCGGGACCTGCCGCCGGAATTTCTCCGGCACGGACCGGAAGTCCCGGGTCGAGAACTCGGGGGTGGTGGCCAGGTCGGTGAACTGCCGGCTGTCGATGATCTCGCGCACCCGCCCGCTGGCGGCGTAGGCCTTGAAGTAGGCCTTCAGGGCGGGGATGGCCTCGGCCTCCGCGGGCTTGCAGTCCGCGACGAACTTGGCGAACTCCTCCTCTAAAAGCTCGTCCTTGGACTTGAAGCGCGGGATCAGGTTGAAGACCTTCTCCAGGATCTCCCGCAGCGTCAGGCGGCGGTCCACGGCGGCCGCGCGGCGCAGCTTCTCGAGGGTGTAGTACTCCTCGGGCTTGTTGAACACCTCGCGGTTCACGTAGTCGATCACGCGGTCCCACTGCCCCGCCTCGACCGCGCGGGCGATCACCGCGTCGTTGCGCACGGTGTCCTCGAACCGCTCGAAGAACATGCGGTCCACCTTCATCCCCTCGAAGCCGATGGTCTCCTCGCGGATCGAGTCCAGCAGGTCGGCGCCCAGGTGCTGGTAGGCCTTCACGGGCGCGGGCGCGCCGGCCTCCTCCGCGGCGAACCGAATCCGGGGCCGGGGGAGCTCGAGCACCTGGTCGTAGTCGTAATCCTCCTCGAAAAATTCGCAGGTGGCGAAAAAATCGAACAGCTTGAAGGCGCGCTTCTCCGGCTGCTCGACGGCCTCCCGCAGGCGCGCGTCGAAGAGCTGCTCGAGAAAGTTGTGCCGGCGGGTGCCGCGCCCCTTGATCTGGACGAAGTCGGTGGGCGAGAAGACGGGCCGCAAGAGCCCCAGGTTGAGGATGTCGGTGCAGTCGTAGCCGGTGGTCATCATGCCGACCGTGACGCACACCCGGGCCTTGCTGGTCTTGTAGGCCGGGATGAAGTTGCCTGCGCCGAGCAGGTTGTTGTTGCTGAAGTTCGCGGTGAGCTGCTGGGCGTCGGGCACCGAGGAGGTGACCTGCACGGCGAAGTCCGACTGGTACTTGCCGGGGAACATGCGCTGCGCCATCTGGTTGAGGAGTTGAGCGAGGGTCGCGGCGTGGTTCTGGCTGACGGCAAAGAGGATGGACTTGCCGATCTCGCCGCTGACCGGGTCGCGCAGGGCGTTTTCGAGAAACGTCTTGCAGAAGAGCTGGTTGGTGGCGGGGGCGAAGAAGCGCTTTTCGAACTGGCGCTGCCTGAAGGCCTCCTGCTGGTCCTCGCCCTCCGCGTCGGTGAAGGTGACCACGAAGCCCTGCTCGGAGAGCAGCGCGGTGGTGACGTCGGTGCGCGCGTCCACCACTGTGGGGGTGATGAGGTAGCCGTCCTTGACGCCGTCAAGCAGCGAGTAGCGGAAGGTCGGCTGGCCGCTTTCGCACCCGAAGGTGCGGTAGGTGTCGAGCAGCAGGCGGCGCTCGGCCTCCCGCGGGTCGTTCCGGGAGGCGCCGCCCTCCCCCGCGG
>JBFYWT010000199.1:0-10313 GCA_041310895.1 Desulfobacteraceae bacterium | reverse complement strand
GACTAGGATTCGAACCTAGGTTAACGGGGCCAGAACCCGTCGTCCTGCCACTAGACGATCCCTCAGCAGACACCCATTCTAATAACCAAAGTGCCGGAATCCGTCAAGGGTCAAGTTGATGGGGTCGTCGGAAGCCTGATCATTTGCTGGTGCAGCGATTCCGCTTTATCCCCATGTACGTTTTTTCCTATGCTCGTACCCGTACCCGTTCACGTACCCGTACTCGTACACGATCTTTTCGCCCATACCGTGCCCGTGAACGTGTACGTGTCTTCCTGCGAAATGCTCAGGTAAAAGCCGGGCTTGCAACGATCCAGAACCTATCCGGCCTGCGCGATGCGATCGGCGGCCTTGCGGAGCCTTGCGATCACGCGCTCGCGGCCGATGATGGCCATGATCTCGTAGATCCCCGGGCTTGCCGTCCGGCCGGAAAGGGCTACGCGCACGGGCTGGGCGATCTTGCCGAGCTTGAGGCCGGTTTTTTCGGCCAAGCCTTTGAAAACCCCCTCCAGGGCCTCTTCCGAAAACTCCGCGAGGGCTTCCAGCGCATCGGCGACCGCCGTGAGCAGCGGAAGGGTCTCGGGGGTGAGGAACTTGCGCGCGGCCTCGGGTTCGGGGCGGATCTCCTCCTCGAAGTAGAAAAAGGCCTGGTCGGCCATCTCCCGCAAGGTCTTGCTGCGGGCGCTCAGGCTGGCGATGACCTTCGCGGCCCGGGGGTCGGCCTCGATCGCGATCCCCTTCTCCCGCAGGAAGGGGGCGAGCGGGGCGACGAGCGCCGCCGGGGGCGCGGCTTTTATATGGTCGGCGTTCAGGGCCGAGAGCTTCTCGATGTCGAAGACCCCGGCCGCGCGCCCGATGTTCTCCAGGTTGAACAGCCCGATGAGCTCCTCGCGGGTAAAAAACTCCTGGTCGCCGTGGGACCAGCCCAGGCGCACCAGGTAGTTGATCAACGCCTCCGGCAGATAGCCCATCTCGCGGTAGGCAGTGACGGAGGTGGCGCCGTGGCGCTTGCTCAGGCGGGTGCGGTCCTTGCCTAAAACCATCGGGACATGGCCGAAGAGGGGCAGGGGCACGCCGAAGGCCTTGTAGAGCTGGATCTGTTTGGGGGTGTTCATCACGTGGTCATCGCCCCGGATGATGGTGTTGACCCCCATGGTGATGTCGTCCACCACCACCGCGAAGTTGTACGTGGGGGTGCCGTCGCTGCGGCAGATGACGAAATCGTCCAGCTCGTCGTTCTGGAATACGATGCTGCCCTTGACGACGTCCGCCAGCACGGTGGTGCCGGTAAGCGGCGCCTTGAAGCGGACCGCCCGGCCCTCGCCGGCTCCGAGGTTTTTATGGCGGCAGGTCCCGTCGTATTTGGGCTTGCCGCCGGCGGCCATGGCCGCCTGGCGCATCCGCTCCACTTCCTCGGGGCGGCAGGCGCAGTAGTAGGCATGGCCCGTGTCCACCAGTTTTTGAACGTGCTCCCGGTAGACCGCAAAGCGCCGGGTCTGGTAGAAGGGGCCCTCGTCCCAGTCGAGGCCGAGCCATTCCAGGGCTTCGAAAATGGCATCGACCGAGGCCTGGGTCGAGCGCTCGGTATCGGTGTCCTCGATCCGCAGGATGAACTTGCCCTTCATCCGGCGGGCATAGAGCCAGTTGAACAGCGCCGTCCGCGCCCCGCCGACATGGAGCGACCCCGTGGGGCTGGGGGGGAACCGTGTGACCACCTGTGTCATGTCATAGCTCTCTGGTAGTAGATAATTCTAATATTCAAAAAATATCAAAATGATAAATAGGTCCGTATTGCTCAGGTTAAACTACATTCAATAGCAAATGAAGCTGGCGGCCTGCCGCCGGGCGGCCGGAATCGCCAAAAAAACAGCGGCGCCCCCCGCGGCGGTGCCGTTTTTCAAGGACGAGGCGTGAATCCAAAAAAGTGTCAGTCGAAACAAGCAGTTGACGTAAAACCAGTTTCCCCGGTGATTTCCGAATGGTGTGCATATCACAGAAAAGGTTGCGGTACAAGGCTGCCGGAGGCCCCGGAAAACACTTGACAGGCCTCCTGATTTCAATTACTAAGGCAAAGTTCTGAAGTGAGAATCGAACACGGAAGTTAATATATTCAACTCAATAAGTTAGGAGATTGCTCATGGGGTTGCCCAAGCGTAGAGTATCCAAGTCCCGCCGGGATAAGCGCCGAACCGGCAAGAGCCTTTCGGCCCCCGCCCTGACCACCTGTGCCGACTGTGGGGAGCCGGCCCTGCCTCACCACGCCTGCCCCAGTTGCGGTTCCTACAAAGGTCGCAAGGCCGTCCCGGCCAAAGAAGACTAAGGCCGATTTCAATTGTCCTGAGGACCGGCATCATGGCATCTGACGGCACCCAACCCAAGCGGGCCCTGACAGGGCTGGACCTCGAGTCCCGGCAGCTTGTCCTGGACACGGTGGCTCAGCTGAAAAAGAGGCTTCTGACCAAGGAACAGGTCCTGGACTTCGACCGCCGGGAGATCTTCCCCGAGGCGGTGATCCGGGAGATGCTGGGGCCGGAGATCGGCCTGCAGCTGTTGATGATCCCGGAGGCCTACGGCGGCCTGGGCGGCGGGGCGCGGGACAGCTGTGCGGTCACGCGCGAGATGGCCAAGGTCTGCCTGGGGATCACCACCGCCTTCTTTGCGATCCAGCTCGGGGCGGACCCCATCCTGGTGGGGGCCACCGAGGAGCAGAAACAGAAGTGGCTCGGCAGAATCGCCGCCGGCGAGGCGCTCGTGGCCTATGCGGTGACCGAGCCCGACGCGGGCAGCAACGTCGCCGCCCTCAAGACCAAGGCCGACCCGGTGACCGACGCCTCCGGACGGATCACCGGCTACCGCATCAACGGCAGCAAGCAGTTCATCTCGACCGGCGGCTATGCGGACTTCATCACGGTGCTGGCCGACGCCCCGGAGGGCCCCACCTTTTTCATCATGGCGAAGGACACCCCCGGCTACCAGCGCGGCAAGGGCGAGGAGAAGCACGGGATCCGGGCCTCCAACACCTCGCCGCTTACCTTCACCGACGCTTTCGTGCCGGTGGAAAACCTGATCGGCGGCGTACCCGGTCAGGGGCTCAAGCAGGCCAACGAGGTCTTCGGCTACACGCGGCTGATGGTGGCCGCCATGGGGCTGGGGGCGGGTGAGGCTGCGCTCGATATCGCCATTCCCTACGCCAAGGAGCGGATCCAGTTCAAGACTCCGCTCTCCGAGAAACAGGGCTACACCCACAAGCTGATCATCCCCAACGTGGTGCGCCTGGCGGCGTCCGCGGCCTACATCGAGGAGGTGGCCGAGCGGCTCGATGCCGGTGAGCCGGATCTCCAGGTGGAGGGGTCCATCGCCAAGTGGTTCGCGACCGAGGCGGGCAACCGGGCGGCCGAGGACGGCATCCAGGCCCTGGGCGGGTACGGCTACATCACCGAGTACGGGGTCGAGAAGATCAAGCGCGATGTGCGCATCACGACCATCTACGAGGGGACGAGCGAGATCCAGCAGAACATCATCAGCACCTTCCGCTGGAAGAAGAGCCGCAAGACCAGGGGCGAGTTCTACGGCGCCATGGCCGCCGAGATGGAGCGGCTCGACGAGCACCGCCCCGAGGTCGGCGGCCGTTTCTACGCCCTGGCCGCCCGGGCGCTCAACCACCTGATCGGCGTGGCCGACACCCGCCGGCTCACCCGGCAGCAGGTGGTCATGTTCGACCTGGCGGAGCTGATGGCCCACACCGAAGTCGGTATCGCCGCTGCGCGCAAGGCGGCCGCCCTCGCGACGGCGGGCGATCCCCAGGCCGAACGCGCGGCACTGGTGGCGCGGGTCTTCGCGCGCGAGGTGTGCGAGCGCTTCGAGCGCAACAGCCTGCGGATTCTCGCCGGCAGCGGCCAGCTCGCGGCCGCCGATCTGGCCGCCGGCCTGGCCGAGATCCGTTTCAACGCCTTTGCCGAGAGCTGCCGCAATCTCTTCCAGGACATGGACCGGCTGGCCGACATCGTGTTCGGGCGCTGACGCCGGGTTGGCACGAAGGAGATCCGCATGCGCTTCAACGACAAGGTGGTGATGGTCACCGGCGGGGCGGCCGGGATCGGGCGGGTGACGGCCGAGGCCTTCGCCCGCGAAGGGGCGAGGCTCGCCATCTGCGACGTCAACCCCGAGGCCGGGGAGGCGGCCGCCCGCGCCCTGGGGCCCGCGGCCTCCTTCGAGCAGGTGGACGTGGCGAGCGAGGAGGCGGTGGCCGCCTGGGCGGAGCGCGTGGTCGCGCGCTACAGCCGCATCGACGTCCTGGTGAACAACGCCGGCATCACGCGCGACGCCCTGCTGCTGCGCCTGAAGGCGTCGGACTGGGACGTGGTCATGGCCATCAACCTCAAGGGCGCCTTCCTGTGCACCAAAGCGGTGGTCCGGCACATGGCCCAGCAACGCGCAGGGCGGATCGTCAATGTGGCCTCGGTGGTCGGCGTGGTCGGCAATGTCGGTCAGGCCAACTACGTCGCCTCCAAGGCCGGGCTGATCGGATTCACCAAGACCGTCGCGCGGGAGTTCGCCGGCCGGGGCATCACGGTGAACGCGGTGGCGCCGGGCTTCATCGAAACCCAGATGACCGCCGTCCTGAGCGACAAAATCAAGCAGGCCTTCCTGGCCCAGATTCCGCTGGGTCGGGCCGGGACACCCCAGGATGTGGCCGATGCGATCCTGTTCCTCGCCTCGGATCAGGCCGCCTATCTTACCGGACAGGTGCTCCATGTGAGCGGCGGCATGTACATGTAACTCGGTTCCGGGTTCAACGGTTCACGGTTGACGCGCTCCGGGGGCGGGTCGCGCTCCTCCGAACCCCGAAACCTCAACCGGCTCCAGCCGGGAGGTGGATGACCCGCACCCAACGAAAAAACACCCCAACATGTGGAGGAACCATCGATGTCCGAGTCCATTGAAGAAAAAGTGAAGAAGATCATCGCCGAAAAGCTGAGTGTGGACCTCTCGGAGGTCAAACCGGAGGCTTCGTTCGTGGACGACCTGGGGGCCGATTCGCTGGACCTGGTCGAGCTCATCATGTCCATGGAGGAGGAGTTCGGCGTCGAAATTTCCGACGAGGATGCCGAGAAGATCGTGACCGTCAAGGATGCGATCAGCTACGTGAACAAACGGAAGTAGCAGCAGGCTCAAGCGCGCGAGAGATGGAGGAGGCGAATTGTCCAGGCGGGTTGTTGTCACAGGGGTGGGGATGGTCAGCCCCCTCGGGATCGGAGCCAAGGAGAGCTGGGCGGCGCTGTGCGCCGGCAAATCCGGCGTGACGCGGATCACCCGGTTCGATTGCACGCCCTACGACACCCACATCGCGGCCGAAGTCAAGGGCTACAAACCCGAGGACTTCATGGGGCGCAAGGAAGCCCGGCGCCTGGAGCTGTTCATCTCCTATGCCGTCGCGGCCGCCCGCATGGCCGTGGATGACTCCGGGCTTGTCATCACCGATGAAAACTCCGGCCGGGTCGGGGTGATCACCGGGTGCGGGCTGGGCGGATTGCGGTTCATGGAAGACACCATCTATGATCTCAAGCAGAACGGGCCGCGACGGGTCAGCCCTTTTTTCATCCCCATGATGATCGGCAACATGGCCCCGGGCATGATCTCGATCCTGTTCGGCGCGAAGGGCCCCAACTTGTCCCTGGCGACGGCCTGTGCCGCCGGCTCCCACGCGGTGGGCGACTCCTTCAAGCTGATCCAGGAGGGTCGCGTGGATGCCATGATCACCGGGGGTACCGAGGCCGTGATCGCCCCCTCGTGCATCGCCGGCTTCAACGCCATGAAGGCGCTCTCGACCCGCAACGACGAACCGGAGCGGGCCTCACGGCCCTTCGACCGCGACCGGGACGGGTTCGTGCCCGGCGAGGGGGCCGGAATTCTGATTCTCGAGGAGCGCGAGCATGCCCTTCAGCGGGGGGCCCGGATCTATGCCGAGATGATCGGCTACGGGCTGACCGGCGACGGCTACCACATGACCTCCCCGCCCCCGGACGGGAGCGGGGCGGCCCGCTGCATGCAGATGGCCCTGGACGATGCCGGCCTCCGTGCCGATCAGGTGGACTACATCAACGCCCACGGGACCTCCACCCAACTGAACGATCTCTACGAAACCCGCGCCATCAAAACGGTTTTCAAGGAGCATGCCTACAAGGTGGCGGTCAGCTCCACCAAGTCCATGACCGGCCATCTGCTCGGCGGCGCGGGGGGGATCGAAACCGTCTTCACGGCCCTCACGCTGCACGAGGACATCATCCCCCCCACGATCAACTACGAACACCCGGCGGAGGAGCTGGACCTGGACTATGTCCCCAATACGGCCCGGAAAGCCCCGGTGCGGTATGCGATGTCCAACTCCTTCGGCTTCGGGGGCACCAACGCAACCCTGCTTCTCAAAAAGCACACGGGGTGACGCGGGGCGGCCCGGATCCTCATCACCGGGCCCCACCCGCCCTGTCCCCATCCTTCCGGATTGTCAATATTTCTCTTGCGATCCACTCTTTTGCAATATACTATATCTCGTTGTTGCAGCGTATCAGGGCGGACACTTCAAGCGGCAGCGGGCCGGCACGACGGATGACGACCGAACGACCCTCCTGGGAAATCTACTTCATGGACATCACGGGCCTGGTCGCCAAGCGCACCACCTGCCTGCGGCGTGGTGTCGGTGCGGTGATCGTCAAGGAGAAGCGCATTCTGGCGACCGGATACAACGGGGCCCCCTCCGGCATCCGCCACTGCGCCGAAACCGGGTGTCTCCGGCAGGCGCTCAAGGTCGAATCGGGCATGCGCCATGAGTTGTGCCGCGGCATTCACGCCGAGCAGAATGCCATCATCCAGGCGGCCTATCACGGGGTGTCGATCAAGGGCGCCGATCTGTTCTGCACCAACCAGCCCTGTTCGATCTGCGCCAAGATGATCATCAACGCCGGGATCAAGCGCATCTACTATCGTGACGGGTATGCCGACGCGCTCGCGCGGGAGATGCTTGCCGAGGCCCGGATCGACATGATCCAGATCGCCGGAACCGATGCGGCCGGGCCGGGCAACGGCTGACGCCGATGGCCGCGTGAGGCGCGCGCATCGGCCGGCGGGAACGGGTGGGGTCCGGGGGGAGCACGTCAGACGGACCGGTCTCGATCGAAGGGGACCGGGGCGGCGGGGCGCCGAGCAGCAGCCGAAGGGGAGGGTGGATGAAGTGCCCGTACTGCAGTGAAATCGAGAACAAGGTGATCGATTCGAGGCTCAGCAAGGACGCGAGCGTCATTCGCCGGCGCCGGGAGTGCCTGACCTGCAACCGGCGGTTTACGACCTATGAGCACATCGAAGAGATCCCGATCATGATCATCAAGAAAGACGGGCGCCGCGAGCTGTTCAATCGCGAGAAGGTGCGCTCGGGCATGCTGAAGGCCTGCGAAAAACGCAATATCAGCATGAACAGCATCGAGGAGTTCATCGACGAGATGGAGCGCGACCTGCGCGAGTCCGAGGACAAGGAGATCTCGGCCTCGGTCGTCGGTGAAAAAATCATGGCCAAGCTCCACGAGCTGGACGATGTCGCCTATGTGCGCTTCGCCTCGGTCTACCGCGAGTTCAAGGACGTCAACGATTTCGTGGCCGAGTTGAAAAAGCTGTTGAGCGCCGAGAAGGCCGGCAAGAGCCCCGTGGGGTCCTCCGCGGAGGCTCACGCCGAAACCTGAATGCAACCGGCTCGGTGCGAAATCCGCCGGTGCTCCGTACGCGCGCCTGCCCCCGGGCAGACCTCCGTCGCCATTCATGGATGATTGCCGTTTCATGCAGATGGCCCTCGAGCTGGCAGCGCAGGGCCGGGGGCTGACTTCCCCCAACCCGATGGTGGGGGCCGTGGTCGTGAACGGCGGGGAGGTGGTGGGGCAAGGATACCACCAGGCGGCCGGCGGGCCCCATGCGGAGGTTCACGCCCTCGATGCGGCCGGAGTACGGGCGCGCGGGGGGACGCTCTACGTCAACCTGGAGCCCTGCAACCACACCGGCCGCACGCCGCCCTGCACCCTCAAGATTCTCGCGGCCGGCATCCGGCGGGTGGTGGTCGGAATGCGGGACCCCAACCCCGGGGTGGTCGGCGGCGGGGCCGAGTTCCTGGCGAGCCAAGGGATCGACGTGTGCGTCGGGGTGTGCGCGGCGGCCGCTGCGGCGCTGAACGAGGTCTTCGTCAAGTTCATCCAGACCCGGCGCCCCTTTGTGATCGCCAAGTGCGCGGCCACTCTGGACGGGAGGATCGCCACGCGCACCGGGGATTCCCGCTGGGTGACGGGCACGGAGGCCCGCGCCTTTGTGCACGAGCTGCGCCAGGCGGTGGACGCCATCCTGGTCGGGGTGGGGACGGTCGTGGCGGATGATCCGCAGCTGACCACCCGCCGGAAGATCGGGGCGTCGCGGGACCCGGTGCGGGTCATCCTTGACACCCGCCTGCGCCTGCCTGCCACCGCCCGCGTGGTGCGCCACCGCTCCGCGGCCGACACCCTGGTCGTCACCGGGCCGGAGGCGGCGGCCGAGGCCAAACGCCGCATCGCCGGGCCCGGGGTCGAGATCCTTGCGGCGGACACGCAGGCGGGACGGATCGATCTCGCGCGCCTCATGGCGCGCCTGGGGGAGCGGGGGATCACCAGCGTCCTGATCGAAGGCGGCAGCCGGGTGCTGGGATCGGCGTTCCGGGGCGGGATCGTGGACAAGGCCTTTTTTTTCATTGCGCCGCTCATCACCGGCGGGGACGACGGCATTCCGATCTGCCGCGGCGAGGGGGTCGACCGCATGCAGGATTGCCTCCGGCTGACCCGCATTCAGACGCGGCGCTTCGGCGACGATCTGCTGATCGAGGGCTACCCGGACCCGGCGGGCCGGGAGAAGACCCCGGTGGGGGCGAGTGCTTGTTTTCGCCGATGATCAACACTATTTTTTAAATTGTCCACAAATTGGAAGAAAACCTTTCGCTGCGGCACGCCGTGGGCGGATGGTGAGACCATGTTCACCGGAGTCATAGAAGGGATGGGGGTTATCGCCGACGTGCGCCCTGCCGGCCAGGGGCGCCGCCTCAGCATCGCGTCGGATTTCGACCTGAGCGGCAGCAAGATCGGCGACAGCCTCTCGGTCAGCGGCGCCTGCCTCACGGCGGTGCGGCTCGCCCCCCGCAGCTTCGATGCGGACGTCTCGCCGGAGACCCTCGCCAAGACCACCTTCGGGCAGGCGCGGGTCGGCGACCGTGTCAACCTGGAGCGGGCCCTGCGCCTGTCGGACCGGATCGACGGGCACCTCGTCTCCGGCCACATCGACGGCACCGGGGCGATCGCATCCCGGGAGACCGTCGGCAACGTAATCGTGGTCCGGATCAGCGTGCCGGCGGCGCTGGCGCGCTACCTGATTTTAAAGGGGTCGGTGGCCGTGGACGGGGTCAGCCTGACGATCAATGCCGTCGCGCCCACCGGCTTCGAGGTGAGCATCATCCCGCACACGGCCGCTCTGACCACCGTCGGTATCAAAGCGGCGGGCGCATGGGTCAACATTGAAACCGACCTGATCGGCAAATACGTGGAGCGGTTCCTTTCCGCCGGGCGCGACGCCGCGAGCCCCTCCCCCGGGGTCACGCTGGAGACGCTGGCCCGGGCGGGATACATCCGCTGACATCACCGACGCTTCGGGAGTCTGAATGCCGCATATATCCATCGAACGGGCCATCGACGAGATTCGGCAGGGCCGGATGGTCATCCTGGCCGACGGGTGGGAGCCCGAGAACGAGGGGGATTTCTGCCTGGCGGCGGAAAAGGTGACCCCGGCCATCATCAACTTCATGGCCAGAAACGGCCGCGGTCTGATCTGCCTGTCGCTCACGCGCACCAAAGCCCAGGAACTGGATCTTCCGCCCATGGTGGGCAACAACACCTCCCGCTACGGCACCGGGTTCACCGTTACCGTGGATGCCCGCTCGGGGATCACCGGGGGGGTGTCCGCCGCCGACCGGGCGACGACCATCCTGACGGCCGTGGCGCCGGGCGCGCGTTCCCACGATCTGGTCCGCCCGGGCCATGTCTTTCCGCTCATGGCGCGCGAGGGCGGCGCCATCGTCCGCACCGGCCAGACCGAGGGGTCCGTGGACCTCGCCCGGCTGGCCGGGTTGACGCCGGCCGGCGTGATCTGCGCCATCATGGACGAGGACGGGTCCATGGCGAAGATACCGGCCCTGGAGAAATTGAGCGACACGCTGGGGATCGGCATCTGCAGCATCCCCGACCTGATCGAATACCGCATGC
>JBFYWT010000191.1:0-4394 GCA_041310895.1 Desulfobacteraceae bacterium | reverse complement strand
GCTGGGAGTGGGTGGTGGTGGCCGGGTGGATGACGAGGGTGCGCGCATCCAGGATGTTGGCGAGATGCGAGCAGAGCTTGACCGACTCGATGAACTTCTTCCCGGCCTCGAGCCCCCCTTTAAGGCCGAAGCCGAAGACGGCACTCGGGCCCATGGGGAAGTACTGCTGGGAGCGCGGGTAGTCCGGGTGGCTCTTCAGACCGGCGTAGTTGACCCACTTGACGAAGGGGTGCTTTTCTAAAAAGGCGGCGACCTTCTGCGCGTTCTCGCAGTGGGCCTTGGCGCGCAGCGGCAGGGTCTCGAGCCCCTGGAGGATCAGGAAGCTGTTCATGGGCCCTAAGGCCGCGCCGATGTCGCGCATCAAGCCTGTGCGCAGCTTCACGCAGAAGGCCGTGCAGGGGGTCCCCTCGAGCGAGCAGAGCGCCTCCCAGAAATTGAGGCCGTGGTAGCTCGGGTCGGGGGCGGTGATCTCGGGGAACTTCCCGGAAGCGGACCAGTCGAAGCCGCCCGCCTCCACCACGGCCCCGCCGATCGAGTTGCCGTGGCCGCCGATGATCTTGGTGAGCGAGTAGACCGCGATGTCGCAGCCGTGGTCGAAGGGGTTGAAGATGGGCGGCGGCGAGACGGTGTTGTCGACGACAAAGGGGATCTTGTTGCGGTGGGCGATGTCGGCGAGGGCCTTGAAGTCATCCACGTTGCATTTGGGGTTGCCGATGCTCTCGGTGAATACCATGCGGGTCTTGGCATCGATCGCGGCCGCAACCGACTTCGGGTCGGCGGAATTGACGAAGCGCACCTCGATCCCAAAGCGCTTCAGGGTGTTCTCGAAGAGCACGTGGGTCCCGCCGTAGAGGTTCGAGCCTGAGACGATGTTCTGCCCCGCCCCCGTTATGGCGCCCACCACGTAGAAAATCGCCGACATGCCCGAAGCCGTGCAGATCGCGGCGGTGCCGCCATGGATCGCGGCCAGGCGGCGCTCCAGGACATCGGTCGTGGGGTTGCCGATGCGGGTGTAGATGAACCCGCTCGTGTCCCTCAGAGCGAAGAGGTCGGCTGCGTGCTGGGTGTTTTTGAAGACGTAGCTCGATGTCTGGTAGATGGGGACCGCGCGGGAGAGGGTTTGGGAATCCGGGGAATGACCGGCGTGAAGCACCTGGGACTCGATGTGCAGCTTGGTCTCGGCCATGGGGCACACTCCTTATTTGACTTGATTGGGGAAAATAAGATGCTGTATGGTAAGACCGAACGGTTCGATCCACAAGCCCTTTTATGGCCCCCTGGCGCCGGTGCACCCTGAACGGCGGCCGACGGAGGATTATGACGCTCCGCCTCTTTTCTTTCCTTAAGCGCAGCAAAGGCCCCTCGCGCGAGGAGCTGATGCGTACGTTCAAGGAGAAGTACGACAACTTCAAGCTCCTGCTCGAGTCGAACACGGAGCTGCTCAAGATCATCTCCGATATCGAGCAGAAGCTGCGCGGCAAATCCGGCTTCGGCCTGCCCTACATCGAGGCCCAGACCATGCGCGCCTTCTTCCACTGCGGCCGCATGATCCAGTGCATCGAAAAAATGGCCGGCCGCCCCTACCCCGGCCTGAAAAAAACCCTCGACGCCATCCAGCACGCGATCAAAGGGGAGGCGCCGGCCGCAGCACGCGCGAGCTGCAGCGCCTACACCCTCCCGTATGCCGCGATCGGCCGCGAGGCCGCCGAAACCGTGGGCGAGAAAAACGCCAACCTGGCCGAGGTGGCGAACCGCGTAGGGCTCAAGGTGCCGCGCGGCTTCGCCGTCACCACGGCCGGTTTCGAACGCTTCATGGCCTTCAACCGGCTGACAGAGGTGTTTCAGCGGCTCAAGGCCAAGGCCGACGTGATCGAGACCCAGACCATCCTGCAGGTGAGCGAGCAGGCCCAGCTCTTGATCGCCGAATCCGAGGTGCCCGAAGATCTCGCCGCCGCCATCCGCACCGCCTATGATCAGATGGTAGCGGAGACCCCGGCCGCGGACCGGCCTCTCAGGGTCGCCCTGCGCAGCAGCGCCATCGGCGAGGACAGCGTGCTCTCCTTTGCCGGCCAGTACCTCTCCGTTCTGAACGTGACCCCCGTGCGGCTGATGGAGGAGTACAAGAACATCCTCGCCAGCCTCTTCACCCCGCGCGCCATCGCCTACCGGCTGCACATGGGGATCCCGCTGCCGGATACCGCCATGGCCGTCGCCTGCCTGGAAATGGTCCGCTCGCAGGCGAGCGGGGTCATGTACACGCGCAACCCCATCAATCCCCTCGAAAACCGGATCATCATCAACGCCGTCTGGGGGCTGGGACCCTATGCCGTGGACGGGATCGTTCCCCCCGACAGCTACACCTTCAGCAAAGACCCCGACCCCGTGCTCCAGACCACGCGCATCCAGGAGAAGCCCGCCCGGCTCGTCGCCCGCCCGGACGGCAGCCTGGCGAAGGAGGAACTGCCGCCCGAGGTCGGCCGAACGGCCTGCCTCAGTGAAGAGAAGGCGCAGGAACTCGCGCGGATGGGGCTTGCGCTCGAGGCCCATTTCGGCGCCCCGCAGGACATCGAGTGGGCCATGGACGCCGCGGAGGAGCTCGTGATCCTGCAGACCCGCCCGCTGCGGCTAGAAACCCGCGACGCCGCCGAGCGCGCGGCCCTCAGCAGCGCCCCCCCGGGAGCCGAGCTCATGCTCGAGGGGGCCGATGTAGCCTGCGCGGGCAGCGGCTGCGGTCCGGCGGTGGTGGTCCGGTCCGAAGCCGACCTAGTCAGCTTTCCGGACGGCGGGGTGCTCGTGGCCGCCCACCCCTCCCCCCAGTATGTGATGGTGATGAGCAAGGCCCAGGCCATCATCACCGACACCGGCAGCCTCGTCAGCCACATGGCCTCGCTCGCCCGCGAGTACATGGTTCCCACCCTGATGAACACGCGCCGCGCCACCTCCCTGATCGCACCGGGCACCGAGGTGACGGTGGACGCCTACAGCGGGCGGGTCTACCGCGGGCGGGTGCCGGAGCTGCTCGAGGCCGGCCCCGCAGCGGGCGGCTTCATTGTCAAGGGCCCGGCCTACATGGCCCTGCGACGCCGGGCCGACCTGATCGTGCCGCTTTACCTGACCGACCCCAAGGCGCCGAGTTTCACTGCGGAGAACTGCCGGACCATCCACGACATCATGCGCTTCATCCACGAAAAATCCTACGCCATCGTGTTCCAGCTCGGCGACCTTATCACCGACCGGGCCAGCATCTCGGCCCGGCTGCAGGCCCGGCTGCCGATCGACCTCCACGTGATCGACCTCTTCGGGGGACTGACGGTGGATGCGACCCGCGTGCGCACGGTGCTGCCCGAGCAGGTGGTCTCGGTGCCGTTCAAGGCCCTGCTCAAGGGGATACTGCGCGAGGATCTCGGCGCGCGCCAGCCGCGGCCGGTCAATCTGGGGGGTTTTTTTTCGGTGATGTCCGAGCAGATGCTCGCGGGCGGCGCGGGCAGCGAGCGCTTCGGGGACCGCAGCTACGCCATCATCTCCGACAAGTATATCAACTTCAGCTCGCGGGTGGGCTACCACTACAGCGTGCTCGACTGCTACTGCGGCAAGACCCCGGCCAAGAACTACATCCACTTCCAGTTCAAAGGCGGGGCGGCGGACGAACTGCGCCGCGGGCGGCGTGCGCGGATGATCGAAAAGTCCCTGGCCGCGTTGGGGTTTCTGGTGGAGACGAACGGCGATAGGGTCTCGGCGCGAATCGCCAAGCAGGATGAGGCGTTCATCGAGGAGAAGCTCGACCTTCTGGGACGGCTTCTGATCTTCACGCGCCAGATGGACATGATGATGACCACGGAAGGGCACGTGGAGCAGTTGACTGAGTGTTTCCTGAGCGGGAACTACACCTTAGACCCCTGCCGGATCGATCCTCCGGCGAGTTCTCCTTGAAACAGCGGGGCGACCGCCTCAGTGCTGAGTCTCGAAAAAGGAGCCTCCGCTAACCGCCGGAGTATCTATGATAACCTCATAATTGTCTTAACGTTGTCATTCCGGCGAAAGCCGGAATCCAGTGGCTTTCTGGATGCCGGGTCACGTCCGGCATGACGGTACTATTTCGCGACGAGTTATAAGTACGTAAGTTCAGGAATCCTTGGGCGCCCCCGAGAGGCTCACCCGGCAGCCGAGTTTGATGGCGCTTTCGCCGGCCACGAGGGCGTCGGATTCGTTCTCGGTGCTGGAGAGCACCTGCACGGTCCCCACCGAAAACCCGTCTTCGTTCAAAACCGCGAGATCCATCCCCGGCTCGACCCCGTGGCGGGTGCCCATGCGGAAGGAGACGATGAACCCCTCCGCGGACTTCTTGATCATGTAGATTTCGCTGGTCGATTTTCGGTCCATGATCGCATCACAGC
>JBFYWT010000188.1:0-7344 GCA_041310895.1 Desulfobacteraceae bacterium | reverse complement strand
AGCGCCTGGAACCCCATGCCTTGCATTCCCGCCACCAGGATCCGGTGGTTCTCGCAGTAGCGGCGATGGCGCGCCGCCACGCCGCCCTCGGCTTCCAGTTCAATTAGGGCCTGGTAAAACGCGCGGACCACGTGGGTCGGAGAGGTGAAGCGCCATTTGCCGTGGCCGTCTTCCATGGTCCGCCATTGATCGTAGAGGTCCAGGCTCAGGGAGCGCGCCTGGCCGCGGGTTTGGGCCAGGACCGCGCGTTTGGCGATCACGAACCCGAAGCCGGGGACCCCCTGGATGCACTTGTTGGCGCTGCTGACGAGGAAATCCGCCCCCATCTCGGCCATGTCCATGGGGATGCCGCCGAAGCTGCTCATGGCGTCCAGGATGTAGATGCGGCCGGCGGCCTTGACCACGGCCCCGACGGCCGCCGCCGGGTTCAGCATGCCGGTGGTGGTCTCGCAGTGGACCGCGGCCACGTGGCTGATGGCGGGGTTCGCTTCGAGGACGCGCCGGAGGTGTTCAGGGTCCGGCGGATCAACCTCTCCGCTTTCGAGGGTTTCGCAGGGCACCCGGCAGCGCTGGGCGATCTGGGCGATCCGGCGGCCGTAGGCACCGTTGGTCAGGACCAGCAGCTTGCCGCGGTCGGGCACGGCGGTGGTGACCACGGCCTCCACGCAGAAGGTGCCGCTGCCCTGCAGCAGGACGGCCGTGTAGCCGGGGGCCGGGGTCGCCAGCGCCACCAGCCGCCGCCGAATCTCCTCCACGATGGTGTTGAAGTCCTCGTCCCACGTGCACCAGTCCCTGAGCATGGCGGCCTTGACCCGTTTGCTGGTGCTCAGGGGGCCGGGGGTCAGGAGGAGGTAAGGGTTGTCCGGCAGCCGATCCGTGTCCATGGGTCGCCTTTCTTCAGTCGGGGTTCGGCCGGCCGCGTCGGTGTGCTGGTTCTGCGGGGCTCGGCGAAAGGGGGAGAGGTTGCCGTCCCCACCGTCGGGTGGCTGGGGGTCGCTCCAACTCATGGCGCCTGCAGCCGTTGGTCCATGGGCTGTCGGCCTTCGGCCAGCCGGGCCTCGATGGCCTCCACCAGGGGGAGGCACTCCCAGATCCCCGGGGCCACGAAGTGCGCCCCGGCCGCCTTGAACCGGGCCTCCACCTCACCGAGCCGGGCGGCGAGATCCGCAGGATCCAGGGCTTCGGCCGCCTCCCGGGTCAACCCCAGCGCGTTGCCGCTCTGGGTGAGGCCGATGGTCCACATGCCCGCGTTCAACCCCTCCTCGATGTCGGCCACGGTGTCCCCGATTTTGACCAAGGCCTCCAGGGGGTAGGTTTCCAGGAGGATGGCGTTGCGCAAGCACATCCAGGGGTAGGGGCGGCCGGCCGGGACGTCCGAGGAGCACACCGCCGCATCGGGGGTGTAGCCGTTTTTGGCGGCCTCGGGGACCAGGACGTCCATCATGGGGCGGGTGTAGCCGGTGCAGGAACCGATTTTCGCACCCCGGGCCCGCATGGCCGCCACGAAATCGTCCAGGCCCGGTATGAGGTCGGCGTGCCGTCGGATGGCCTCCACCATCATGGGCTCGGTTTCGGCGTAGAGCTTGGCGACCTCCGCTTCCCCCGGAGGCTTCCCGTACTTCGCCCACCACTGTTCGATCACGGCGGGAAGGGCGCAGATGCCGCGGATGTGGTCCTGTTTCATGAGGCCCATGAAGCGCCGCGCTTCCGCCATGGCGACCCGGATCCCGAAGGTTTCGAAGACATCCACGAACACGGCCGCGGGGCCCATGCAGCCGTAGTCCACGGCCGTTCCGGCCCAGTCCAGGATGACGCCCCTCACGGGCCCCCGGTAAGGCTCCCTGCGGACGAAGGGGGGCATCGGTCTCCTCCTGTTTTCTTCGGACCCTGGGGGGTGGCGACAGGCTGTGGATCAACTGCGCCCGGGGGCCGAGGACTGGATATCACGTTTCCATCAACGGTCAAAAGCCACGTCGCGGGCGTTCAGCCGCGGCGCCACGCCTGCGTCCGCCGGTGAAACCCCCGAGTGAGCAGCACGTGGGTGAACCGGGCCGCCAGGCAGGTGTAGGCGATCATCATGGCCATGGCCGCCGCCGGGGCGATGTCGCCGGCGTCGTCCATGGTCAGCACCGAAACCGAGGCCAGCATGGTGTCCGGCGAGTAGAGGAACACCACGGCCGACACCGTGGTCATGGCGTTCATGAACAGATAGATGAAGATGTCCAGTATGGCCGGCGTGCACACCGGCACCGTCACGCGCCGGAAGGTCTTGTGAAAGGGCGCCTTGAGGCTCGACGAAACCGCCTCGAACTCCTTGTCCATCTGCTGGAGGGCGGTCAGGGCCGTCAGGTGGCTCACCGTGTAGAAGTGGGCGATGGTGCAGACCACCAAGAGGGCCATGGTCCCGTACAGGAAGTTGAGGGGATTTTGGGGGTTGTTGAAAAAGAAGATGTAGGCCAGCCCCAGCACCATCCCCGGGACTGCCAGGGGCAGGATGGCCACCACATGGAAGAGGGTCCGGCCGGTCCGGAAGCCCCGGCCCTTCTCCACCAGGTAGGCCCCGTAGAAGATGATCAGGGTGCCGAAGAAGGCCGTGTAGAGGGACATCCGGAGGGAGTTGAAGAAGGAGGACCAGCTGCCGCCGTCCATGATGTCGAAGTTGTAGTTGGCCAGGGAAAGGATGAGGTCGTAAGGCCAGAACTTCACCAGGGCGGCGTACTGGGCCATGCCGATCATGGCCAGGATGAGCAGGGCCACCACCGAGCAGAAGGCGAAGAGCGCCCAGTCCAGCTTCGGGTTCTTCTTGGGCACGAGGGGGACGGCCTTGGCCGAGAGCAGGGCGACCTGCTTGCGCTGCACCAGGCGGTCCACCACGAAGGCCACCACCGCCGGAACGAGCAGGATCACCGAGACCACGGCCCCCATCTGGAAGTTCTGCTGGCCGATGACCTGCTTGTAGATGTCGGTGGCCAGGACGTTGAAGTTGCCCCCGATGACCTTGGGAACCCCGAAATCGGTGAAGACATAGGTGAAGATGATGAAGGCGGTGGATATCAGGCCGTATTTCGCCCCCGGCAGGGTGACCGTGAAGAAGGCCCGCAGCTTGCTGGCCCGAAGGGCCTCGGCGGCCTCGTAGAGGCGCGCGTCCGAGATGGACAGGGCCGTGATCACCACCATCAGGGCGTGGGGGAAGACCCAGTAGCAGGACCCGATGATGATGCCGATGGGGCCGTAGATGCTGTTCCCCATGAGGAGCCCCTTGGCCACGCCTTGGTTGCCGAACCAGTAGACGAGGGAGATGCCCGAGAGCAGGGAGGGCGTCAGCAGGGGAACCAGGGCGATCAACCGGAAGACCTTCTTGAAGGGCATGCAGCTGCGGGTCAGGGCGTAGCCGTAGACGAAGGTCACCACCAGCAGGATGGCGGTTGCCGCCACCGAAATGTAGAGGCTGTTGAAGATCGAATTGAACAGGGCTGGCGTCCGGAAGAAGTGGGCGTAGTTGGCGAGCCCCACGAAGCCGCCGTCCGCGTTCTCCAGGGACTTGGAGAGCATGACGTACAGGGGCAGGAGCACCGAGGCGGCCAGAAACGCGCCGATGACCCCCATGCTGGCGCGCATGACAATGTCGTCGCGGCTCGTCCTGGGCCGGACCCGCGCCGCCAATCGGCCGGCTGTCAAAACCGCTTCCGCCACGGCTCACTCCCCCGCTGGAAAGAGGTGCAAAAACTCCTGGGGCAGCTGGATTCGGAACCGGCTTCCCTCCGCCAACCCCAGCCGCCGCATCAGGTTGACCGAGAAGTCCCCCTGGAGGCGGTTTCCGTTCAGGCTTTCGCCGCCCAGTTGGGCCCGGTAGGCGGCACCCAGGAATTCGATGGTGCGGATCTCGATCTCCAGGGCGTTGGGAGAGTCCTCCCGGACGTCGACCACCACGATGTCCTCGGGTCGAACCGCCACCTTGACCTTCTGCCCGGGTCGGTGGCCGTTGGTGCGGCACCCGAGCGCCGTGTTGCCTATCCGCACGCGGTCTTTTTCGACCACCGTGCCGTCCATGAAATTCATGCGGCCGATGAAGTCGGCCACGAAGGTCGAGGCCGGCTTGCGGTAGATATCGAAAGGCGTCCCCACCTGCTCCACGCGGCCGTCCTTCATGATCACGATGCGGTCGGCCATGGTGAGGCCTTCCTCCTGGTCGTGGGTCACCATGATGGTGGTGACGCCCAGCCGCTGCTGCAGCTGCTTGATCTCGTGGCGCAGGTGGACCCTGACCTTGGCGTCCAGGGCGGACAGCGGCTCGTCCAGGAGGAGCAGCCCGGGGGAGGTGGCGATGGCCCGGGCCAGGGCCACCCGCTGCTGTTGACCGCCGGAGAGCTGGGCCGGGTATTTGACCCCCTGGTCCATAAGGCCCACCAGCTCCAAGAGCTCCCCCACCCGGGCGGTGACGTGCTCCCGTGGCAGCTTCCGGTTCTCGAGTCCGTAGGCGATGTTCTTGAAGACGGTCATGTTGGGGAAAAGCGCGTAGGACTGGAAGACGATGCCGAAGTCCCGCTCGGAGGGCGGCAGGGCCGAGATGTCGCGGCCGCTCTGGACGATGGCTCCCTGGGTCTGGATGTCCAGCCCGGAAACGGCCCGGAGCAGGGTCGTCTTGCCGCAGCCCGAAGGCCCCAGGAAGCAGACGAACTCCCCTGCCTGGATGTCGATGGAAACCGACTTCAGGGCGGTGAAGTCGCCGAACTGCTTGGAGACCTCGACGATCCTGAGATAGGGTTCGGTGGTGGCCATGGTGCGCGCCTCCTCTGGCGCCGGGCTGCGCGCCGGCGCCCGCGACCGCCCCGCCGGGGTGCGGTCCTTGCGACTCGTCCCGCCGGTCCGTCCGGCCATTGAACGGTGCCCGGCCCCCAAGACACCGGGCCGGGCGCGGCGGTGGAGAGCGTCCGGGTTATTCTTTCGGCTCCGACTTGGCGTCGTAGCGCTTCTGCCACTCGGCCAAGATGGCGCTGCGGTTGGCGGCCGCCCACTCGAAGTCGTTGTCGATCATGGCGCTCTGAACCTCGGCCGGGAAGTGCTTCACCGGCTGGGCGACGCCCTTGTAGGCCACCACGGCGTAGAACGTGTTGTACATCTCGTTGGCCTTCTTGGAGACCGAGAAGTCCACGAGCTTCTTGGCGGCGTCCAGTTTCCGGGTGCCCTTGACGATGGCGGTGGCCTCCATGTCCCAGCCGATCCCCTCGGAGGGGATCACGATCTTCATCGGAGCGCCTTTTTCGATGAGCTTGGCGCCGCGGTAGGCGAAACTGATGCCGATGGGGATTTCACCCGCCGCTGCCTGCTTGGCCGGCTTGGAGCCCGAGTGGGTGTACCAGGCGATGTTCTGGTGCAGGCGGTCCATGTAGTCCCAGCCGGCCTTCTCGCCGAAGAGCTGCAGCCAGGAGGAGACGTCCAGGAAGCCGGTGCCCGAGGAGTTGGGGTTCGGCATGGCCACGCTGCCCTTGTAGACCGGCTGGGTTAGGTCCTCCCAGGAGGTGGGGATCGGCAGGCCCTTTTTCTCGGCCTCCACCGTGTTGACGCAGATGGCGGCCACCCAGGCGTCCATGCCGGTCCAGTGGGGCGGGTTGTCCTTGTCGACGAACTTGGGGTCGAGGTTTTCCATGCCCACCGGTTTGTAGGGCTCCAGCATGCCCTCTTTTTTCATGAGCAGCAGGGAGGTGGCGGCCAGGCCCCAGATGACGTCCGCCTGGGGGTTGTCCTTTTCGGCCAGCAGCTTGGCGGTCACGATCCCGGTGGAGTCGCGCACCCATTTGATCTCGATCTCCGGGTGCACCTTGTTGAACTCGGCGGCGTAGGTTTTCAGGTCTTCCGCCTCCACGGCCGTGTAAACGGTCAGCGACTCGGCATGCACCCCGCATACGATCATGAGCGACGCCGTGGCCAGCAGAGCGGTCCAGGTCCATTTCTTCATTGCGTGTTCTCCTAAATAGAGGTGGCGTGTCACGGCGGCACCGGCGCGCCCCGCAAACGGCCTTGGGACGGCCGCTGTCCGGTGGCGGATGCCATGGGTCCGCCGGGGGATAGCCCCGCGGGTGCCTATCGCCCGCTGCCGGGGTGCGGCATGGGCCTAAGATGGTGCAGTGTGGGGCGCCTGTGTTGGGATTTGATGATGAGCCGGTTAGATTATGGTTAGTGCGGTTTCAGGCTTGATTTGGGGTGGGGGCCCGAATTTCGCCGGGCGGACGTGGCCTTGACGAGATGGCGGCGCATGCCGGCCGGTAGCGCGGTATGAAAAGCGATCAGTTTTGGCAGCCGGGCAAATCCCGAATACAGGTAAAAGCGCGCGGTCTGTTGCCATAGAAAGTTCACCGTCAATTTTTCCATGTTTGATCCGATAATATTGCAATGCACGGAAAATTTTCGACTCTATATGGGCTTATGGGAAATGCGCGCAAATTTTCCCATATATCAACACATGGTGCATTGGAGAAATATGAAAAAACTACTTCTCTTGGTTGTTGCTGCTATCCTAATATATTCCTTCGTTCAAGGGAAAGGAATTTATATACCAAGTTTTTCCCCATTGAGTCAGAGTTCGGACAGTTCTCTTCAAAATTCGTACAACAAAAGACAAAACGATCACCAGATTCAAGGGCAAGGTGTCGTAACGAGAATTTTACCTGATGATGTTGACGGATCAAGACATCAAAGATTTATTTTAGAGCTCAGCACCGGTCAGACTCTGTTGATAGCTCACAACATCGATTTGGCACCCAGAGTAACCAGTTTAAATATAGGTGACACAGTATCGTTCAATGGGGAATATGAGTGGAACCCAAAAGGAGGTGTCATCCACTGGACACATCATGATCCAAATTATCGTCATATTGGTGGATGGTTGAGGCATGGTGGTAAAAAGTACGAATAACATTTTAAAAAGTCTATAAAATCGGACTAAAAAATTAACCGCTTCGCTTTGCAGATTTACGTCCGGTTATGCCAATGTTATGTTCAATTTAGATAGCCAAAAAATTAAATACTGTAGAAAATGGAGGTTGCTATGGAAATGCGGGAAGTGCCCGGCGGAAACTCCAATTCAAGTTACACATACAAGGTGTCATTCAATTTTGATATGCAATTCACTTTTGCAGCGTCCGAAGTTCATCAAATTCGAGAAGGGGGTGCAAACGAACTTCAACCCGCAGAAGAAGTTTTAGTGGATTTGCTGGAGGAAGTAAGAGACTATCTGTCAGAGCGCTACGCGATATGTGACATTGATGCGACCGCAGATTTTGACGCGCTTCTGGGGGTGACCAAATAAGACCGGAAACTCAATCCAGACCACATTCCGCAACCATT
>JBFYWT010000149.1:0-4823 GCA_041310895.1 Desulfobacteraceae bacterium | reverse complement strand
TGGCCGCCATGGAAGCCCACGGACGGGGCACGGTGTGGGGGGAGGGCCACCCGCCTTCTGAGATCAGTGGTTTTTACCGGCTGGCCGAAGCGCCCTGGTTCCTTGTGATGATAGCCCCCGGGCGCGAGATTCTCGCACCCATCGTCGATTTCCGATGGGCCTATTCCTTTACCGTCATCGGGTTGATCCTCCTGGTGGCGGCCTTGATTCGCGCGGTTACCGGGCGCGTGGTGTCCGAGATCAAAACCGTATCGGAAGCGGCGCTGCAACTGTCGCAGGGAGAGTTCGGCGGCCCGCTCCCGGTGCATAGCCGCGACGAGGTAGGAGACCTGACGCAAAGCTTCAACCGCATGACCCGTCAGCTGCGGGAGCGGCTGCACTTGAAAGCAGCCATGAATCTCGCCATGGAGGTGCAGCAGAACCTGCTGCCGGCCGCTCCCCCTGTAGTGCCGGGCCTCGATATTGCCGGCCGCAGCGTCTACTGCCAGGAAACGGGCGGGGATTACTTCGATTACATTTTCCGCGCCGGGACGCACGGCGGCCGGCACCTGTGCATCGCGGTCGGCGACGTGGTGGGCCACGGGATATCGGCCGCCCTGCTCATGACCACCGTGCGCGCCCTGTTGCGCAGCCGCCTCGACCGGCCGGGCCCCCTTGCCGCGGCGGTGGAGGATGTGAACCGCCTGCTTTGCCGGGACACGGGCGCGAGCGGCAGCTTCGTGACCCTTTTCCTGCTGCAGGCGGAGCCCGCGGCGGGGAGGCTCGCCTGGGTGCGGGCCGGACACGATCCCGCGCTCCTCTTCAAACCGGCGACCGGCGAGATTGCGGCCTTGGAGGCCCCCGGTATGGCCCTGGGGGTGGACGCGGCCGCCGCCTACCAAGAGGGCGGGCACTCCCTGTCGAACCCCGGGGATGTCGTCCTGATCGGCACCGACGGGGTCTGGGATACGCGCAACGCGCATTCGGAAAGATTCGGTAAAGCCCGGGTCGGCGAGATCCTGCGCCGGCACGCCGATGAGACGGCCGCGGCGATCCTGGAGGCCGTCCTGCGCTCCCTGGAGGAATTCCGGGGGAGCATGCCCCAGGAGGACGATATCACTCTGGTCGTAGTAAAGCCTGAGAAAATCCCCCTCCCCTAGCCCCTCCCGCCGTGGGGGGAGAAGTCTACTCCAGGGGTTTTTTCCTTTGCACCGGGCCGATGACGATTCGCCTCCCCCTTGATGGGGGAGGCGGGGTGGGGGTGTTCTGCGAACGGCTGGATGAACAGGCCCTCTATTTGCGCATCTCCTGGATGAGGGCGAGATCGGCCAGCACCAGGGCCGCCATCCCCTCCACGATCGGGACGGCACGCGGGACGACGCAGGGATCGTGGCGGCCCTTGGCCTCCAGGACCACCGGCCGCCCCTCGGCATCCACAGTCTCCTGGGGCCGGCCGATGGTGGCCGGCGGCTTGAACGCCACCCGGAAGAGGATGGGCTCGCCGTTGGTGATTCCGCCCTGGACGCCCCCGCTCCTGTTGGTGAGAGTCCCCAGGCGACCCGCTTTCATCACAAACGGATCGTTGTGGTCGCTGCCGCGCATGCGGGCCCCGGCAAACCCCGAGCCGATCTCGAAGCCCTTGGTGGCCGGAATCGAAAGCATGGCGAGCGCCAGCAGGGCCTCGGCCTTGCCGAAGACCGGCTCCCCCAGCCCGGCCGGCATGTTGCGGCAGGTGCAGGTGATTACCCCGCCGACCGAGTCGGCCGCCTCCCGCACGCGGGTGATTTCTGAGATCATGCGGGCGGCGGTTTCCGCGTGCGGGCAGCGGACGTCATTCGCATCAACTCCCGCCCGGTCGACGGCCAGCGCATCCACATCCGGCGCGTCGATTTCGCCGACGGCACTCACCCAGGCGACGATCTCGATCCCGTACCGCTCGCGCAGCAGTATTTCGGCAATCGCGCCGGCCGCCACCCGGCCGACGGTCTCACGCGCGCTCGACCGGCCGCCGCCGCTCGCCGCCCGGATCCCGTACTTCGCCTCATAAGTGAAATCGGCGTGGGAGGGGCGGGGGATCGGCCGCAAATGCGCGTAGTCCGCGGGCCGCTGGTCTTTGTTGGTCACCAGCAGGCCGATGGGCGTCCCCAGGGTGAGGCCGCCTTCGACCCCGCTCAGGATGGACACCCGGTCGCCCTCATCCCGTTCGGTGGAAAGATGGCTCTGGCCGGGCCGGCGCCGGTCGAGCTGGCGCTGGATAGTCTCCGCAGTGAGCGCCAGGCGCGGCGGGCACCCGTCAACGACGACGCCCACCCCTTGCGCGTGGGACTCGCCGAAGGTCGTGGCCCGAAACAGGGTCCCGATCGTGCTGAACATCGCTCTGCCTCCCCTCCATGGCGGCCGAGGGCCGAGCCCACACTCCATTGCAGGACCAGGTGCTGACCAGAAATTCCTGAGGTCCAGGGTGGTTTTTGTGGGAGCGGCTTCCAGCCGCGATGATCGTTGTCTCGAAGCCTTCGCCGCGGATCGACCTCATCGGACCGGCCGGCTTGTGGAACCTTGGTTCGGACTTATTGTTGAACCAGGATCAAAATGACCCAGCCCACATCCTGTTTAGGACATTCAACGCGTTTCATCAAGATCGGGACTCAGATCGAAGCCGGAGCTCTGCCATGAAAAATCGTTTCGATATCGCGCTGCTGACCCTGATCGGCATGTTGGGAGCGGCTCAACCGGTCACGGGCCAGGCCCCATCCCCCGACGGAGTGCTTCCCGCCATCGACGCAGCGGCTCCGGCCACGTTTGAAACCGCCACCTTCGCCCTCGGCTGATTCTGGGGCCCGGACTCCAGGTTCGGAGTCCTAGACGGGGTGATCCGCACCCGGGTGGGGTATGCCGGCGGCACGCGGGAAAACCCCACCTACCACAGGCTCGGCGACCACACCGAGACCCTGCAGATCGACTACGACCCGTTACGGATCTCCTACGAAGAGCTGCTCGAGATCTTCTGGCAGGCGCACGACCCGGCCGGCCGGGCCTGGTCCACCCAATACAAGGCGGCCGTCTTCCATCACAGCGAGGAGCAGAAGCGCCTGGCGCTCGAAACCCGCGACCGCCTGGCGGCCCGGCTGGGGAAACCGATCCACACCGAAATCATCCCATTCAGCCGGTTTTACCCGGCCGAGGCCTACCATCAGAAATATTACCTGAGGGGCAACAAGCGCCTGCTAAAGGATCTCGGGCGGCACTTCCCGCAGGAGATCGCTCTGATGAACTCCACCGCGGCGGCACGGGTCAACGGGTACGCGGGGCGCAACGGCAGCGCCGAATCGCTGAAGGCCGAGATCGAGCATTACGGGCTCTCCCCAGATGGCCGCGGCGAACTCCTACGCCTGGCGGGAGTGAAGCACTAAGCTGCAGGCCTTGGTGTGCCGGGTGAGAGGTGATAGATGATGATATGCCATCCCTGTGGGAGTGGCTTCCAGCCACGATGATTTCGCGGCAACCAGCCTTTGCCCCTGGCTACGGCGGTCAGGAGATGCCGCTCCCAGGAGGCGACTTCAATTTTTTTTGACGGACGGATGAAACCGGTCGAAGACACCTGCATTGCAGCGAAACCCGAAGGTTGCGGCGGCGGTATCACGGCGACAGCCCGAGAGGTGTTTGTGACCGGAGTCTATTCCGCCGTGGATGCAGCGGCCAGCCGGGAGCTTGCCCGCTTGCGACGCTCGCAGGGGATCGTACCCAGCTGCCAGCGGGGCTGCTGCAACTGCTGCTGCGGGCAGCACATCCAGACGAACATCGCCGAGGCCCATGCGCTGGGACAGTACATCAAGCGGAACTTTTCACGAAGGCAGATCATCGATCTCAGGCAGCGCACCCTGGCCTGGCAGGCCCGGGAGGCGTTTCGCCGCGGCCGGCCGGGTTCGACCGGGATGACTCTATCGGATGATTTCGAGAGCACCCTCTGCTGCCCGCTCCTGGTGGAGCGGGCCTGCAGCGCCTACCCTGTAAGGCCGGTCATCTGCCGCACCCATTTTGTCAGCTCGGACCCCTGCGCCTGCCGGCCGCCGGCCGCGAATCATCCGGATAGCCCGGCGCCTTACGTCCTCACCTCCGTCATCGCGGCGAGCGCTTCCTTCTCGCTTTCCTTAAGAACGGACATCGAAAAAACCGGCCGGGATTATTCCCGCACCATCAAACTCCTGCCCCACTGGCTGGCGATCGAGATGGGCTGGGGAATAGATGGCGGCGGCCGGAGGGGTCAACGGGGCCGGCCCATTCTGAGATAATTGGCGTAAAGGCGGGGGTGGACCCGGGCGAAGCGGTCGAAGTCGGCCAGGATCTCCATGCCCGGCACGATCGCCCGAACGACCGGAAGCCCCATGTCCTTGCGCGTGAGATCCGCGTAGATCACCCGATGGCCGTTTGCGAGCAGCAGGTGCTCCATGATCTCAAGATCCCGCTCGGGAATCCCGCTGGAGTAGTCCGGCAGGGCCTCGACCGGAACCCGCGTCAACCCCTCCGGAGCCGGCTGCGACGGCGGGCCCCCGGGGTAGGGATAGGGAGTTTCGGTGAGAGCCGCAAGGAGGGCCCGGCGGGCATCCAGGTGCGCGCCGGTGCCCTTGGCGACCTTCCCGTCGGTATGGATCACGAAGCTCTTGCAGCAGGGCAGGCCGAGGGGCGGTGTGATGTCTTGAAACAGCAGGTGGACCCCGTTGGCCCGGTAGCTTTCAAGGAGTGCCGCCAGGCGCGGATCGCGGGTCTCGATCTCGAAACAGAGCGCAGGGTCGAAGGGCGTGGTCCCTTCGCAGTCGCGCTCGACGACTTCGGTCAGCGCGCTCAGC
>JBFYWT010000098.1:0-4224 GCA_041310895.1 Desulfobacteraceae bacterium | reverse complement strand
ATGCGCGCGAGCCTAAGCACTACCCGGAGGACATCGCCCAGGCGGCCATTCTCTTTCACCTGGCGGGGGAAAACTGGACGGTGCCGAGCGAGGGGTGGGAGGAGACGAGCCTGGCCATGTTCGCCGGCGACTGGGAGGCCTGCAAGCTGCAGGTGGAGAGCGTCTACGGTGCCATGGCGAAGCTCAAGCCCAAGCGCATGGTCGTGACCGAGTGCGGCCACGCCTACCGCGCGACCGTCATCGAGGGTCCCTACTGGGCCGGACTGCCGAGCGGCAAGACCCCCGTCGAAAGCCTGCACTACGTGGAATGGGTGGCCGAGGCCCTGCGCACCGGCAAGCTCAAGATCGACCCCGCCAAGAGGATCAAGGAGCCGGTGACCTACCAGGATTCCTGCAATTACATCCGCAACGGCGGCCTCTGGGAGGCCGCCCGCTACATCATGAGCCAGATCGCCGAGGACTTCCGCGAGATGACCCCTTCCCGGGAGCACAATTTCTGCTGCGGCGGCGGCGGCGGCCTGAACGGTATCGGCCGCTACCGCGAACAGCGCAACATCGGCCTTAAGGTCAAGCGCGACCAGATCCTCGCCACCGGCGCGAAGCTGGTCATCGCGCCCTGCCACAACTGCTGGGATGCGATCCGCGACCTCGAGGAGGTCTACGAGATCGGGATCCGCTGGAGCTTTTTGAAGCCGCTTCTGATCAACATGGTCGAAGTGCCCGAGCACCTGCGGGCCGAGGAGTGAGGTCCATGAACACCGTAACCCTCCAATCGGACGGCACCCTGATCCAGCGCGACCCGTCGGTCGAAGCCGATCCCCTGGTGGTTTTGGGCCACCAGGTGGCGCTGGACCGGGACTACACCCTGCGGAGTTTTTTCAAAATGATCGAGCGCTACCCGGTCTTCGGCAAATTGAACGCCTTTCTGCCGGAGTGCCTGGAGCAGTACCGAGGCTGCCCCGGCGGCGAGTGCGTCGCCCCCGGGGTCGGCCACCTCGAGTTCTACAAAACCGTGGAGATGATGGGGTTCCCGGGCGAGCCCCGGCTGGAGATCTACCACACGCTCTGCGGCGTCCAGGGCCAGGACACCTGCGAGATCAAGGCCTTTCCCCTGGAGCAGCTGCTCGACATGCCGGTACGCATCGGTAAGCTGAAGCACGTGGTCTTCGGCGACAAGGTGGATGTGCTGGAGTTCGATACGGTCTTCAATCTGTTCGAGTTCATCGAAGGGATCGTCTGGCAGTTGAGCTTTCACCGCAACCCCCACGCGTGCGCTCTGAGGAGATGACCCATGTTCAAGAAACTGCTGTTCGCCACGTCGGCCTCCCCGGTCTGCGACAACGCCGCCAAGGTGGCATTCGACCTCGAGATGAAGTGGGAGGCGAAGCTGATCGTCTTTCACGTGCTGGGAGTGCCCGGCCGGGGGTTCAACCTGCAGGTGACCGATGTCCGCACCGGGGAGCGGGAGGAGGTCAGCCAGGACTATATCGACTGGGTCAAGGAGGAGATGCGCACCACCTATGGGACGCTGCTCGAGGAGAGCAACGCCGAGATCGTCACCGCTATCGGCGACCCCGCACGGGAAATTCTGCGCATCGCCCGCAAGCAGGATGTCGACATGATCCTCATGGGGGCGCACACGCGCGAGGAGGACATCGGCGCCACCCGCCACCGGGCGGTCGCCGGCAGCACGATGCGCAAGGTCGCCAAGGCCGCCCGCTGCCCGGTCGTCATCGTGAACCGCCCCTGCACCACCTGCTGGCGGCTCTTCTCCAACATCGTGATCGGCACCGACTTTTCGAAGGCCTCCACGTCGGCCTTCCTCTGGGCGTTCAAGCTGGCCCGCGAGGTCGGCGCCAAGCTTCACATCTTCCATGCCGTCGACATCGCCGCCGAGGGCTTCACCCAGCCCTCCGGGCAAAACGCCATCGAACAGCGGATCAAGGAGTCCCGCCGGCGGATCGAGCAGACCTACCTGCCCAAGTTGAAGGGGTTCGACACCTTCAGCGTCGAGGTCTGGGAGGGGATCCCCTACGTGGAGATCCTCAAGTTCGCCCGGGACCGCCAGGCCGACCTGATCGTCATGGCCCACCACGCCCGCGAGATAGACCCCGAGGAGGCTGAGCTCGGCAGCACCGTCGAACAGGTGGTCCTGCGGGCCGCCTGCCCGGTGGCGAGCGTCAACCACCCCGACAAGGTGGCCGACCTCGTGTAAGCACCGGTCCCCCGGTGTGCCGGAGGGCGGGGATCGGAGGAATTCATGGCGAAAACCATCGTGTTCGTCGACGACGACCTCGATATGCGGATCTTCCTCTCCACCGTATTGAAGACGAGCGGCTACTCCCCCGTCCCGGCCCGCAACGCCGTCGAGGGCCTGCAAAAGGTCCGCGAGCGCTCCCCCGATCTGGTGATCATGGATGTGATGATGCCGAAGGCGGGCGGAGTGACAATGTTCCGCGAACTGAAAAGCGACGAGCGCCTGAAGCACATCCCCGTGATCATGCTGACCGGAGTCAGCGAAAAGGCCTTCGCCCACCATGTCCAGATGGTGAACCTGCGGATCGATGACCACCTGCCGCCGCCCGACGCCTATCTCGAAAAACCCCTGGATCCCGATGCGCTTTTAGCGGCCATTCAACGGCTTTTGCCGTAACCGGGAGGCCGCCGTGGACGAAACCCTTCTCCTGGCCGACGATGAGGAAGGCATCCGCCGGGTGCTGGGCATTGCGCTGGCCGACCTCGGCTTCCATGTGCTGACGGCCGCGGACGGCGTCGAGGCCCTCGAGACCTTCCGCCGTGAAAAGCCCGCCATCGTACTGACCGACATCAAGATGCCGGGGCTGAGCGGCATCGAGCTGCTCGGCCGGATCAAGGCGGAGCGCCCCGATACCGAGGTCATCATGATTACCGGTCATGGCGACTTCGATCTCGCCATCGAAAGCCTCAAGCTCGAGGCCACCGATTTCGTCACCAAACCGATAAACGACGATGTTCTCAATATCGCTTTGAAGCGTGCCCGCGACCGGATTGCCATGCGCCGGCAGCTGAAGGCCTATACCGAAAATCTCGAAAAACTCGTGCGCAAGCAGGCGGCCCGGCTGGTGGAGGCC
The DNA here is from genome assembly GCA_041310895.1 of Desulfobacteraceae bacterium. Classification (GTDB taxonomy): domain Bacteria; phylum Desulfobacterota; class Desulfobacteria; order Desulfobacterales; family SpSt-501; genus SpSt-501. Next base: position 1,114 of record JBFYWT010000098.1, on the reverse strand, counting down.
GAGCGGCTGGCGGTGATCGGCCAGACGGTGGAGGGGCTCTCCACGGCGTTTCGCGACATGGCGGGCGATCTCGAAGGCAGCGTGCGCTACTTCAACGACATGCCCTGCTTCGTCTCCGTGCACGATCGCCACCTCACCATCCTCGCCGCCAACCCGCTCTATCGCGAGCGCTTGGGCGAGATGGTCGGCCGGCGCAGCTGGGAGATTTACGCCAGCCGCCGCGACCAGCCTTACACCTGCCCGGTGGCACGCACGATCGAGACCGGCTTGGGCCAGCGCAGCCCGGAGGTCATCGCCTACCGCGACGGCAGCCAGTCGGCCGTGATGGTCCACACGGCACCGATCCGCGACAGCCGCGGGGAGCTCGAGCTGGTGCTCGAATTCGCCATGGACATGTCCGAGGTCGAGCGCTTGCGCGAGGAGTTACAGGCGACCCAGGATCGCCTGATGTCGCTCGGCCTGATGGTAAGCTCGGTCTCCCACGGCGTCAAAGGCCTCCTGACCGGGATGGATGCCGGGATTTATCTTACGGAATCAGGCCTGACACGGGGCGACCTGGGCCGGGTCCGGGAGGGGGTTGCGACGGTCCGGCAAATGGTGGAGCGAATCCGCGGCGTGGTGCTCGACGTGCTCTACTTCGCCAAGGAGCGGCCTCTGGAGCGTACCCCGGTCGACGTGCGCGCCTTCACCGACGGGTTGCTGGCCGCCGCCGGGTCCAAAATCGCCAAGCGCGGCATCGGCTTTGAGACTGAGATCGCTTCCGAATTGGGGGAATTCGAGGTCGACGAAGCGGTCGCCGCCCCGGCGATCCTGAACCTGATCGAGAACGCGGTCGACGCGTGTGCCGAGAGCCCCGGCCGGCCGGGGCACCGGATCACCTTCCGGGTGCAGGCCACGCCGCACGAGGTCGTATTCGAGGTCGAGGACGACGGCGTGGGCATGAGCCCGGAGGTCCAGGGCAAGGTCTTCGACCTGTTTTTCTCCTCGAAGGGCCGGGCCGGTACCGGCCTGGGGCTGTTCATCACCCGCCAGGTGATTTCCCAGCACGGCGGAAAGATCACGGTCGCATCCGTACCCGGATGCGGATCGTGCTTCCGCGTCAGCCTGCCGCGCT
>JBFYWT010000081.1:0-3612 GCA_041310895.1 Desulfobacteraceae bacterium | reverse complement strand
GATTCGGGCGTGCTCCCAGGGGTTGCGGCCTGCCTGGACGAGATGTGCCGCGGCGATGAGGGCTCGTGGGGCGTTGCGGAATCCGGGATGCTGGCCGGCATCTGGCCATCCTGGAGCGGGGCCCAGGGTTTGGATGCGGCCCACCGCCTGCAGGAGCAGGTGCTCCAGCGCACGGGCCGCACCGTGACGATCGGCGTGGCCTCGCACCCGACCCTGGATTACCCGCCCGCGGCCGTCCTGGAGAACGCGCGCAAGGCGGCCGAGCACGCCGCTTTCTTCGGCGCCGGCAGCCGGGCGGTGTTCGACGCGGTCAGCCTCAATATCAGCGGCGATAAATATTACGAGCGCGGCGACGTCCCGAACGCCATCCGCGAATTCGAGCTGGCCCTGCGGCTGGATCCCCAAAACGGAAACGTGCACAACAGCCTCGGCGTCTGCTACGGCGAGCTCGGCGACCATGAACGCGCATTGGAGGCGTTCGGCCGCGCGCTGTCGGTGGACGGCGGCGACTACATGGCGGTTTACAACACGGGCCTGATTCACGAGCTGCGGGGCGAGCGGGAGCAGGCCCTGGAACACTTCCTGAAGGCCTGCACGCTGCACGGCGATGTGTTCGAAATCCTGTTCCAGACGGGAAAACTGCGGCTGGAAATGGGCGACCCCCAGGCGGCGCGCCCCCTGCTGGAGCGAGCCGTGCGGCTGCGGCCGCGCTCCGGAAATTCACAGCGGCTGCTCGGAGACTGCTTCCTACAGCTTCAGCTGCCGGAAAAGGCCATCGACGCTTACAAGAAGGCTGTAAAGGCCAATCCGGGGGATTCAGCCGCGCTTTCGGCCCTGGGCGGTCTTTTCGACGATAAGGGCGAGAACCCGGAAATCGCCCTGGTCTTCTGCCGGGAAAGTGTGCGGCTGTCGCCGGACAACCCCCAGTTCCGTCGGCGCTTAGGAGGCCTGTATCTCAAGCTCAACCGTTTGGAAGAGGCGTTGAGCTAGTTCGAACAGGCCGGGCGGCTCGGCCAGGATTGTGCGGAGGACATCGGCAGGGTCCGCGAGCGCATGGCGGAGCGCAATTGAAATGAAGAGTGACGTCGGGCCGATCGATCTCGGACGGGTCAAAACTTACGCGCTGGCCGACCGGCCCAGCAAAGTGGGCACGCCGGAGTTTGCCGGCGTGTGGGCACCGGGCGGCACGTTTTCCACGTTTTTGGAGCGCCTGCCGAGGGTGCTGGCGGCTGCGGATCTCCGGGCGGTGATCGCCGCGATCGTCGCGGCGTTCCGCGGACAGCACCCGGTGATCTTGGGCATGGGCGCCCACGTCATCAAGACGGGCTTGAGCCCGATCGTGGTCGACCTGATGCAGCGCGGGATCCTCAGCGGGGTCGCCCTGAACGGGGCCGGCATCATCCACGATCTCGAGGTGGCCATGACCGGCCGGACCTCGGAGGAGGTCGGCCCGGCCCTTGACGACGGCTCCTTCGGCATGGCCGAAGAGACCGCCGCGGCCATCCACGGGGCCGTCGCGGCGCCGGCTTCCCAAGTCGAGGGGTTGGGCCGCGCCGTCGGCGCCCACATCCTGAATTCGGGCTTCCCCTTTGCGTCGAACAGCATTCTGGCGGCCGGGGCGCGACTGGGAATACCGGTGACGGTTCACGTCGCGATCGGCACCGACATCGTTCACATGCATCCGGGGTTCGACGCCGCCCGCACCGGGGCGGCCTCTTACCTGGATTTCCGCATCCTGGCCGCTCAGGTCGCCCGGCTGGAGGGTGGGGTCTTCATGAACGCCGGCTCCGCCGTGATCCTGCCGGAGGTGTTCCTGAAGACCGTCAGCCTGGCCCGCAACCTGGGCCATCGGCTGGATCACTTCACGACGGTGAACCTGGATTTCATCCGGCACTACCGGCCCACGGTCAACGTCCTGCAGCGCCCCACCGCCCGCGGCGGGCGCGGGATCCATCTGGTCGGCCACCACGAGATCCTGCTGCCGCTCATTGCCGCCGGCGTGATCGAAGCCCTGGGCGAGACGGCGGCATTCGCCTCGGCGCGACTCGGATCTTGACAAAGCATTGTATTTCACATTTATATCGCTATGTTGATTTCATGACTCCGGCCATCAACAGGGAGAACCGTTGCCATGCCCATTTATGAATACCACTGTGAGACCTGCGGAGAAGACTTCGAGTGCCTCGTCTTCGGCAAGGAAAAGCCGAAGTGCAGGGGCTGCCGCAGCAAAAATGTCCGCAAGCGCATGTCCGCCTGCGGCTTCGTCAGCAAGGGCGGCGGAGGACAGACCGTCAAGCAGGCGGCCGGCGCCTCTTCCTGCGGCAGCTGCCACGCCGGAAGCTGCGCGGGGTGCAAGCACTGATGATGAAACCCGTCGTGATCGGCACGCGCGGGAGCCCGCTCGCCCTCTGGCAGGCCGAATGGGTGCGTTCGGCCCTCATGCAGCGCTTTCCCGGCGTCGCCGTGGAGCTCTCCATCATCAGGACTCAGGGCGACAAGATCCTGGATGTGCCGCTCGCCAAGGTCGGCGGCAAGGGCCTCTTCGTCAAGGAGATCGAGGAAGCCCTGCTGGACGGCCGGGCGGACGTGGCGGTTCACAGCATGAAGGACATGCCCGCGGAAATCCCGGCCGGGCTGGCCATCGGCGCCGTGCCGGAGCGCGAAACCCCATCCGATGTGCTCATTTCGCGAAGCGGCCGCACCTTGAGGCAACTACCGTCCGGAGGCGTCATCGGCACGAGCAGTCTGCGGCGGGCGGCCCAGCTCCGGCATCTGCGGCCGGATCTGGCGGTCGTTGCGCTGCGGGGCAACGTGGAAACCCGGCTGCGCAAACTCGACACGGAAGAGCTGGCCGCGGTGGTTTTGGCTGCCGCGGGCGTCAAGCGCCTGGGCCTGGCGCAGCGCGTTTCCGAATACCTGGATGACGAGAGCATGCTCCCGGCCGTCGGCCAGGGGGCGCTGTGCATCGAGATCCGGGAGAAGGATGCGCGCATGGGCCCCATGGTCGCCGCCCTGGACCACCCCGCCACCCGCACGGCGGTCAGCGGCGAGCGCGCGTTTTTGAAACGGCTGCAGGGCGGCTGCCAGGTCCCGATCGCCGGCCACGGCCGCCTCGACGGCGCGAATTTGACATTGACGGGTCTGGTGGCCGATATCGACGGCGGCACCGTGATCAAGGATCGCCTGAGCGGACCGGCGGAATCGGCCGAGCGGATCGGCATCGAACTGGCCGAAACCCTCCTCAAGCGGGGAGCGGATCAAATTCTACAAAAACTCACCGGCGCCGTACTCTAACATGAAACCACCCATTGTTTACCTGGTAGGAGCAGGCCCCGGGGATCCCGGGCTGATCACCGTCAAGGGCCGCGAGTGCATCGCAGCGGCCGACGTGATCATCTACGACTACCTGGCGGCCCCATCCCTGCTGAAGTACGCGTGTGAAACGGCGGAGCTGATCTACGTCGGCAAGAAAGGCGGCGACCACACCCTGCCGCAGGAGGAGATCAACGCCCTCATCGTCGCCAAGGCCCGAGAGAAAAAGATCGTGACCCGTCTGAAGGGCGGCGACCCCTTCGTGTTCGGGCGCGGCGGCGAGGAGGCCGAGGTCCTGGC
>JBFYWT010000080.1:0-4471 GCA_041310895.1 Desulfobacteraceae bacterium | reverse complement strand
CCATCAGGTACTGCCCGTACTCGTTTTTGAGGTAGGGCTGGGCCAGGCGCTTCACCTGCTCCCGGTCGATGTAGCCCATGCGGAGCGCAATCTCCTCCAGGCAGGCGATCTTAAGCCCCTGCCGCTTCTGCAGGGTCTCGACGAACAGGGCGGCCTCGAGAAAGGATTCGTGGGTGCCGGTGTCGAGCCAGGCAAAGCCCCGCCCCAAAAGCTCGACCGTGAGCTTCCCCCGCTCGAGGTAGCTCTTCATCACCTCGGTGATCTCGAGCTCCCCGCGGGGCGAGGGCTTGACGCGGGCGGCGATGTCGGCCACCTCCCGGTCGAAGAAGTAAAGCCCCGGGACGGCGTAGTTGGACTTGGGCTGCGCGGGCTTCTCCTCGATGCTCAGCACCCGGCCATCGGCGTCGAACTCGACCACGCCGTAGCGCTGCGGGTCCTTGACCCAGTAGCCGAAGACCACCCCGCCGGTTCCGAACTGGATCGCGCGGTTCAGCACCTGGGACAGGTCGTGACCGAAGAAGAGGTTGTCCCCCAGGATCAGGCAGCAGCTCTGATCGCCGATGAACTCCCGGCCGATGATGAAGGCCTGGGCCAACCCCTCGGGCCGGGGCTGGACGGCGTAGGACATCTTCAGGCCGATGCGGGAGCCGTCCCCGAAGAGGGCCTCGAACTTCTCCCGGTCCTCCGGGGTCGAGATGATCAGCACCTCGCGGATCCCGGAGAGCATCAGGACCGAGAGCGGGTAGTAGATCATCGGCTTGTCGTAGATCGGCAGGAGCTGCTTGCAGACCACCTGGGTCACGGGGAAGAGCCGCGTGCCGGAGCCGCCGGCCAGGATGATGCCCTTGACCTTGGTGTGGTTGGGCTTGGGAAACATGTCGCTGATCATCGTTAATCCTCCGTGTAAAGTCGGTCGAGCATTTCGGCCAGCGCCTCCCGCCACGGCCGCGGCCGGATATCCAGCCGCTCGGCCATGCGGCTGCAGTCGAGGACCGAGTTCGCCGGGCGCCGGGCGGGGGTGGGGTAGTGGTCGGTCGTGATCGCCGCGATCGTCTTGACCCGCAGCGGCTCGTGCCGGCGGGCGATGTCGATGGCGGCGCTCGCCAATTCATGCCAGCTCGCGGCCCCGGCCCCGCAGTAGTGGTAGGTGCCCCAGGGATCCCCGCCGCCCAAAATCCGTTCGCAGATGCGCAGGAGGGCATCGGCGAGATCGGCCGCGAAGGTCGGGCAGCCTTCCTGGTCGGCCACGACCTGCAGGGTCTCGCGCTCCCGGGCGAGCTTCAGCATGGTCTTGACGAAGTTGGGGCCGTGGACCCCGTAGAGCCAGGCCGTCCGGATGATCACGTGGCGCTCGAGCCGCCGGCAGATCTCCGCCTCGCCCTCGGCCTTGCTCCGGCCGTAGACCCCGAGGGGTTCGGTCGGGTCGGTCTCCCGATAGGCCCCTTTCTTCTCACCGTTGAAGACGTAGTCCGTGGAGACGTGGACCAGGGCCGCCGCGTGATCGGCGCAGAAGGCGGCCAGGTGGGCCGGCCCCGCCCGGTTGACGGCAAAAGCCGTCTCCGGCTCGGACTCGGCCCGGTCCACTGCGGTGTAGGCGGCGGCGTTCACCACCACACGGGTGCCTAAGGGTTCAAGGCGGGCGCTTACCGAGGCGGGATCGGCGATGTCGATCTCGGGGAAGTCCAGGGCCTTGAGATCCATCCCCCGCCGCTTTCCCTGCCGCACCAGCTCCCATCCCAGCTGGCCTCCGCTCCCGATGATCACCAGATCCGACACGGAAAGCTCCTTAAAGGAAATGCGCTAGAATGCGCTAAAATGCGCTAAAATGCCTATAATTGAACTGCGAAAAAGCCATTTAGCCGCAGACGGGCGCCGACGACCGCAGACAGGTGCCTATCCGCCCGGCGACCTGCCGGCCGGATGAGCCTGGCGCCCTGCGGGCAGCTACAACCATTCTTTCATCGCGCAGCGATCGCATCTTTCAGCCCCGCAGGTCGCGGGGCTGAAAATCCCAGCAGCGGAACGCACAAGCGTTCGGCAGCCCGTCCGCGGAAATCTGCGTGCGTCTGCGGTGAAAAATTTACTTTATATTTGGAAGGTTATCAAACAAAATATCCCGCAGCCGTGGCAGTGCAGCGTCCTTGGGAGAGAGCACCGGGTCCTTGATCGGCCAGTCGATCGCAAGCTCGGGGTCGGACCAGAGGATCCCCCGGTCGGCCTCGGGCGCGTAGTAGTCGCTGCACTTGTAAACGAAGAGCGCGGCCTCGCTCATGACGCAGAACCCGTGGGCGAAGCCCGCCGGCAGAAAGAGCTGCCGCCGGTTCTCGGCGGAGAGGGTGGCGCCGACCCAGCGGCCGAAGCTCGGCGAGCCGCGGCGGATGTCGACCGCCACGTCGAAGACCTCCCCCACCAGCACCTGCACAAGCTTCGCCTGGGCGTGCGGCAGCTGATAGTGGAGCCCCCGCAGCGCACCCCGTCGCGAAAAGGAGAGGTTGTCCTGGCAGAAGTCTGCCTCGATCCCGCAATCGGCGTAGCGCCGGCGGTGAAATGTCTCCATGAAATAGCCGCGCTCGTCCCCGAAGCTCCTGGGGGCGAGCAGCACCACCCCGTCGATTTCAGTCCGGACTACCTCCATCCGCCAGCACTCCCTTCTGAACCCCCGCAATCTCTACCCGGTGCGACTGAAGCATAGCCTACCAAATTTTCGGCACAATTAGAAGCCTGCCGCTATTTCCTGATTTTGCAGAGCTCAGCCTGCTCCCCTCGGCAAAACCACTTTAGCGCGGCAATTTTCTGAAAAAACGCCCGGCGCCTGTTTCGATCTCGAAAACCCCGTTGACATCCAGCGCCTATCCGCCCCGCTGAACGTGTTGACAGGCCTATCCGGTTAGGGCCCTCTATCCGCGGGGGCCTGAACACGCCTTGAACGAGCGGATCCGCGCCGCACCGGCGGAATCCGTTCCGACCATCGCCCCGGCACTGACAATTGCGAAATCCGGGTTTCAATAAAATTTTCACATCGGAACACGATAGCGTCATTCCCGCCCCTTCTTCCAACAAAATCAATCCATAGAGGATGGGTAAGGCACGCCCTGCAATTGGCACACGTATTGCTGAACACCTCGGCAAAGACTGCTCTTTTTCCTTGATACTGCTTGATAAAGGCAAACCACCCGAAAGGGTGGGACGCAAAGCCACCGGCCTACGTCGCGCGCACCGCGCGATACGGCAGCGGGGTTGCCGGGCGGGCGCAGCACCTTCGACATCGTGCTGGCCGATGCCGGCCGAACTATTTCGAGAGGTGCTGGTATGAAGACGACTGAAATCCGACTGCCGCGACGAACCCGCAGCCTAATCCTGTTTTCCGTTTTGCTGGCCGCCATCCTTTTCTCAGTGATGGCCCGCGCCGAAACCGTTACCCTGGCCTGGGACGCGAACACGGAGACCGACCTGGCCGGTTACCGGCTGCACTACGGCACCGCCAGCGGCAACTACAGCAATTCCGTCGATGTCGGCAACGTGACGCAGTACACCCTCGACAGTCTCTCCGGCGGCCAGACCTATTATTTCGCCGCCACCGCCTACAACGCGGACGGCAAGGAGAGCGGCTACTCCAACGAGGTGAGCCACACCATACCGGCACCCAACAGCCCCCCGTTCACCCCCTCGGTTCCGTCGGGGCCGTCCGGTGCTCTGGCTGGAACGGTCGCCACCTTCACCACCTCCGCCACCGACCCCAACGGCGACGTCCTGCAGTACCGCTTCGACTGGGGTGGCGGGGTCGTGTCCGGCTGGGGGGCGGCGAGCCAAACCAGGACCTGGACGGCAGCCGGCCAATACATCGTGAAAGCCCAGGCGCGGGATGCGCAGCAGGCGGAGTCGGCCTGGTCGGGCGGGCGGACGGTCACCGTCAGTGCCAACCAGCCCCCCACCGTCAACGCCGGTTCGGACCGGACCGTCAATGCCTCGGCCGCGGTGACCTTGAGCGGCACGGGCTCCGACCCGGACAACGGAATTGCATCCTGGCAGTGGCGGCAGACCGGAGGAACAACGGTGGCATTGACCGGCGCTGCGACCCAGCAGGCTCTGTTTACGGCGCCCGCCATTGCGACCGGGACCGTGACCCTGGTCTTCGAATTCAAAGCCACCGATGCGGCCGGGCTCTATGCCACCGACACCTGCACGGTGACGGTTCTCTCCGCCGACCTCGACGGGGATGGGGTGCCCAACGAGCAGGATGCCTTCCCCGACGACCCCGCCGAGTGGCAGGACAGCGATGGGGACGGAATCGGCGACAACGCCGACGCGGACTCTGAGATCAACAATCCCCCCCCGGACAACAACCCGCCGCTGGCACCGGTTTTGTCTTCGCCGGCCATCGACGATGTCACGGACACTCTGCCGACCCTTGAAACCGCGGCCTTCAGCGATTCCGATGCGGGCGACACGCACGCCGAGACCCGCTGGCAGG
>JBFYWT010000076.1:0-6383 GCA_041310895.1 Desulfobacteraceae bacterium | reverse complement strand
CCGGCGTCCTGGGCCCAGGCGGGCGAGCAGGGCAAATCGGGGCAAAAGGAGCCGGAGTGGGTCCGGGACGTCATGCGCCCCATCCTGGCCCAGCAGGGCGACAAGCTGCCGGTCAGCAAGTTCGCCCCGGACGGGATCTTCCCGGTCGCCACCACGCGACACGAGAAGCGCGGGGTCGCCATCAACGTGCCCGAGTGGGTGATGGACAACTGCATCCAGTGCAACCAGTGCGCCATGGTCTGCCCCCACGCCAGCATCCGGCCCTTCCTGGTGACCGAAGAGGAGCTCAAGCAGGCACCCGCAGGCTTCGAGGCCAAGAAGGCCGTCGGCAAGGAGCTCAAGGACTACTCCTTCCGCATCCAGGTCGACACCCTCGACTGCCTGGGCTGCGGGAACTGCGCCGACATCTGCCCGGCCAAGAAGAAAGCCCTGGTGATGAAGCCGCTCGAGACCCAGACCGCCGCCCAGGTGCCGCTCTGGGACTACGCCATGAGCCTGCCGGTACGCGACAGCCTGGTCGGCCGCTTTACGGTCAAGGGCAGCCAGTTCTGCCAGCCCCTGCTCGAGTTCTCCGGGGCCTGCGCGGGCTGCGGCGAGACCCCTTACGCCAAGCTCGTCACCCAGCTCTACGGGGAGCGCATGATCATCGGCAACGCCACCGGCTGCAGCTCCATCTGGGGCGGCTCGGCGCCCGCGGTGCCCTACTGCACCAACAAAGACGGCCACGGCCCCACCTGGGGGAACTCCCTCTTCGAGGACTCGGCCGAGTTCACCTACGGCATGTACCTCGGCATCTTCCAGCAGCGCCGCCAGCTGGCGGATCTCACCCGCAAAGCCATCGCCGGGGATACGCCGGCCGAGGTCAAGAGCGCCCTCCAAGGCTGGCTCGACCACCTGCAGGATTCCGAGGGCTCACGCCGCTTCGGCGACCAGCTGAAGGCGCTCCTGCCCAAGCATACCGGAAACCCGCTTCTCGCCGAGATCCTGCGCATGGCGAACCTCTTCACCAAGAAGTCCTTCTGGGTCTTCCTGGGCGACGGGGCCGCCTACGACATCGGCTTCGGGGGGCTTGACCACGTTCTGGCCTGCAACGAGGACGTCAACGTGATGGTCTTCGACACCGAGGTCTACAGCAACACCGGCGGACAGTCCTCCAAGGCCACCCCGACCGGGTCGGTCGCCAAGTTCGCGGCCTCCGGCAAGAAGACGCCCAAGAAGGACATGGGCCTCATGATGATGTCCTACGGCTACATCTATGTCGCCAGCGTGGCCATGGGCGCGAACAAGAACCAGCTGATGAAGGCCCTGACCGAGGCCGAAGCCTACAACGGGCCCTCCCTGATCATCGCCTACTCGCCCTGCATCAACCAGGGGATCCTGGCCGGCATGGGCAAGACCCAGGCCGAGGAGGACCTGGCGGTCAAGTCCGGCTACTGGCCGCTCTACCGCTACAACCCGGCGTTGAAGGCCGAGGGCCCGAACCCCTTCAGCCTCGACTCCAAGAAGCCGGACGGCTCGATCCGCGACTTCCTCGCCGGCGAGATCCGCTACGCGTCGTTGAAGAAGATCTTCCCGGAGGAACCTGCCCGCCTCGATGCCATGCTCGAGGCGCACGTCAACGAGCGCTACGCAACCCTGGCCAAACTGGCGGGCGGGGGACCGGCCGCCGAGGAGAAGCCAGCCGAGAGGGATCTACCCTCCTTCAATTTCCGAAACTCCTTACCTGCCGGTTTGTCACGCCGTGGGAGAAGGGCCCTCTGCAGGTCCTGCCGGCAGCCTCAGCGTGAAGGTGCTACCGCTGTTGGCATAACACTCGCCGGGGGCACGGATGAAGCGGCAGGCTGAGATCCGCCCCGGACAGCTGTCCTCATCTTTCGGAAGGAACGGGCAGCGCCGGCTGGTGAAACCGATGTGGAACCCCAATCGCGCGGCGAAGGACTTGATCCGCAGCAAGTCCGCTCCCGCGCCTCCGGCATTGAATTGGTAGGGCTTCTTTGAGGCATAGTGTTCGGTCGGCTGGGTGTGGAAAAACCCGCTGAAAATCAAGGTCTGGTTCGCCGGGGTGATGCCGACCCCGTGGTCCGTGACGGTGATGCGGATTTCATCGCCGTCCATTTCCAAGCTGACCTCGACGACACCGTCGTCGGGCGTGTTTTCGATTGCGTTCTTGAGCAGTCCCTCGCACACGGATCCGATGATGCCGCCGTCGGTGTAGACTTCAGCCTCGCCTCCGAAATGCCGCATGAGGCAGAGCTCCCGCCCCCTCATGGCGGCCTCAGCCGTATCGCAGACCGATTGGAGGAGCAAACCCAACTTCACCCTCTCCCTGACGATCCGCCGACGCCGGGTGACGGCCGCCAGCCGGTCGGCCAACCGCCGGACAAGCTCCGGGGATGTATCCGCCGCCTCATCCACCACCTCGCTCAGCAGGCGTTGCGCCAGTTGATGGAGATCCGGCGCATCCTCCGCCGCATCCTCCCGGCCGGAGAGGATATCGTCGATCTTGCGCTGAATGGAAACCAGCCGCTCCAGGTTTCGCTCTCCGCGAAGGAGGGTCCTTTCGAGATCGGCCCCCGGCCCGGCAGTGTTCAGAGCCTTCTTCAACCGGCTGATGACCCCGGCGAGGATCGACAGGGGAGTTCGGAGTTCATGGGACAAGTGGTGGATGACACGTTCCCTCGCCCGGTCAAGCTCCTTCAGATCCTCATATAGTTTGGCGTTTTCGAGCGCAATGGTCATGTAGTAGGAGGCGGCGGTGAGCAACTCCCGATCCTCATCGGTGAAATCCCCCGAAATTTTGTTCAGCGCCTGAAGCGTGCCAACAGCCTGCTGCTGCCGGGTGAGAAGGGGGATGCACAGGATGCTCCGGGTGCGGAATCCGGTCCGGGTGTCGACGCCGGGGAAAAACCGAGGATCGTTATAAGGATCGTTAAGGATGAGCGCGACCTTGGAGCTGAAAACCCATCCGGCCACACCACAGCTCTTTGAGATGCGGATGGAGTTGCGTGTCAAGTCGGTCGAGGCCCAGGCCCAGAGCTGATCGTGCCGGGGGTCGAACAGGAACACCGAGGCCTTTTCGCAGCCCATGATGCGGGTGGTCTGGCGGATGATCAGGTCGAAGAGGGCCTCCAGATTCACCTCCGAGGTGACCATCTGGCCCAGCTCGCAGATCATCTGGTACCGGGCTACCTTCTCTTCGGCATCCTGGCGCATAGTCGCATCAGCGGGCGGAGCGGCATTGGAACCCTTTTCGTGACGTATTATGGGAGGATCCTCCTTCCACGAGGGTGTTCAGGCAGGCGGCGTATAAAGGGGCGGAGCGTGCCGCCGGGACCAAGGAACCTGTCCCGGCCGGTGCGAGGCCAATGGCGGCAAAATGCTTCCTGCCCGGCAGTCAATCGCCGGCAACCCCACCGGCACGGTGGACTGCAATCACCGTGATGTCGTCGTACTGCGGGGCCCCTTGGATGTGGTCGAACAGCTCTCCCCGGATGGTCTCGACAAGGCGTGCCGCTGAGGTTTCCGTCCGGCACGCCAACGCTTTGAATCGCTCCCGACTGAAAAGCACGTCCTGCGGGGAAAGCGCCTCGGTCACGCCGTCGGTGTAGCCGACCAGTGTTTCGCCCGGCTGGATGACGGCCGTTCCAACCTCGAAGCGCGAGCTCGGCAACGCCCCCACGACCGGGCCGGTGGCCAGCAACTGCAGTCGTATCCGTCTGTCGCCAACGATCAGGGGGGGTCGTGACCGCCGTTCACGTAGGCCAGGCGGCCGGTTTCCGGGTTCAGCACCCCGACGAAAAGGCTCGCAAACATACCGCCCTCGGCGTGTTCTCCGGCAAGATAATCGTTGGTGCCGACGACAGCGTTGAAGGCGGCGATGGACTCGGTGTCCATCCTGTGGTGTTCCGTCGCGCCGGAGGAAAGGCCCTCGATGTCGGATTTACCCGAAAGCACCCGGACCAGGCTTCGGATCAGTGCCATGAAAAGGGCGGAGCCAACCCCCTTGTCGCACACGTCGCCGATGACGATGCACAACCGGTCGCCGGACAGTTTGAACGCGTCGTAGAAATCCCCGGAGACCCGGCGGGCAGGATGAAAAGCGGCGGCAATGTCCCACCCGGAGAGCCGGGGGAGCGCGGTGGGAAGAAACTGCTGTTGGATTTTCTTGCCCTTTTCGAGCTCGGCATCCAGCGCCCGGGAGTACTTCTGCAGCTCGGCATACAGGCGCGTGTTTTCCAGGGTCACCCCGATCAGCACTGCCGTTAATTCCATCAGCTCGGCAGTCTCCTGGCTGAAGCAGTCGGGGTCGCCGTGAAGCAGGGTCAGCAACCCGAGCAAGTCCGCCCCCCGCCGGATCGGCACCGCCAGGGCGGAGCGGACCGCGTAAGGTTGATTCGGCAGGTTCACCCAGCGAGGGTCTTCACGGGTATCGAAAATCAACCCGGCCCGGCGGTGCTTCCACACCCAGGCCGCTAGGCCGTGGTCCATGACCTGCCCAATGATGGCGGCCCTCTCGGCGGCAGGCCTCTCCCCTCGGGTCAGAATGCTGTCGCTGACGCGGCCGTTTGCGTCGAGCAGAAAGAGGCTCCCCTTTTGGGCCCCCGTCAGGTCGACCGAGATCTGGAGCGTCTCCTGCAGGATGGAGTGCAACACCCGCTCCTCGGCCGCGGAATGGGCCAAGAGGAGAAAGTGCTCCATGAGTTTGGACTGCGCCTGGAAGGCGGCCTTCTCGCGCCTTAATCGCAGCAGTTCATCTTCGCACTCCGGCAAACTGTCCATGTGCGGATCCTGCTGTTAAAAGGGTCGGCTGTATGGAAACAAGGAGCGCTTTTCGAATAACTTCAGCCGGATCGGGAGCGGATCGAAAGTAGGGGGGAAATGGTAAGTCCAGCTTGAAGTGTTTCGATTATGGTCGTTTTTCGCCCGGCTGTCAACGATTCCCGCCGTGCCCCCTGCATCACGCCCCCTGATCCTATAGACCGACCGGAGCGGAGCGGCCAAGAGGTGCCTCCGGGGAATCCCCCTTGACTTTGAATGGCCCCCCATGTAGTGGAGAATCATCATCCACCCTCACAGGCCGTTTCGCCTATGCCTGAGCGTGATGAGACAACCGGCGCCGGCGGAATCTACGAGCGCCCTGCTTTCACCGATCGGCGAATCACCCTCCGACAGACACTCCCCACGCCGAGAATCGCCCTTCTCAGGCTGTTGAATGCGACAGACGCCTGCCCGCCAGCCTGGGGGGCGACCGAACGGCCCTTCTACGTGGATGTACACGACTGCAGCGCCAGCGGCCTGCTCTTGAGGAGCATGCGGGAATTCCCCCCCGGCCGGTGTTTTCAGCTTTGCGTCTTCGGCCTCCCGGGTAAAGGATGGGCGTGCTTCGAGGGCCGGATCTGCTGGGCACGCCCGGACCCCAAAAAACCGGAGCACGTCCTGCTCGGCTGCACCGCCGCCGCGGCTGAGTTTCCCCTGCCCTGCGCCCTGATCCCCGGCGAGAAGTCCGGTCCTTTCCCGTCGGACTACGAGTTCTTCCGCACCGTCCCGTTTCTGAAAGCCATCCATCGCGATGCGGTCTGCCCCCTCCTGAACAGCATCCGCTTCCGCATGGTCAAGGCCGGGACCCGCTTCATCCGCCAGGGCGAGGTGGGCGATGTCTGCTACATCGTCCAGAGCGGAGCCTGCCGGGTGCTCCTGGAGAAGCGTGCCGCCTGCCACGCCGTGGGCACGATCAAGGAGGGGGAGTTTGTCGGCGAGATGGCGCTCCTGACGGGGGAGCCCCGCAGCGCGCACGTGGAAGCCCTGTGCGACATGGAGCTGTGGAGCATCTCCCGCGATGTGTTCGAGCAGATGCTCCAGGCCGACCCGGAAGTGGGCACCTTCCTCACCGAGATCGTCGCGGAACGGTTCGCTTCGCGCAAGCTCACGGCCGACCGGCAGATCGGCAAGTACGTCATCACCGATATCCTCGGGAGGGGGGCCTTTGCAATCGTCTACAACGGCACCCACGCCGACCTGAACCGGCCGGTGGCGATCAAGATGCTGCGGCACGACATGGCCATGAACCCCGAATTCCTCGCCAACTTCCGGAAAGAGGCCCGGACGATCGCCGGCCTCAACCACGAGAACATCGTCAAGGTGTTCGACATCGAGGAGCGGTTCCGCACCATTTTCATCATCATGGAGCGCCTGGAGGGCCGGACCCTCCGAGAGGTCCTCGACGAGGTCGGCTGCCTGCCGGTCACGGAAGCCGTGAGCGTCGTCGTCCAGGTCTGCCGGGGGCTCCAGTATGCCCACGAGCGGTCCATCGTCCACCAGGACATCAAACCGGGAAACCTTTTTCTTCACCCGGACGGCAAGGTGAAGATCCTCGATTTCGGGCT